>JAIROO010000341.1 GCA_031257535.1 Deltaproteobacteria bacterium
AAGAGCTTAAGCCACTTCGTTACCTCCATGACTCTCAAGGTTGCTACCGGCTGGAGCAATCCAGTTGCCGGACGGGTATTCCAACCCGCTAGGTAAACGCGCCTTTCCACGGCGCACAATATCAGCCCAAAAGAAAGCTTTCTTAATGTCCAATATAAAAAATATATTACTACTTGCTAATTATATTTTTTTGAATTATCACGCGACGGCCCAAAAACAAAAAAGTCATTACCAGATTCTGGCTTTACTTAACAAAATATAATTTTTAAATCAAAAATTACAAGTTCTTTAACCGCTATCGTTAAAAACGTATTCGCGACTTTTGAAGACCGCGCGAGATTAGGCCAAAATATTTTAAGATTTTAAAACTTCATAGAAAAGCCAATCGCGATTATTAACTCGACGCGGCCATCCAGCCTAGTCACCGCCTAAAAATAAGGCGAAAATCTGTCGCATAATTAGTCGATCCCGTTAAGTTCTTTTAGAGAATTGTTAAAAGAAAACAATTACATATCTGTCTGTAGCAGTTGAATGATTTTTGCGATCATATCTTTTTGATAAGAAGTAAAGTCGCGAAAAAAACGATCGCCCAAACCAGGATTAAGATACATTTCGTCTAAAACGACATAACTCTTTATCTGAGGGCATCGCTCTAAATATTCCAAAATTTCCCAAGTCCGCCAATGGCAAACGTCAATACCGTATTTATTGGTAAAAAACTTCGTGGTCTCGTTGTCGTCAATAACCTGGCCAATATTGTCAACGTAATATTCAGCCAGGCCATGAATTTTGAATAAATCCGCCATATCGCTTTGGCTAAAAGCGAATCGCAAGTCTGAGGATAAAACTATTTTCGCCCCAGTTGTATCCAGAACGTTCTTTAAAGCGTTGATAGTCTTTGGGTCCCAGCAGTAATATAAAATAGGAGCGACATTTTCGCGGAACTTGGCGTAATCAACTTGGTGGAGATCGCTAAGTTCGCGTATAAGCTCAGGACCTTGTCCTTTTCTTAAGCATTCCCTGACTTTATCCACGCCGTCATAATTAGTCGACAAAACTTCAGTGTCCAAAAAAACGACTCTAGAAACATTAGCTGGACAGAAGCCAGTATCTTGGTAACTCGAATATAATTGAATTTTTGTCATTTTTGGGCCTCTATATTTCTATATAAATATGTAATAGACTAGCTAAATATCTATAAAATTATTAAAAACTAAAAATATCTGAACGTCTAAAGATTGATCAATCCGGTGTAGACATATAAAAACCAAAAATGGAAATCTAAGAAACATAAAATATAATTATTTGATAAATATATTAATCTTTATCAAATAAAATCAACATTATATCATTAATACCAAATAAAACAAAAAATAATTTATGCTATAACAAATAACATATAAGGACTTATATAATCTTGAGTCACATAAAATAGAGCGTTTTCTGAATCTTTCAGCCTAGTTACTAACTAGGCCCATTATCGGAAATGGCCAAATATGGTTATAGACAAGATTTACAAGTCGCTAATTTAATTTTGTGGTTGATCGACCCTTGACCTAAAACCAAAAATGTCAATTCCAGACCCTGGCTTTGAATACGCGAATATAAATTTTAAATCAAAAAAATCAAGACCCTTGACTGTTTTTGGTTAAGCGTATTTGGCGACTTTTTAAGGCCGAGCGTGATTACGCCAAAATAATCCCAGAATTTAAGTCTTCTTAAACAATGCCAATCGCGATTACTAACTCGAAAAGACGCGCCAATAAGGTAAATCCTAAAAACAGGCGAAAGTACGTCGCCAAATTATCGACCCCGTTAACCACAGTCAGATAAATATAAATAAAACAATTACATATCAATCTGTAAAAGATATATGACATTATCTCTTATATTATTACTATTATTAAAATAAGGTATTTCGCGAAAATGGCGACCAGCAAAATCATGTCTAAGAAACATGCGGTCAAAAACTACATAACTCTTTATCTGAGGGAATCGCTCTAAATATTCCAAAATTTCCCGCACCCGCCAATGCCATACACCCGCGCCGTATTTATTGGTAAAAAACTTCGTGGTCAAGCTATTTTTAATAACCTGGCTAGTGTTGTCAACGTAATATTCAGCCAGCCCGTGAATTTTGAATAAATCTTTCATATCGGTCTGACTAAAAGCGAAACGCAAGTCTGAGGATAAAACTATTTTGGCCCCCGTAGTATCCAGAATGGTCTTTAAAGCGTCGCAAATCTTTGGTTCCCAGCAGTATCAGAAAAGAGGCGGACCCTTTCGCCGAAATTGGCGTAATCAACTTGGTGGCGAGCGCTTAGTTCGCGTATAAGCAGAGGGCCTTGTCCTTCTCTTAAGCATTCCCGGACTTTTTTGACGCCGCTACTTCTAGCCGACAAGATTTCAGTGTCCAAAAAAATGACTTTAGAAACATTAGCTGGACATAAGCCAGTATCTTGGTAACTCGAAAATAATTGAATATTTGTCAATTTTTAACTTCCATTTTTACTATTTAAAAAGTCATAAAACTTATAATAAACTTAAAAATGATACTAATCATAAAATATAATATTTCATAATATATTTTTGCGGTCCAACCCTCGATGTAAACGCGCCTTTCCCCTTACGCGCGAAATATAAATGAAAATTAAAAAAGTAATAATAAAAACTAGCGAAATTTTATAGATCTTTTAGGTTTTTGTTTCCTAAAAGACTCATACGGGAAAATAGGATTTTTATCTGGAAAGGACATGTCGGCCCCTAACCGTCCAATTTTTATTATCCGAAAAATAGGCTCGTTCTTTTCAGCGACGATTTTATCTAAAATATTGTAATCCGAACTATAAGGGTCCCACGAACTCCGCTGGGGCAGATCAGAGGCCATCGTCGGCGTCGTGACGACCACAAGCTCGCCCTTTTTCAGACGCTCTGAGGACAAACCCAAGGCGGTCAAGGCTCCGCCTCCATAAACCGACCCCGTATCCACGTTAATAGCTTCAACCCCGGCCCAAGGCGCGCATTCGAAAGTCGAAACGCCGCCTTTAGGGAAATCATCGAAACTGGTAAAACCCGCCATAACGTCCCGAGAAAAAAGAAAAGGCAAGCGACTTTCTAACTTATACTTTTGAAATATTTTTTTTGCCGTTGGATGAACGTAGTGGGTGAAGTCATAAAAAGATGAACTTAAACCGATAGTTGGCGTATGGCCATGGATCACGACATCGCCGTTATAAGCGTAGCGGAAACTATAGTGACGTCCCCAGAGAAATGTATACTCAATGGAATATAATTTTTCAGAGTCGTCAATCTCATGTTTCTTATATTGGTTTCGACCTTCAATAAAATCTAAATGAGGAAATGGTCTGGCCATATAAAGTTGAAAATCATTAAAATCTGAAACCATCTGCTCGTCTAAAGTTTGATCAAGCCGTGGGAGGCCATGGAAAAACCTGAAACAGACATTAGCATAGCCACAATCAATTATTTCTTGATGACTATATTTGATTTTATCAAAAAAAAGACTATATTTTTCTGGAAAACCCATCAGAGCAAATAAATTTATGCCACCATCAATCCAATCATGATGATATGATAATAAATTTTTCATTTCATTATAAGCATTATGTCCATTTAGTAAAGATCGTAACGTCTCATAGCTACCTTGGGTATCTTTAAGGTAAAGAAAGTAACTATAATCATGGTTTAGATCAACTTTTTTATGAAATCTAACGGCTAAATCGTCATGGTTACCCATAAGAAAAACCGTGGGATAGGGTAAGTCGATCAAAGTATCGAGGACTTCCTTAGAATTAAGACCAAAATCCACGTAATCGCCAATGAAGATAATCTTTTGAGTTTTTTCCTCATTTTTGTTATATTCTTCGATGGCCGAAAGAGTCCTTTCTAATGGCTTGATCATCCCATGGATGTCGCCAATAACCCATATCATATAATCATTTACCTCGCCAAAAAGGGTAAAAAAATTTAGGAGAAAAGGCTTTAGAATAATATTTAAATCAATAAGACCAAGAACTTAAATAATCTTGATCCATAATTTTATTAGATAGCGATTTCTGAATCTTTGACCTAAGGCGCGAGCTTGGCCATTGTCAGAAAGGAGTAAATGGTATTTATAAAAAAATATTACAACTTGCTAAATTAATTTTTGGGTTTATCGATCCACGGCCTAAAACCAAACATGTCAAAGCCAGCCCCAAGCGAAAAAAAAGTCAAATAAAAATTTTCAAGCCAAAAATTCAAAACCTTTGACTGTTTTTGGTGAAAGATCTTTAGCGATTATAATAGGACCGCTAAAGATTACGGAAAAAATGATCCTTTTTTTATTCTTCTCAGTCAACGTCAAAAAAAGGGATTACTATCTTTAGCTCGCAAAAAAAATGGCCCTACCCTAAAAAATACGCGAAATTAAGTGGCCTAACTAGACCCACGAATTTACCAAGGCCAGAGAATTATAAAAAAATAATTAACTATCTTTCTGTAAGATATTTATGGCTTCCTTAACTAGTTTATCGTTTAGATCAAAGGGGACGTGAAGAAAACGATCTCCCAAACCAGGATTAAGGTTCATGTCGTCTAAAACGACATATCTCTTTATCTGAGGGCAACGCTCTAAATATTCCAAAATTTCCCAGGCCCGCCAATGCAATACACGCGCGCCGTATTTATTGGTAAAAAACTTCGTGGTCTCGCTATTTTTAATAACCTGGCCAATATTGTCAACGTAATATTCTGAAAAACCGTGAATTTTGAATAAATCTTTCAAATCCCTCTGGTTAAAAGCGAACCGCAAGTCTGAGGACAAAACTATTTTCGCCCCGGTTAAATCCAGAACTTTCTTTAAAGCGTCGCAAATCCTTGGCTCCCAGCAGTAATAGAAAAGAGGCGCGACTCTTTGGCCAAACCTTTCGTAATCAACTTGGTGGCGGTCGCTTAATTCGCGAATAAGCTCAGGTCCTTTTCCATCTCTGAAGCAATTTCGGACTTTATCCAGGCCACTGCCGCTATTTGAAAAGATTGTGGTATCCAAAAAAACGACTTTAGAAACATTCGCTGGACAGGAGCCAGTGTCTTGGTAGCTCGAAAATATTTCAATTTTAGTCATAAATTAGACTCTATATTTTTATACAAAGATTTATTATACTTTATATTTGGTAACAATATTTATTTAATGTTTATTAGTTATTTTATATTTAAATATTATTATTCATTTATTTATTCAATATATTATTTGAATTATTAATAAAAAGTCAAACATTATAACATAATAGCATTGTATTTAATTTCATCATCCAAATCGCGCATGTAATCAGGTTTTTTATTGATTATTAATAAATATAGTTATCCAAAAAAAAACATATTTTATTAATAAAAATAATACTTCAATAAAATATAAGACAGTGAATTTTAAAATAAAATCCAATGATCTTAAATAGCAATATTAAAATATAAGAGTTGATTATAAAAAAATGAAGATTTAAGTGAGTTTTTTTATTCAAAATATTAGTTTTTGATTAATAACAACATGTAATTTTAAATTCTTTTCTTCATTTCTATAATCAGCTAAAACCGTTTTAAATCATTTATAAGACCATTAAACCACGAGGAAGGCAATAAATTTTCCTTATGACAACTCCCTAACTGATCTCCCAAATCAATCATTAAAACCGACTGTACCGCCTCAAAAAATAAATGTCAAGGGAAAAGGCTAAATTAAAAAAAAAATTTTTCCCCCCCTTCGCGACTAGTCGGCTTCCTGGCCGGCAAAAACTAGATTTTTAACTTTTAGTTACGTTTAGCCGCTCTCGGGCTTAACCCTAGAGCCAAAAGCGAGGCGCTTTTCCGCGGCCAAAATTGTCCTAAAAGCCTGTTTTTTCGCTTACCCCTTTTAAAGGTAAAACCAAAAGCCCTATTCCTAAATTTTTCCCTTAGTCGTCATTTTGTTTTTTTTTCGCCTCAAGCTCATTTATCGCCTTTGACGGGTAATGGCCCTTAATTTAGTTTCCAGTCCTAACCTTACGGTTGACTTAAGCCCCTTTAAGATCTATTATGCCGGCCATGAATCTAAAACTAAACTTAGAAAATTTTTAGGTTTAGCCTATAGGCGGTGGCCATTAACGTCCACTGGACTTAAAGGGACTTTAAGGGGTTATTTTCTTTTAGCTATTTTCGACTAAATCGCCTATTCCCAAAAACACGGCCAAAAAACTAAAACAACCCCCTTGTCTTTTGCCTTTTTCTCCGCCAACCCGCCTAATTCTTAATAGGGAGACAGCCCTCTATGGCTCTGTTTAAGCTGTGTGGCCGAGGACATATTAACCCGCCTCACGCCATCATGTGCGAAGAGTGCTTAGAAGATCTCAGCCGCGTGACCCCTTCGGAAATTGAGGCGGACGACGACCTGTCTATTGAGCCAGTGAGCGTGGAACTCGACGAGATCGATTTAGAAGAAGCCACCCTCTTGCCCCGGACCCCGCCCACGTTCCAACCCGACGACGAAGAGCTTCTCATCGTCTATCCCGACGACAAACTGCGGTTTCAGACCGAAGATGGGCAAGTTTTTTCGGCCGGGTCTGGAGATATCGTTGGCCGCGCCCAGACTGGCTCGGAAATCCTCCAAAACTATCCCACGGTCTCCCGGTTCCATTTTCGCCTTATCCACCGCGACGGGGGCTGGTTTATTGGCAACCTTTCCGACAATGGCACCTGGGTCAACGGTAAAGAGACGGTCGGGGGGGAAGAAACGCCTATCGCTCCCGGGGACGAGCTTTCGCTAAGCTCAAAATGCCGCTTAACCATCTCCCCATGAGAGCGGCTTACTTCAGCTCCCCGGGCCCTTGCCGATCTAAAAACGAGGACGGGCTTTATTTAGGCGAAATAATTGTGGACCGCGACATGCTGGCCCCCGAATTTGGCGAGATCCAAAGCCGAGCCCTAGTCGCCGTGGCCGACGGCCTGGGTGGGGGGCCAGGTGGCCGCGAGGCCGCTTTTATTGTTTTAACCAAACTCTCTGAACTCGCGCTACTCCCCTTCTCCTTCGACGCCCAAAACTTAGTCGCCCAAAACCTCAAAAACGCGGCCCTCGCCTTATCCATGGTGGCCAAGCGAAACCCAGACTTAAAACAAATGGGCAGCGCCTTAGCCGGTTTGTGGTTCGAAGGGGAGCGAGCTTTGGCTTTTAACTGCGGGGATTGTCGGGTCTACCGGATCCGGGCGGGTTTTTTCGAGCTTTTGACCCAAGATCACTCTTTGGTCTACGAGCTTTACGCCCACGGCCAGATCGCCGAAGAAGCCATGGCCGAGCATCCCTTAAAAAACATTCTCACCTCCTCGATCCAAGACGGCTCCGAAGAACCCAGGATTTTTTTCCAGGAGTTCGCCTTTAGCCAAGGGGACGCTTTTTTGCTCTGCTCGGATGGAGTTTGGGAGGCGGCCAGCCGGACCGAGCTCGAAAACCTAGCCGCCGAGAGCCAACCCGAAGCCGCCCGACAATTAGCCCGAGCTTTGTCAAAAAAGGCTTTGGACAATATTAGCTTTATCTGGCTTTACTAAATAGCTCTTTAAAAATCATAAATTTAAGCTAATCACAAGTTTTTAGTATATCTAACAATCTATTTTCCTAATTTTAATCAATAATTAACAGCTATTTTAACAGTACCGAATACCTAATACTACTAATCTAATCCCCCGCTAAATTACCAACCTTTTTTTATATTCTAAAATTTTTATCACTTGCTATAATAACACTTATTATTAACCAATTCTAGCAAAATAATGACACGCTTTAAAATGATTAAGTCTCATAGATCAAAGCTAAAGAGCTATAGTTAATAGGCTTAAGCTAAAAAAAATCCCCCAGAAGAAGGCCAAAGACAATATTGGCCCGCTTAAGGGGGGGTATACCGGACAATTTTTGGTCCGAATAGTTCTTATGGCTTTAAATTAATCTTATCGGTCATGACGTCTAAAGGCAGCGACAAGCCAGTGTTTAAGACTTCCCGCCAGGCGATCAGGTTTTTAATGTTTCGATTGTCGCTGGGAACTTCCACGTCGTAAACGCTGTTTTCCGAGGTTGAGCTCCGAACGACGATTTTCCCGTCCACGTTCATGATAATGGCCCCGGTCGGCTGGCCAAAACCCGTGGACACGCCGCCGGCTATTAACCCAGGGCCCAAGGAGCCAGTTTTAGGCCGAAAGGACTGGGCCAGACTCGGGGCCGGCAGACCCGTAAAAGTATCCAAAACATACATAAAGCCCCGGCCATAATCGCCGCAAGACTGCTCGGTCAACTCATAGGAGGTAAAGGCTAAAATTGATTTATCGTTCCCAACGCTAGTAATCTGAGGTTGAGACAAGACCATTTCAATGGTCTCTTTGCTCTTCATTAAAAGCTTGGTTAAATTCAATTTTCGTTTGTAGCCAAAAACAGAGGGCTGTCGTAAGGCTTTGACCAGGTTTTGATATAGGGCGCCGTTCCCTATGCCTAAATTAACGCCCCCCCTCGGGGGAAAATAAACGACCAGGCCATTTTTATAGACCTGGGCCTCGGAAAGGTCAGCCAGTTTACTTATATCCCGGCTAGCGAAGGTCATTCGACCGTCCTTTAACTCCTCCTTTATCCCAAAAAGATAATGCTCGTGATTATCTTTACATTGTTTCGTGTTGATCTTAGAGCAAGGGGTGATGTCCTCTAAGCTCCATAAGCGACCCGTGCCAAAAATGACCCAGAGGTTGCCGCTTCCGTCTAAAGCCGAGTTGACTGGCCCAGTCACTGGCCGGTCGACCGAGGCCAGTAGTTTGACGCTCCACTGGTGGACGGGCAAAGGATCGCCCTTGTCGTCGACCATTCTTAAGCGATAAACCCCGCCGAGATCAATGGCCCCTTTGTCCCGGCTGACGGTAAACCCATAATAGACGGTCTCGTCGTGCCAAGAGCCGTTTTTGCTTCTATTAAGCGGCAAAGGCGCGTAAGGGGAGTTAAAAAAGCTGTTTTTTTCTGGAATAGTCAGTTTGGGATCGTTTAAGCTGGTTAAAGCCTGGCCCGTCGCCGCGTCTAAAACGATGAGCCTCGCGTTTTGGTCGCTATAGCCTTCGTAAGGCGAGTAATTGCCAAAGACTAGGTGACCTGTTTTAGGATCCGGGCGATCCATGGCCGGGCCGCTGGCGACGACGACGTACCAACGCCCACCGCTGGTGACCACGGCCGGCAGACCCACGGACAACCCCATCTCCGGGGCGCTAAAACGCCAAAGAACTTTCGGGGGTAACTTAGGATTGGGGTCGGTTACGTCTAAGGCCATGATTTCCGAGTAAAAATTGGCCGGGGTCTGGCTCGGGGCGGCGCCCGACTCAATGGGCCGACCCCCTAACCTTAGGCCACAAATTAAAATAGTGCGCCACTGGCCGTCAATTTTAACGTCCGCGACCACTGGTTTTAGGTCCACGTAGTACGAGTGGACGTAATTAGGGTCGGCTAACCACTGGAGATGGGGCATAACCGACCAAGGAATCAGAGCCCATAGCTCCTGGCCGAGATCGTAACCCCCGGGATCTAAAAAGACCTCCCCCCCCGCCATTGAGCCGTAATAGCCTAAATTCACGGCCTTTAAAAAGCCGTCGTTGCTACCGTAATAAACCACGCGTCGCCGGGTGGCCTGAGTGGTTTTATAGGCGGCGTAGGATTTGTCTCGATACAGTAAATCGTAGTTAAAAGCCGGCTGACCCACGATAACGGGTTTGGAGTTGACGACGTCGCCATGCCGCCAGACGATCTTTTGTTTGTCGTTCCAAGGGCTCCAGATGGTCCGCGACCGCCAATTGGGAATTTCTTCGCCCCGAGTAAAGCGGATGAGCCTTAAAGCCATCTCCTCTTTGTTTAAGCTGACCGATATCCCCTCGGGGGAAGGTAAAATATCGCGGAAATTATCGTGTAATAAAACGTCTTTTAGGGCGATAGCCGTGTTCAAGTCGTCTTTTAAAGGCTCGACGGTATTTTTATTTAGGCCGTCAACGTAATAAACGTTTCGACGTGAGACATCGGTTAACTCCGAAATCCAGCGCCCCGCGTCAAAAACGGTTTTTAAACCATGAATGTTTTTGGGAGCCTTTTGAGATCCGCTGACCAAAGTCAACGCGCCGTCGCCATTTTCGTCCGCGCAAAGGCTAATCTGGCCACTTTTAGCGTAACACTTAGGTTTGATGTCCGGCGTACTCCTTACGCTATTAAAAGTCACCACAAAGTCGCCAAGAGTAGTTCCTAAGGGACTCTTTAACTCCAGGCGATGGTTTTGGTTGGTGTCTTCCCGTAAGTTGCCAAACTTATCCACGAAAAGGCCATAAACCGTGCCCACGAATTTGACCGAGTTAAAGGCGTTTTTAGGACTGACGTAATTGGGATAAAAAGCCGATAAAACCGTGACCCCAGCCCCTAAGGTCGAATTAACGGCGTTCTGGGTGGACGAGGAGGCGGACTGGGATTGGGAGATGGAGCTAAAAGCCGCCTCCAGCTTGATGGGCAGCTCGTTAATATTAGTGGATTGGAAATAATTGTGCGGCAGACCGTCGGGGCCTTCCCACTCGCCGACGTCGGGGATCCCATTGTGGTTAGAGTCTTTAAACCCCCCATATTTAGCCGCTAAAAACACCGGGTTGGGCAGATACTCGCCGGCGACGGAGGGATCGGCGCTAAACTCAAATGTGCGGACGACCGAATTTTTAATCGGATCGGGCCGATGCCAGCCTGGACAAGAGCTAAAACGTTTTTTACAATTTGTACCCCGATCCATGAACGAATTGACGCCATAACCGGCGGGCCAGTCGCAGGTCGGAGGCGTGGCGTAAGTGTCTATACCCCCGCAGTGCCCCACGTCCATATAGGTGCCATCATGGGTCGAGCCACTAATACTGTAACCCAAAGCCATTTTTTCGCTAGTTGAGTTATTGACTTTATAAGATCTGATGGATAAACCCGCGACTTCCGAAGGATTAATGACGAAAGGCGCGTTGCCCTGCTCGCGAAACTCATAATAACCTAAGCGACGCGCCTTTAAAGCCCCCGAGGCCTCTGGCATGTTAGCGAAATTTATGAGGGTGGGTTTTCTATAAGCGCTGGAAGTCGTGAGCAGGTCGATGGTGTGCTCCATCATGATGTCCATGTCCCAATCGGATCTGGGCCAGATGCCAAAGTCTGGGTTATATCCCTGGGCCGAGTCCTCGTAGTTAACCTTAAATTTCACGTGGTAAGGCAAGCCATTTTGATCGGCCCACCACTCCAAGATATAGTAATTTAAAAAGGACAGAATCCGGCCTTTAGAGTTTTTGGCACTCGTATCGCTCATGGAGGCGGGGAGGATGGAGATCTTCTTAAAGACTTTTCCATTTTTTTTCAATTCGAAATCTAAAGACGGAAAAGCGGGACTCATGGTGACCGTGTAAACGTCTAAAGGCATATTACGATCGCCAAACCCAAAATTATGGGTATGGGCGTAATAGGCCACGGCCGCCGAGCTATAACCGCCTTCATACGAAGGTCGGTAGGGACAGATACCGTTAACCTCAATCAAGGAGCTTAAAGTTTTGGGTAAGCACTGGTCAAACTTATTACGGGCGTAAAAATACCCGCGGCCATTATCAAATTTTTCCAGATTAGTAATTAACTTCAGGTATGAAAACAGATTAAAATTGGGTAAATAGTTGGCGCTAGTGGCGGGCATCCCGTCGGCGAGTTCCATCTTTAAATCATTAGGCTCGTCCACCGCCGAGTCGCCGTCGAACTCGCTATCGACCTCGGAAATGAGCAAAATAATGGGCTTGGCGCACTCAGCCGAGGAAAGACGCGGCAAATAATCCCAACTTTTATGATAAAACGCCCGATTGGTTGGATTGTAATTGGTTTCCTTATTGGGCACGAATATGGGCGTCGGGTTCATGGGAGCCTTTTTTTTATCCTGAGCTTGTCTAGCCATGTACCTAACCCCCTCAAAAAGCATCTCGCCAATGGGGTTGCCCCAACTTGTGGAGTCACGGTAAGCTTGCAAGCCCGTGCCCTCGACGCCCCCCGAAATCCGGAAGGTATCGAAATTCCAAATAAGGCCATCCTTTCTTATTTGACCGAAATTGTCTATATCCACCGCCTCGCGGATATGACCAATGTGGTTGCGCAATACGCCACCTTGCACGCGAGTGACGTTGTCGTAGCTCCCAGAAAGAAGTCCAAAAAACATCTCCCCGCTTTCGCCATTTTTTTGGAGGAGACCGACTGGTTTTAAACTGCCCTTAGGATATTGACGGCAATCTTCCCCGAAGCCAACGTTCCCTTTTGCGCAGACTTTAATTTTGAGGCCGTAAGCCAGTATTTTATTTTTTTCCCGCAAACGATTAGTGGACGGGTTTGGGCCATCTTGCAGGACCCAGTCGAAATAGCGGCCCTGTTCGCCCGTAATCTGGGTCCCGCTGGCAAAAGATTTTTGGTTGGCGTTTAAAAGACACTCGAAAACCTGATAAGTCCCCCTACCCGCCGTATTTCTGACTCGGGCGAAAAAATGAGCGGTTTTGCTAACGGGTTTGGGAAAAGGGGTATACCGAGAAATGTCGTAATAGTTGCTCATGGGGGTTTCTTTGAGCCAACGGTCGTCGGACATGACTTCCGCCCCCCAGGAGTTAGCGTCCCTGGGGACCAAAGAGGGCTCTAATAACGTCTCGAATGGGTCATCGACAACCCGATAGCCCCCATACAAAATTTTCCGCACCACGTCCATACGGCTGGTGACCAAATAATTAAGCCAGTTGCCGCTAAAATACCCACTTTGGGAGTAATGGGGTTTGTTACAATAGCCCGAGTTTGACCGGGCGGCGATGACCCGCGAGCTACCTATGGCTATATCCCGCATATGGTCCAAATCCGCCTGGGAAAAATCTTCTTTGGTTGGGCCAACGCGGGAAAAATAACCAGTGGCGTCCCCTTCGCGATTGACTCGGCCATTATAATCGTAACAGGAGTAAGAGTCGAAATAGCCGTAATAATTGACCGAGGGATTAAAACCAGTGTCTATTCGTCCGTCGCCGTCCATGTCCGACAGCTCGTTGTAAGCCTGTTGAAACATCTTGAGATCTTTAGAAATGACCAAAAGAATATGCGGCACCGCCTTAAAAGACGAAATAAAAGGGGTCGATTGATAGAGGCTCTTGTCGGGCGCGGCCAAAGCCTTAGCCGAAAGAGTCAAAAAAAACCCGCTTAAAGCAATTAAAATTAGGTTATTTATCTTATTTTTCAACTAAAATCTCCGGTCATAAATCTTATGACTTTAATTTATTTTTCGAAAAATGACAACAAAAGCCTGATAATTACAGTTTATATAATTATTACATCAGTTCTCTGGTAAAAATAGTAATTATGGACCGAGGAGCGTTAATGTCCGATTGTCCGCTTGGGCGAACCGTGGTCCCGGTGACCGTTAAAACAAGATCCACGGGCAACGATCCCCCGTCAATCGGGTCGTATCGGTCGCCCCCGCCCAAAGAATAACCGACATTAGACACGGAGGTGTCTAGGCTGACCGAGGCGGTGGCCACAATCTGACCGTTAATTTTAAAAGTCAGATGGGGTTTAACTGGCCCTAAGTAACTATGGTTAGCCGACTCGTTATACCTTTGGCCGAACTCGTAGGGCCGTTCCTCGTCGACTAGAGTCTCCAAATTAAATCTTTTATGATTGATTTCCATGGTTATGGGGCTCTTGGGTTTTGGCCCGCCGCTTGTGACTAAGAGATCTTGAGGGTTACCTAAGATGGGCCGCAGAACGACTCGGCCAAAAAGAGCGCCCAAATTAACCGCGGAGTCGGTGGTGTTAAAAGCGTCGAGACTGCGGCGATAGTGGCTAGATATAGAGACTTCCGAGCGGGTTAAAACTATGATGATAGCCCCCATCAGGCCAATCAAAAGGGTCACGACGATGACGAAAACCAAGACCATGCCTAATCGATTGGTAAATTTAGGCGGAATTTGACGTTTAAGTTTTTCTGTAAACATATGGCGCGCCGTTTAATTATAAGCCGTCCCCGTCAGAACGGCGCTATGGGTAATAGATCTGGGGCCAGCCGCGTCGCGCCAAGAGACCTCAATTTCTAGGTGGTAACTTAAAGCGGTCGGATAACCCTTAAAGAAACGGACTTTTCGGTCAAAGCTCAGTCCATCGCAGGTTGAATTGAGACATTTTTGGCCGATCTTATCTAAATTTTTGTCTTCATAGTCGCTTAAACGCGATATTTCGTTTATGGTCAGAGTTTTTAGCCTTTCCAGTTCCGAGTCGACTAAAAAAGAGGCCGTTACCGCGTTGGCGGCTACGTCTTTGGACTTTAAGGAGGCGATTTGCATAGTTCCAGCGGCGAAACAGCCAAAGGCGATCAACATGACGGCGACCAAGACCTCAACTAAGGTAAAGCCCATGGTAGCTTTAAGTGAGTTTTTATTTAAGTTATTCATGATAACTCCATAAAGCTCAAAATATATTTTTTTCTTATTTTAGCCGCTTTTTTGGCGAATTTAATCTTAAAGGTTTAGGGCGACGTTTTTTCGCGTGTCCACTCGGCCATTATCGGGATCGACTTTTATTTCCCAGGCTTTGACTTTTTTAGCGGCGACGCTGTCGTAATACATATAAACGCCAAAGGGTTTTGGATTAGAAAAAACCTGGCCAGAAGGCATAAAAATGGCCCAAAAGATATTATTAAAGTTCTGTTTGCCGTCGTGAGGGGCTTTTGGGTCCACTTTAAGGACAAAGACGTTACGGTTTAAAACTTGACGGGCCCCGTAGTCGCGATCCCAATCTTTGACCTCGGAGTCCTTAAAAATGGCGGACTGTAAATCGATAAAACAGCTCTCAAAACCCCCGGGCCGCGTACAATTTAAGACCACCCGAATCGGCCGATTCTGGGTGGCCGACTTTAATCTGGCCCTTTCCAGAAGGCCTTGGAGCTTTTGGACGCCGCTTCTGACCGTTAAATCCGGTTTGTAAGAGCGAAAAAGGGGGTAAGCCACGCTCAACAAAACGACCATAATCGCCATAACGGTCAAAAGTTCCATTAAAGAAAAGCCCAAAGGCGCGTTATATAGCCTTGATTTATTTAAATTATTATTTTCCATAATTTCTCAAATTAAGACTGACGACTAAGGAACCGCGGGAGAAATTGTCTTTAACTTGGCCCTTCGCTCGATTAAACAAAGCCGGTCGAGCTTCGGAAAAACGGCCAACTTTCCGGATGGCTTTGCCAGTTAGGCCGACGATTAAGGATTTGGGGTCTTCTTGATCGAGTCGCGCCCCATCGATGGCGGGTTTTTGGGCGACGCGGCTCGGGTCGAATTTTTCGGCCGGAAAAAAATAGTGGAGTTCTAAATCCTCAACGCGATCGGCCACCACCTCAGGCGCGACTTCGCTATCGCCAGGGTTTAGGGATTTTTGGTCATGGTCGATGAGCATAAGGCGACTATTTTTCTCGTCGATGAAATAGGTCACTAAATTAACGTCTTTAAGGTTGTATAAAACGGCTCCCTCGACCGAAAAGCCCGGCGGCAGACCGGTGGGGCTGGTAAAACGTCCGTTTCTTTTGATCAAAACGTCCGTAATTTGGCCTCCGTCTAAGATCACGTCGCCCACCTCAAATATGACGGCTTCCTCGCCTTTGACGATACCTAAGACGTCGCCTTTTAAAATAGCCTTAGGATCGACCCCATAGGCTAGCTTTAGCTCGTCGTTGGCGTAAGAATCCGCTATTCCCACGATCCCGCTAAATTCGGGTTCGCTCCGAAAAATAGTGACTATATCCGCGCGATCTTTTCCGCCGTCTTCGCCAAAAATAGCCCGAACGCCAGTTTCGGTCTTATCGTCGCAATAACGAAACCAACCGATATGATCGGCCACCACGGGATCGCCGCATTTTCTGGTTGGGCTAAATGGCGCGTAAGCCTTGATTCTTTTTATGCTTGGGCCTAAAACAAATAAGCCGCTCCCGGCCATGCGTAAATCGCGCGATAAATAATAAATCGCCAGTCGTAAATTTTGTTGTAAACGGATATCGTCTTCGTTTTGCAGATAATAAGAGCTATTTAGACGAAAAATGGAAAACGCGACGGTCGAGACAATGGCCCCTATGGCCATGACCACTAAAAGTTCAACTAACGTAAATCCAGATCGCTTAACGCTATCCAAAGAGGCCGTTTTTACCGAGCGCTCGACCATATTATCACCGTGACCTTCTACGATTCAGCGAGGTCGCCTCGAATATTTCGCGACCTATCGCTTTTCTCGCTCAAATCAATATCGATAAACTCATCTTCGTCGTCCGCCGAGGCTCTAGCGATCGCGCCTAACCACTTAATTTTTATTTCCGCGCCGGATTTAGTTTCGTCGAAACAAACTCCTTTAGCCGAAAATCCTTCGCTAGTGTCTTCGGAATATATGGTTAACTCGACTATTTCTTGACAATTATATTTGGCGAGTCTTTCTTCAAAATATAAATAAATCCGCGACTCGTACCCACTAAAAGCGACTTGTTTGTTGACCATGCTAAAACGACTTAGATCTTGTTTTATAGCCCGCAAATCCTCAACTAAAAAATTATCTTCGTAACTTAGGCTATTTTCCGATTTTGGAACTGTTTGCGCTGGTGGGTCCGGGACGGAGGATTTAAAAGCCCAACTGGCCGAGACCAACAAGATGATAGCGAAAAAAGCCAAATAACAGATCCTGGCGACGGATCGAAAAAAACTCCGAGTCACGCTGATCTGATAACTTGGCCCAATTTCGCCATAGTCTCCATAGCGTTTATTTTTTTCCACGCTCTTTATTGTCTTAATCGAATTAGTCCGACTTTTCCCTTTATACTCGTTTTGGGTTGGTTTCATTAGACTAGCCAAATCAACTTGTTGAGTCGTAAAAACTTCCGCGCAATTTGGACATTTTACCCAGGCTTTCGCGCCTAAGTCTTTTTCCGACTCGATTTTTAAGCGCAGTTTACTCTGACATTTAGGGCAAATTAATTCCGTCATGGATATTCCGAATAATTCCGCTAAAATAAAATAACCTTTTTAGCGAAAATCAAAAATCAATCGATTTATTAAGGCTAAAAATGAATATCGAGGAAATTTATATAGGGTTGCCTAAATGAGGTTAGAAAGGGGATAAAACGCTGGAAAGGTTTTTTTGGGCGACCGCTTTTTAGTTGGCCGCGTGAAATTAATCCTCACCGCTTAAGGGGTCTAGATAAACGATTATTAAGGTCCAATAAGCCTTTTGAAAAAACTAAGGTTTAAATTTCCTCGAACGCGCGAAAATCGCGCTATGTCACTATAGTTATAAACGACAAGGGGCGAAAAGTCAAGGCTTAGCTTCAGGGCGCTAGAGAGACATGTTAGCGTTTTTCGGTTATTTTCGTGAGTTTTTTACGCCTAAAATTTGCCCCGCGTAAAGACATATTTAAGCGAGTTCGCTCATTTTTCTTGAAAGCCTCAAGACCAGAAATTTATAGATGAACGCGTTAATTTTTTTATGATTTTTTATCGCCTAAATATTCAAGCCCAAAAAAGTCAATTCCGAAAAATTTATAAAAAAATCTCGCCTCTTTTTTAGCGTTTCGACCTCGCCTTATTAAGATTATCGTTTTTTTCTTTTATAAACTAGACCGACAAAGGCTTAACTCTTTAAAAAAAAATGGGGCCGACCCTTATCTTAACCCGCCAAGAGACGTCGTTTGAAAAATTAGGCTAGCTTTTGGCCTAATCTTCTTCCTCTTTTAATAAAGCCTTAAACTTATCTAAAAATTTTTCGGCCGCCTTTTTGGCGGGCCGTGATCCTTTTTCCAGACCAACGTAAGGCCAGCTTTAGTTTTAGGCCCAAGAGGCGTAAAACGTTAGTCGCCAAAAAAACGTCGTTTTGGCCATAAAGTCTAGAGCGAGACCCTAAGGCCTTCGGCCACCAGGATCGAAGTTAAAAATAAGGTTATAGGCCCCCACGACGTTTAAGGAGTCTTAGTCAGATTATAGCCAGTTTTAGAGTTTTTTGGCCCTCTTAAGGGTAGGGAGCGATAAGGGAGAGGACGGCTAAATCCGGCGGACGAATCGTCGCCAGTAAAGCTATAGGGGTGGTCGCTCCGGGTAAAACCCCACCTCAAAGGAGTCCGGAACAGGAAGGCGTAAGGAGTCATATTTCGAGACGTCCACTTACCACAAAAAAAGACAAAATCGAGTAAGCCTATTGACTAAGGAGGCCTATAGGCTTAGATCGCCACAAATCGGCCTAAGGCCGCCCTTAAAACCCTAAGGGGCGCCCGTTTAGCCTATTGGGAGCCCAAGGCCAGGATTTTTGACCGTCTACCGACTTTAGGCCCTAAAGTTAGCTTAAACCGCGACGGCCCCGGATAACGATCTTATGGGGGGTTTTCTTTTTTAGGGGGATTAGCGACCAAAGGGACATTAAAAACGATTTTTAAAGCTAACAAGTTTAAGCGGGGGCCTAACGTCCGCTTAAACTTGTTAGCTTTACCTACTCGTAAAAATACCTTCAGATAAGTTACGACGACGTTAACGCGGGTTATAACTGTCTTAATGGCTTATCTTTAAGAGAAAAAGTATTTTAAATCGTCTTTAAATAAATTTGAGTTAGGCGGTAAACGTCGTTCTAAGAAAGACCATAGTGGGGAGGAGCTTAACTAATTTCGCTGGCTTTTAAGTTGTCGTTATCCCTAAATTTTTTAACTTCCTAAACGTTGGTTAGAGACCAGAAGGGGACGTAAGCTTATTAAGACTCTTATCAAGCCTTAATTCTTGGGCTGGAAAACAGCGTCTTTCCAGAACTTAAATTAGGTTTGGCGCGCCCGGCAGGACTCGAACCTGCAACCTATAGCTTAGAAGGCTAGTGCTCTATCCATTGCGCTACGGGCGCGTTCGTTTACTTAGCTTGCTTTATAAAGACCAGACTTTCTTTATCCTTAACGTTAAATAAATCCATAAATAGGTTAATAATCCCAGAAGCTGACTTATATTCCGTGATCAAGCCCTCTTTATTGACGGTGACCTCGCGTTTTTTGGCCAAAGCCACGATTTCCGTGACCGCGACTGGGTAGCAGTAAATGGTGACTTTAGGTAGGTTTATTTCCCCAACGGTCAGAAACACCCCCACGCTACCTTCGGGTTGAGCTTGAATCAAATACCGAAGGCCGTCTAAATGTTGGACGGTCATGGTTATGGGGTTTTTTTTGCTAGGCGGATAAGCCACGAAAGTATTGTTACTAGTGTTGTCCCGGCCTAAGACCCGCACTTCTTGGCCTTTTTCGTCTAAATAGCGACCCACGAGATTGGGCGGGTCGGGGACATGCCGGGCCGACAGAAGGGGTTTAGGCATGGTTAACAAGCAGCCGCTCAAAAAGCTCACGGCCAAAACCCCGGCTATGACCCCGCCTAAACGGCGGATAATTCGCCAAAGAAGTTTAAGGTTGGTCGTCGTTTTAGTCAAGCTTAAACCCCCAAAACGTCTTTGATGGAGTAGAAACCTTGAGGTTTATCGGCCAACCACAGAGCCGCCCTTAAAGCCCCGGAGACGAAGGTCTCCCGGCTTTGGGCCCTATGCGTTAGCTCCAGCCTTTCGCCTAGGCCGCAAAAATAGACCGTGTGCTCGCCCACGACGTCCCCGCCCCTTAAGGCCAAGACCCCAACCTCGCGCGCGGACCTTGGGCCTAACTGGCCCGACCGCCCAAACGTCAGATCTTTTTCAGCGTCTAAACCCCTTAAGCTAGTCAAGATCTTGGCCAGTTCTAAGGCCGTGCCGCTGGGCGCGTCTTTTTTGCCCTTATGATGGGCCTCGACGATTTCCAGATCAAAATCTGACCCCAAAGACCGGGTGGCTAAGTCGACTAGCTTATATAAAAGGTTCACCCCTAAGCTCATATTGGGGCCCCACAAGACCGGGATGGTCTTAGCCGCCCGCTTTAAAGCCGCCCTTTCTAAGTCGCCTAAACCCGTCGTGCCCACGACCACGGCGACGCCCGCTTTTTCCGCGGCCAGAAGGTGCCCTTCTAAAGCCGAAGGCGTGGTAAAGTCGACTAAAACTTTAGCCTCTTTTAAGGCCACGGCCAGATCGGCCGTGGCCAAGACTCCTTTCGTCCCTAAGCCTAGGACTTGACCCAAGTCCTTTTCTAAGTCGGGATGGTCCGGCCGCAAAGACCCGCCGACCAGACGGAAGTCAGGGTTATTGAGGATTCTGGTCGTTAGGGCCCGGCCCATCCGACCTAAAGCCCCAGCCACGGCGATGGCCACTGGACTCATGATTTAACTAAACCCCACTCTTTCATGACCGCCTTGATATTTTCCATGACGCTTGGCGAGGGCAGATACAAAGGCGGCCGGATCTCCGCGGTCGTCCGCCCGGTTAAAGACAAGGCGTATTTAACCGGGATAGGGTTGGTCTCTAAAAAGAGAACCCGAAAAAATGGCAAAGCCTTATAAAAAAGCTCCTTGGCTTTTTGGATCTGGCCCTCTTCCCAGGCTCGCCACATGGTCACTAAATGCCTGGGAATCAAGTTCGCGGCCACGGAGATGACCCCGCCCCCGCCCACGGCTAAAAGAGGGAGGGTTAAGGAGTCGTCCCCAGAGGTGACTAAAAAGTCGGGCGGACACAGCTCAATAGTCCGGATCATTTGATCTAGGCTGCCCGTGGCCTCTTTAATCCCCACAAAAAGAGGATTGGCGGCCAAACGAGCCGTGGTCTCGGGCAAGAGGTTAACCGCGCACCGCCCAGGGATGTTATACAAGATCACCGGCAGCTCGCCCGCCTCGGCCACGGTCAGAAAGTGGCGATACAAGCCCTCTTGGGTGGGTTTATTATAATAAGGCGAGACCAGCAATAAACCGTCCGCCCCCACCTCGCGAGCTCGTTTGGCTAAACCGATAGCCTCAGACGTGGAGTTGGAGCCCGCCCCGGCTAAGACGGGAACTCGGCCGCGAGCGTATTCGACGGTCAGGGCCACCACCTTGTCGTGCTCGGCGTGGCTTAAAGTGGGCGACTCGCCAGTCGTCCCGCAGGGGAGAACCGACTGTACGCCTTCCTCGATCAAAAAATCAATCTGCCGACGTAGCGCGGGTTCGTCGATTTCTCCATTTCTAAACGGAGTCGTCAAGGCCACGGACACGCCCCTAAAGGAAACTGACATTTTTCCGCTCCTTAGCGAAAAGACGTTAAAAATTGGTTTATTTTTTAAAGATATCCGGGCCAACTTGGCCGGAAAAAATATAGCGGACCTCGCCTTCTAAAAAGACTTTTTTCGGGGCTTCGGGAGGGCCTTCCAAGCGCACGGTCAGATCCTCGCCCCCTTTAGTGTGACAGATGACTTTGGTCCCCTTAACCAAGCCTTGGCTAACCGCGAGTAAAGCGGCCGCCGTGACCCCGGTGCCGCAAGCTAAGGTCTCGGCCTCCACCCCCCGCTCGTAAGTCCGCACTACTAGGCTATTGTCTTTAACGACCCGGACAAAATCCACGTTGGCGCCATCTGGGCTAAAGGCGGCGTGATAGCGGACGGCCCGCCCATACTTAGCCACGGGTAAGTTTTCTAACTCGTCGACGAAAGCCACGGCGTGGTGGACTCCCGTGTTAATGCGGTAATAAGTCTGGCTAAAGCCTTCGACCTCCACTAAAGCCGCCCCTTCGGGTTTGGAGATCTTGGGGAGTAAGACGCTAACTTGTTTATCCTTAACCGTGGACTCAACCACGCCGGCCCTGGTTTTAAAGGTCATGTTGGCCGGGGCGATGTTTAAAAAATGGGCCAAATGGGCGGCGCAGCGACTGGCGTTGCCGCACATCTCGGCTTCGGAACCGTCGGAATTAAAAAAACGGACCGCGAAATCCACCTCGTCCGGGCCGGCCCCGATGAAAACCACGCCATCGGCTCCGACCCCAAACTTGGGCCGGGACAAAAGCCGGGAGACCAAAGACTGGTCGGAGTCGGCGATGGGCCCGTTCCAATTGTCGATAATCACGAAATCATTGCCGTGACCGCTATATTTATGGAAACTGAATTTCTCCATTGCTTGAGCCATTAAAAAATCTCCATTTTGGCAAGAGCCAAAGCAAAAAGGCCTCCCTAACGTTTAGGGTCTTAGAGGGTTTCTCCTTTAAGGAGGTCGGCTAAGGTTTCCCGCGTCCGGATCGTCTTAAAAGACTTACCGTCCACTAAAACCTCGGCCGGTCGTGGGCGGGAGTTGTAATTGGAGCTCATGGAAAAACCATAAGCCCCCGCCCCTAAAGTGGCCAAGAGCTCGCCGGGCTCGGCTAAAGGCATTTGGCGGTCTTTAGCCAAAAAGTCCCCCGACTCGCAAACTGGGCCGACCACGCTAACTAAGCTTAATGGTCTTTGGCGGTCTAAAACCGGCAAAATCTCGTGATACGAGTCGTATAAGCTGGGCCGGATCAGGTCGTTCATGGCCCCGTCGACGATAAAAAAACGTTTATAGGGCGTAACCTTGTCGTACAAGACCCGAGTCAGCAAAAGACCGGCTGGCCCCACGATGGAGCGGCCAGGCTCCAAAACGAGAGTCAACTCTTTTCGCTTAGCCAAAAGGCTAGCCATGGTCGCCACCCACTCCACGGGAGATGGCGGGGTCTCGCCATGATAGTTTATGCCCAAGCCCCCACCAATATCCAGATATTTTAACGTAATCCCCCCGGCCGAAAGTTTATCTAAGAGCAGGTTAAGCCGCTCGGCCGTGGCTTTCATGGGCTCGACCGAGGTTAACTGGGAGCCAATGTGGCAGTCAAGGCCTATGACCGAAAGACGGGGATCGGCGGCGGCTTTTTGATATAAATCAAAAGCCTCGCTAATGGGAATCCCAAATTTGGTCTCCTTAAAGCCCGTGGCGATATAGGGATGGGTCTTGGGATCAATGTCGGGGTTCACCCGAAAAGCCACTTTAGCGACCAGGCCCAAATCCCCGGCTACTGTGGCTAAAACGGTCAGCTCGGGGACTGACTCGACGTTAAACATCAAGATACCGGCTTTTAAAGCCTGAGCCATTTCCTGGGTCGTCTTGCCGACCCCGGAAAAAACGATTTTCTGGGGCGAGATCCCCGCGGCTTGAGCCCGCGACAACTCGCCGCCCGAGACGATATCCGCGCCCCCGCCCTCTTCGCGAATCAAATTTAAAATCGAAAGATTAGAGGCCGCTTTAACCGAATAGGCCACTAAATGGGGTTGATTTTGTAAGGCTTGGCTATAAGCCCGAAAATTGGCCCGAATGGTCTGAGCCGAGTAGACGTATAAGGGGGTGCCCATATCTTTGGCGATCTCGGCTAAACTACACTCTTCGACGTAAAGATCCGAGTCCTTATAATAAATGTTCGAAAAGCTCATAGCGCCTAGTCCTTCAATCGCGAGGTCAAAAAATAACGCGTTTGGCGTTTGACTTAAAAGGCCCTTTTAAAGAGCCCATAAAAAAATTAAAAAACCTAATTAACCAACTATCGTCGCATTAATAGGTATTTAAAGCATAAAATAAGACATTATTAAAGTCTAATAAAATATTACTAAAGTCTAAAAGACATCAACTAATAGACAAGGACTGTCAATCAACGACTTTCAATCAATGACTTTCAGTCAATGACTTTCAGTCAATGACTTCTGTTCAATGACTATTAATCAACGACTTTCAGTCAATGATTTAAAATCAAAGAGTATCAATCAAGGACTGTCAATCAAAGACTTTCAGTCAATGACTCCTAATCAAAGACTATCAATCAAGGACTGTCAATCAAAAACTTTCAGTCAATGACTTTAAATCAAAGACTTTCAATCAATGATTTCTAATCTATAACTTTTAATCAAGGGCAAAAAAATCGTCTCTTAAAACCCTTAAGCCGGACTCTTCCGACCGCTACCACTAAACAAATATTGTTAAACAAATATCGTTCGGCTAAAAAAACCTTAGTTTTAGCCTTAACTCAACTATTAGTTAGCGGACCTAAAAAAACCTGGCCCTATAACCCTGGATCCGCAATATCCGGTTTTTCCGGCTCAGCTTCGGTTGGGGCCGAAAGGACCGAGGCCACGGGCGAGGGTCGACTTTCGTTGGCCGCGGGGCTGGAGTCAACGGCGGTGACTTGATAATAAGCCGTCTCCCCGGATTTAACCTCCGCGTCCACGTAGACGTTGTCCTTAATTAAACCGCCAATCCCCCGAAATGTCGTCTCATTGGCTAAGCGGCGGTACACGCGGTAACCAGCCAGCGATTCCTCTTGGGACAGGCTTTCCCAGCGCAGCCTAACCCCTTGGTCGGCCATGGCCGCGTCTAAGTAGCCAATGGGCCTAGGCGGCTCTAAATCCTCGACCCGAACCCTGATCTCGGAGCTAAAGGGGCCAGGAGCGAGACTAGCGTTTTCTTCGGCCAAAAGCCGAGCCCGATAACTATAAGTCTGGCCATAAGCCACGTCCAGATCCTCGCCCCCGCCAGTGGTTTCGTCTAAGCCAGTTAAAGTCGCCCAGCTCCGGCCGGGAGCGAGCTTTTGGACTTCGACCTTTTGGCCTTTTTTGGGGCGAGTAAAGCTTAAGCGGACCGCCAGATCGTCGGCGACGGCCGAAAAGTGGCCGATTGAGCCTGGATTGTTCTGGCCATAAACCGTAATCTCGCGCCAACTAGTGGGATTGACCGCCCCTCGACTGGAAAAACCGGCCACGGAAAATCGATACGCCCGGTCGGGCTTAATGGTCGTCCGCCAGCGGTAAGGCCCCTCGGCCACGAGCAAACCCGGGGCGGGGGCGATTAAATAAACGTCGGCCAACTTTTCGTAAGTAACAGGGCAGCCCTCGCAGAAGCCTTTTTTCGGGTAATCGGCCCCCCAGACCTCAAAATGGTCTAAGGTTTTTAAAGGCCGGTTAGCCGCGTTGTAGAGAGGGCTTAACCAGGTCAGCCACAGCTGGCCGTCGGGCTCTTGGGTTTGGGCTAAATTCCGCACCGGACCCGGTAACGCGCTCGACTCTGGGTAAGGATGAGTCTTCACCCCGCAAGCCCCCAAAATTAAGCTAAATCCACTAAGAGCCACCATGGCCAAGAATTTGGCCCAAGAAGAGCTACGGTCAGCCATTTAAAAACGCCTTAATTTTTGTTCCGCCAAAAGTTCGGCCTCAGCTTTTTGAGCTTGGATGGCCACGGTTTTAGGAGCGGTTCCCCCTGGGGTCTGGTCGCGAGCCGCCAACTGGGCGGCCAAAGTTAATTTCGACGGCCAATCTGGCTCGGCCGCGGGGCAAAAACGGGCTAAAAGCGACGGCTTAACCGCCCTTAAAGGAATTTTGAGCTTAACGAGCTCGGCCACCAAGGCCCCAACCTGAGCGTGGGCCTCCCGAAAAGGCGTCCCTCTTCGGACTAATTGGTCGGCCAGATCCGTCGCGCCAGTATAGGGGTCGTCGGCTAGTTCTAAAAGTCGGTCGTAATTAAAAGTTAAAGACTCGACTAAACGCTTAGCTAACGGCAAAACAAGCTTTAAAGAGTCGATAGTATCGAATAAGGGCTCTTTATCCTCTTGGAGGTCTCGGTTGTAAGCCATGGGCAGACCCTTAACCACGGTTAATAAAGTCACCAAGTTGCCAATGGCCCGGCCAGCTTTACCGCGAATGAGCTCGGCCCCGTCGGGATTTTTTTTCTGGGGCATCATGGAGCTACTGGTGGTCAAAGAGTCGGGCAAGTCGGCGAAACCAAACTCGGCCGTCACCCACAGGGCCAGGTCCTCGGCTAAACGCGAGAGGTTAACCATTAATATAGCCCCAAACGCCAAAAACTCCATTAAAAGGTCGCGACTGGCCACCGCGTCTAAGCTATTGGCCGAAAGCTCGGGAAAACCTAAGTCCTTAGCCACCAAGTCCGCCCTAATGGGCAACCCCGTCCCAGCCAAAGCCCCACTCCCCAAGGGCGACTCGTTTAACCGGGTCTCTAAAGAGTAAAGCCGACCCGAGTCCCTTTTTAAGGCTTGGTAATAAGCCAAAAGGTGGTGAGCCACCAAGATGGGCTGGGCCCTTTGGAGATGGGTGTAGCCTGGCATGGGCGCGTCCCCAACCTCTAGGGCTTTTTGGGTTAAGGCCATTTTTAAAGCCCACAGCTCCCAAGATATCTGGTTGACGGCCGACTTTAAATACAACCGCTCGTCTAAGGCCACCTGGTCGTTCCGGCTCCGGGCCGTATGCAGTTTAGCCCCCGCCGGGCCAATCAAGTCGGTTAAGGCCTTTTCCAGGTTCATGTGGACGTCTTCTAAGTCCGGATCCCAGACGAAGGTCCCTTGGTCAATTTTCTCGGACAAAAGGCCGAGGCCCTCGACCATCATTTGGCTCTCTTCTGGACTAACTAAACCCACCTCCCCCAGCATCCGGGCGTGGGCCTGACTACCTCTGACGTCAAAAAGGGCCAGCCTTTGGTCAAAATGAATCGAGACGCTGGCTTTAGCTAAAGTCGGATCCACGTCCTGGGTCTGCCGACTTCGAGCCAAGCCGCCTTTTTTTGGGGCCATCTTAGCCTCTGGTCCGCCTTAAATTAGCGGCTACCCGGAGCCTAAGACCCTGGCAGCGAATAAAGCCGCCCGCGTCGGCCTGGTCGTAAACCTCGTCCTTTTCAAAGGTGGCGTAGGCTTCGGAGTACAAAGAGTTGGGCGAGCGCCGGCCGGTGACCCAAACCCCGCCCTTATAAAGCTTTAAACGGACTAGACCGCTCACGTTGACTTGGGTGGCGTCAATGAGGGTCTGGAGGGCCAGTCTTTCCGGGGCCAACCAAAAACCATTGTAGACCATGGTCGCGTACCGGCCTTGAAAGGACTCCTTTAAGCTTAAAACCTCCCGATCCAAGGTTAAAGTCTCTAAGCTCCGGTGGGCCAGGTTTAAGACCGTCCCCCCGGGGGTCTCGTAAACCCCTCGACATTTCATGCCCACGAAGCGAGACTCGACGATATCGATCCGCCCAACCCCATTGGCCCCTGCTAGGAGGTTCAATTTATGGAGGAGAGCGGCGGGCGAGAGTTTTTCCCCGTTTAAGGCGATGGCGTCCCCGCGCTCGAACGTCAGCTCAATTTCCACTGGCTGGTCCGGGGCTTTTTCCGGGGCCACGGTTAAAACAAAGATATCGTCAGGCGGGGCGGCCCAAGGATCCTCCAAGATCCCGCCCTCAAAACTAATGTGCAAAAGGTTCCGGTCCATGGAGTAGGGTTTAGCCGTGGTTACTGGCACCGGAATCCCATGGTCTTCGGCGAATTTAATCAGCTCCCCCCGCGAGGCCAGGTCCCACTCCCGCCAAGGGGCCACAATTTTTATCTCCGGGGCTAAAGCCATGGCCGTTAACTCAAAACGAACCTGGTCGTTGCCTTTGCCCGTGGCTCCGTGCGCGATGGCCTCGGCCCCTTCGCTAAGGGCGACTTCCACCAGATGTTTGGCGATAACCGGCCGGGCCAAAGAGGTTCCCAAAAGGTACTGACCCTCGTAGATGGCGTTGGCCCGGATAGCCGGAAAAACATAGTCCCGAACGAACTCTTCCTTAAGGTCTCGGATAAAGCACTTTGAGGCCCCGGTCTTTAAGGCTTTGGCTTCTAAACCCGTTAGCTCCTCGGCCTGACCCACGTCGGCGCAAAAAGCGATGACTTCTTGGGCCCCGTAGTCGGTTAAGAGCCATTTAAGGATAATCGAGGTGTCAAGGCCCCCGGAGTACGCCAAAACTATTTTTTTAGGCCGTGGACCTGATTTTGAAAGCATGCTTTTCCTCATTTTAGAAATTTCGAACTCTATTGGCCCTGATAACGAAATCAGGACAAAATCAAAAAGCAATTCAATCAATATAGTTTCTTGGGCCTATTATTTCAAGATATTTTTATAACCTCGAAAGTAGTTAGAACCTTAACAATAGCGGTCAAAAGAGGCTAAAACGGCCGCAGGATCGTTTTAGGGGAGCCTCAAAGGGGCGCCCTTAATAGACCCAAAAAAGCCTTAGCCGCTTTAGCGGTTGACGTTTTTGGAGTTTTCTAACCTATCAACATATTAATACAGACAATAATATATTTATTGATATATTCATATATCCTATAATACATACTAATCGACTTTTAATACAATTAATTTTATTATATCATGTCAATAGCCTGTAATAAAATACAATATTAGGTGGATAATAGGCCTTAGATTCCCCTCCCCTTCGGTCTCCGCGGTTGTCTGCTGGAGTTTTTTTAGGGGCCGTATTTTTTCTTGGGGCAATAAGAGTCGTGAGAAAATTTAGCTTAAAAAAACTAAGCCAAAGGGCTAAGCCTAGGTGGGTTAAGCGAAAGAGGCTAAACCGGGTGGGTTAAGCGAGGGGCTAAGCGAGGGATTAAGCGAGGGGCTAAGCGGGCGGCCTAAACGAGGAGCTATACTGCCTGCCGAAAACATTTTCCTATTTTGGATGCCTGAGCCATAGACGAATTCTCAATATTGGGACACCAAACATTTTATCATTTTGAGGTGAAAAAAACTTCATCTATTTATCA
>JAIROO010000342.1 GCA_031257535.1 Deltaproteobacteria bacterium
CCCTCCTCCCCCCCCGCCTCCGCCCCTGGCCCCGTGGGCGGCACGGGGGCGGCGGCCGGGGCCGGCGGATTTCTAATGTTCTTAGCTGAGGACAAATCCCGTTTACGCCGGGCTTTAAACGCGGAAGGTTTAGAAGAACTACGCTTTAAGTTTGACTTCGATGGCTCTAAGGTTCTTTTTAGCTAAAGTTTAACGCTATAGTCAAAACCTATTTTATTTTTTAGAGGTTCATTTATCTACTGAATAATGTATTATTAAAAACATTATCTATTTTTTATGGTATTTTACTGCTAAATAACATTATCAAGCTTATATAATATTATTTTGATTGTATAATATCATCGACTTTGTATAGTATCTTCGCGCCTATAAAATCTAAAAATATTTTTATAGGTTTTATAAAGTTTTGACAACTTCAGAAAATACACTTTTTTATTTTTAAGTAAGTATTTATATCTAATATAATATGTTAACGATAATTTTAAATTAGTATAGACATTAATGATCTTATATAAATGAACTACGCGCCGTTAAAATTTTAAAATATGTTTTTTATAAAGCTATCAGGTATTTCCTTAAACTTATTTTCTATTAAAAATATTAACTTTAAATTAAAAATATCGTAATAATCTATTAACAAAACATAAATATCTATCTAAAATCATAAGTTGCCTTCTAACTAGGAACTATAACCATATTATGGCCGAACTCCCTAATTCCAGCCCCCCGCCTAAGGCTAATACTAAGGGTCAAGAGCCGGATCAATTGAGCCCAGAAGATAAAAAGCTGGTCACTCTTTTAAGCTCTGACCTTAGCCTGACGCCAAAGCCTTACGCCCAACTCGCGGCGGAATTAGATTTAACCGAAAATGAGGTCATCGAAAAGGTGGCCGACCTTTCGCGAAGAGGTTTAATTCGCCGCTTAGGAGCCGTAGTCGCCCACCAAAAATCTGGGTATAAAGCCAACGCCATGATTGTCTGGCTCATGCCCGAAGACAGGCTAGACGAGGTTGGCGAGATGTTCGCGGGTCTGCCCTACGTGTCCCACTGTTACCAGCGTCGACCAGTCGCGGATTGGCCTTATAACCTTTATACTATGATCCACGCCCAAGACCGCGAGCGACTTATGGCTCAAGCCCAAAATATGGCCGACATGTCCGGGGCTCAAAAATGGCGAATTTTGGAAAGCTTAAAAGAATTTAAAAAAGAATCTCTTCGTTTAACTTTCTAAAACGATCATATCATCTAATATTTAGGAAAAAAAGAAATATGGAGCGCGCGCTGGCCATCTTGTTTTCGGCTGGGTCATTCGTCGGTTTTTTCGCTTTGATAAATCTGGCCTTAATGTTTTGGGGTCGTCAGATTTTAAGGCTTATAAAAGTTAAACCCGCGAACTACGACAATATCCTGACTTTAGCCGCTGGCCTTTGTGGTCTTATTTTTGTGGCCGAATCCATCAGAACTTGGACGCGGGACTATAATTTATTTCTTTTTTTATTTTATATACTTGGCCTTATCGGATCTTTTATTGATCTATATTTAAATAATATTAGAATATTATTTAATAAACCTGATGTCTTAAAAAATTTACTTAGTAGTTTTTTTAAAAACCGCTATTTTACTGGTTCTCTTCTTTTGGCTTTAGCCTTATCTTCCGTTTACTCAGCGATTTGGCCCTCGGGAAAAATGGACGTTTGGTTCAGGTACGACTCGGATTACTTTATTTGGATTTTCCACGCCGAACAAATTTTAGGCGGCATAAACCCTAATGTTCTAGAAATTTCACCTTTTTTTGAGTATTTAGCCCTAGATTGTTTTGGAACCACCGTCACCTTAGCTTTTATCGCCACCGCCAAATTCCAGTCTCCTCTCTGGGCTTCGCCTGCCATCTCCGTGACCTTGCTAGCTTGGGCCGCCTCCGCCATTTTCTCCGTGATCCGTAAAGCTTTCAATTTTGGTTTTTGGCTAGCTTTAATCCTCGCCGCGGGGGTGGCGTTGGGAGCTCTTTTCAACTACGTTTCTTTTGCTGGCATGTTTGGCCACTTAATTGGCTTGATTACTTTTCTCATGGCTTTGGAAGCCTTACTCGCTCCCCCGGAGTTCCTTAACTCGCCGCCACAGACGATCCGCAAATTATTCTTACCCCTGTTCGTTCTTTTCCTCGCTTACCAAGCTGGTTTCATTATTTACCTCCCTTTAATCGCGTTCGCGAGCGGGGTCAAGGCCTTTTGTAATTTAAAAGGCCATTCTTTGGGGTTAAGAGTCGTCAAAACCTTATGGCGAGGGATCTGGCCGGTATTTTTTGTCACCCTTTTAAGCGGCCTTCTCGCGCCAGGGGTTTTTTACCACTCCTTGATTAGATTTACCGAAATCGCCGCCCAAACCGCTGGTTTTAGTCTTCCTTTTTTTTCCCCTTGGTTCTTTACGGGTCTTCCCGTGTTCACTGAAGGGGCCTTTAACTCCAATGTTAGAACGCCTTTAAACGGTTTTAGCCCCCTTTGGCCCTTCGCGCCCTTATTCGCCGTGGTCGTCTTGTTATTTTTGGTAGCTCTAAAGACCAACCCGCGAAGAGCCCAAAATGATTCTTCATCTATAAACGCGGACGCGGGCCAGGGAGCCGTTATTGTTTTAACCCTCCTTTATTTAGCTTCTTTAGCTGGCTATCTGGCTTTGGTTATTTTTTTTGGTAACCATGGCTACAAAATCTGGAAAGTCGCCACCTACGCGGCTCTACCTTTATCTTTCGTCCCGACCGCCCTTTTCGCCTTGACCTTAACTAATTTAGGCCCCAAAAGCCGCCACTGGCCCGCCAAAATCCTTTTAGCGACCGGTTGTGTTTTAGGGGTCAATTTTCTAAGCTCCCCACCTCTTTTGGAATGGCCTTCTCGTTATTATTATGTTCTTTCAGCCAATGGATTTATAAAATCTCTAGAAAATATAAGGGATAATATTCCGAAAACAGCGACTGTGCTTCTTCATTTTAAGCATCTTTCACCTAAACTTATATCTTATTTTGTTTTTAGTCACCAAAATTATTATAAGGTTAAATTTACATATATAACTTCCTATATTTTTGGCAACTCTTATCATTTTAATATTAATAAAAACTTTATAGTTATTTCAAATATCAGATACAAAGGTATAGTTAATGGCACCAATATCTCTTCGACTTGGGGTGTCTTTAACATCTACGATTACGACCGTCTGGCGACTCAGGGTTACGCGGCGATTAAAAGCGGAGGTCTCAATTTCGAGTGGGAGGTAGATTACTATCCTGTTCATGTCGATTTTTTGATCCCCAAAGCTCTCATTGGTCGCGAGCTAGTCTATAGCGTCTCTTTAGAACCAATAGGCGTTAATGCACCCGGCTGCCAAAAGGCCCGCTTAGGCTTAATCGCGCCTAACGGGGCCATCAACTGGACCCAAGACGATTACGCGAACCTCAAAATCACGGTCCCGGCGAGTCTAAGCTCCAACGGAACGCTAAAGACTATTTTAGAGATTGGGCCCTTTCCTAAACCCAAAGGTCGACCTGGTCAATCTCTAGATACCAGCTTACTTTGTTCTTTTAGAATTCAAAGTTTTGATCTAATTTTAAAGTAGATTTATATTGCTATTATAATATTATAACATCTATTAGTTATATTCTATATATAAACTCTACATATACAGCTGTTAGACTTAATAGATAACTTTAAGCTTAATAATAATGCCTCTATTGACAATAATAATTTCAGCTTTCTCTTTTACGTTATTATTTGCCCTGTTAAATCTGGCCTTAGACTTTTGGGGACGGCAAATCCTGAAATTAGTCCGTGTCCAGACAGAGGCGAGCCAAGGCTTAAGGCCCATAACCGCAGGCTTGGCTTTTCTGGTTTTTTAGCCTTAGCTCTCTTTCCATTTCTGGATAATTACGCCATTTTCTTTTTGTCTTTTTACTTAGTCGGAGTGGCGGGGACATTAGGCCGATTGTATTTCGCCATCAAGAGCTACTTAACCTCTAGCGACCATATAACCTTGTTAGCCGCCTGTCTAGAACGGGATTCGCTTTGCGCCGCTCTAATTTTGGCCTTTTTTCTAGCTTTTCTTCACTCGATCGTCTGGCCTAATGGTCAGATAAACCTTTTTCTGAACTACGGCCTGGATTATTACAGCTGGATTTTCGCGGCCGAGTATCTGGTTGGCGGGCTGAACCCAAACTCTTTAGACTTGACCCCAAGATTTTTGGATATTATTCGCTCCCATGAAACGTTCGGGACTTTTATCCTCATTGATTATATCGCCGCAGCCCATTTAAAGACCCCTCTTCAAGCCGCCTCGACCATCGGTCTAACTCTTCTGGTCTGGGTCGTGGCCGCCATCTATAATTTAGCCCGCCAAGTTTTTGACTTAAAACCCTGGTTAACTCTGCTTTTGACCATGAGTCTTGCCGCGAGTGGTCTTTTTAATTATCTGGTCATAGCTGGTATGTTAGGACATTTAACGGCTATGTTCAGGTTTTTAATAGCTTTAGTCGAGCTATGTCAATTAAATAATTATGAATCATCTGAAAAAGCTAAATTAAAAAGATTATTCTTTCCTTTATTTTTCTTATTATTAGCCTATCAGGCATGCTATATTTTTTACGCCTCTTTTTTAGCTCTTTTTGGCGCGTTAATCGCTACTTTTTGTCATCCAAAACATCGATCTTGGCTAATTTGGCTCGCAAAAGCCGCTTTTAAAGGAGCCGGGCCAATCATCCTCGTGACTATCTTCGGCGGTCTTCTGTCGCCAGGAATAATGGGCTATCTCGTCCAAAGATCTTTCGAGGTGGCCGCCCAAACTACGGGCTGGGCTTTGCCTTTTTTTAGCCCTTGGCATTTTTCTGGCTGGCCTTACTACGCCTTTGAGGCCTTTAAAGTTGGCTCCCCCCTGGTCAAGCCTACCGATCTTTTAGCTTACGCGCCTCTAGTAGCCGTAACTTTGATCTTGCTCCTCGTTCTTAGGGCTATTGAACGCCGTAAACCGCGACCTTTAACGACCCCCGACCAAATTAGTCAGGCTCAAAGCCAGTTAGGGGTTATTGCCGCTTTAAGCGTAACTTTTCTTATCGCCTTAATCTCTTATCTCGCCTTAGTCTTAAAATTTGGGCACTACTACAAAATCTGGAAATTCGCGGTTTATATTATTTTACCTTTATCATTTATTCCCCTAGCCTTATATTTTAAGAGTTTATCTCGCCTAACCACTCTTAAACCGCCGATTTTTTTGTCTTTAGCGGTCGTGGCTTTAGTCCTTGGCCTAAAGTTCGCGGATCTACCTAATCTTAAGTCCTTCCCTTATCGCTACTACAATTTGATTTCAGGCGATAAATTTTTGGCAGGCCTTATAGATCTCCGAGCCCGTTTGCCAAAATCGGCTGTTACGGTTATTAATTTTGATACCTATGATGACATATGGATGTCTTCTATGGTTTTTGGTAGCCAGAAAACTAATAAAACTTTATTAATTCCATCATTACCATTTATTAAATATAATCATATATATTTAGATAATATTAATGAAGATTTATTCATGATATCAGATACTAAATATGATAATTTGCTCCTTGACCGACCAAATATATTATACTCAGACATAATATATGTTTATGATTATAAAAAAATTTTGGAGCGCGGATTGGCCTCTTTTTGGATTGGCCCTAATCCTTATTATATGGCAAGTTGATCGCTACCCAATTAAAGCCGCTTTCCTCGTTCCTGTCGATAAAAGGGGTCAGGAGTTGAAAATGGTCGTCGATCTCGCTCCCTTATATAATGATGAGCCTGGCTGTCAAAAAGCCAGTTTAGGCCTTTTAAAAGACCAAAAGATCGCCTGGACGGAAAATGACATTAAGCGACTTTGGGTAACCGTTCCCCAGGAAATGACATCTAAAGAGACTTTTTAGCTTATTTAACTGTTAAGAATAATGTTTTAACAGGCAATGATTGCTATTTTAAGATTAACAAATTTACTTTAGAATAATTTTATCGCATTTTAATCATCGGCCCTTTTAGATCGCTTTGTCCTGTCTCTGAAAGGCGCTATTATGGCGCAAACAATCGAAAGCCTTTTTTCTCTTCTTAGTTTTTTTATCAAAAAATAAGCTTTCCCTTTCCCCTGGAGGCCGTTTTGTCTTACCCTAGCGTTATCGAGGAATTTGTTGAATTGGTCACGATCCCTTGCCATTCCTATAAAGAGCGGGCTATAGCCGATGTCTTAAAGCGAAAACTTGTGGCTTTGGGTTGTCAAGTGGAAGAAGACCAAGCTGGAGCCGCCATTGGCGGCGACGCTGGGAATATTTTCGCCAAATGGCCTGGCCGACCGGACCTTGAACCCCTGTTTTTCTCCGCCCATATGGATCGCGTGGCCAATCCAGGGAAAATCAAAGCCGTCGTTCGCGTGGAAGAAGACAGGATTACTAGCGACGGTCAAACCATTTTAGGAGCCGACGACGTGTCCGGGCTAGTGGCCATTTTAAACGGCCTAAGGTTAGTAGCCAAGGAAGGCGCCGCCCACGGGGACGTGGAAATTGTCTTTTCCGTGGCCGAGGAAGTCGGCTTAAAAGGCGCGCGGCGATTTGACGTTAGCCGGCTCAAATCTAAAACCGGCTATATTCTTGATTGTAGCGGAGAGCTGGGGACTTTGGTCAATCGCGCCCCCACTCAAAAGACCATAGACATCAAAGTTTATGGCCTCAGCAGTCACGCCGGCATGGCTCCAGAAAAAGGCGTTAACGCCATCAGGGTCGGGGCGGTGGCCATGTCGCGTTTAAAAGAAGGCCGTCTTTCCCCCATCACCACTTCCAATTTCGGGATCATCCATGGAGGCAAAGCCACTAATATCGTCTGCGATTACGTGGAAATTACCGCTGAAGCCCGCAGCCACGACGAAGATGAACTTTTAGCTTATTTAAACGAGTTGAAGGAGACTTTTCAGAACACGGCCCAAGAGTTTGGGGCCAAAGTGGAAATCGCGGTCAATCACGAATACTCTTCTTTTTACGTTTTAGAAGACGACCCTGTTATCGCCCGGGCGACCCAGGCTTTGAATAAAATCAACCGAAAAGTTAAAATTCTAACTGGCGGCGGCGGTATGGACGGCAACATTTTTAACGAAAAAGGCGTCAAATGCGTGGGTCTGGCCACTGGCTACGATTACGTCCACACGGAAAGAGAAGAACAATCCATCGCTCAGTTGTTCGCTTGTGGCCAGTTAGTGGCGGAAATCGTCAAATCGGTCGCTCAATAATTTTTCCTCTATACTCATCAAAACTGATTAAATATTAATTATTTAATCATAACACTATTTATTTTTATAATTAACACTTAATTAAGATTGGTTTTTATTTTTAAAACATTATAATTATTTGTTAATTTTTAGATAATATGTAATAACACTATTAATTTTTAAAATTAATTTAATAACGAAGATATACGTAATACTATCTGCTCATTCCCGAATGAAATATAAAATTTTTCTCTTGTAAATTGTCCCTAATTCTAGGAGCCATTATTCAAGTCATGACCCATAAAAACGACCAAAGGCGAGAAAATTGAGTCTTTTTTGGTGAACCTATATGTTCGCGTTCATCTTGGCTCAGCTCGGCCTGGCTGAATTTGACTGTGAAAATTGATTTTATCCGGTAGGCTGGCTATCAACATATACTATAAAAAGACGCGCTAAACATAATGATTACTAAAAAATACGATATTTTTACTATTTTTTTTATAACATTTTTTTTATTAATATATATTTTAATTATTTTCTATATATTTTATATATTTAATTTTGGTCTAGATTTATCTGATGAATCTTCTTATTTGCAATCTATAATTTTTCCACAATATTTTAAAACGTCGATTTCAAAATTCGAATATATTTATTCGCCATTATTTAAGATATTAAACAATAATATTCCTTTATTTAGATCAATCAATTTTATAATTATTATTTCTTTATCATTTATTTGTAATCTATTGTTTATAAAACTTTTAACAAATCGAATAGAAAATTTAAATAAATTACATATAGTTATTTTTTCTTTTATACTAACATCTTCTGTTATACCTATATATACTATTTGGTTGCCTACACCTAATTATAATTTATTGAATTTTCAATCTTTACTAATAACATTAATTGGAATGTTATTAATTTCTCTTAATAATATTAAAACAATTAAATTTTATATTGGATGGATAATTATTGGTTTTGGAGGTTGGCTCTGTTTTTTGGCCAAACCGACTACTGCGGCTGCCTTGGGCCTAATGACCCTGGTCTGGACTTATTTTAATATTCCAAACAAGCGTAAATATATATTTATATCAATTTTTATTTCAATATTATTGTTATATTTATCAGCATTATATATAGATGGTTCAATTCCAAATTCTATTAATAGATACTACCAAACATTATATGAACTTAATCAGTCAGGTTCTCATAACGCTTCAAATATTTTTACTATATCAATACAACACTTTTTTTTATATATTTTGAATTTCAAATATATCATTTTTTTTATTTTTCTAATTTTAATTGGCTTCATATTATCTAAATATATTAATATTAAATTTAGTAATATAAGTATTTTTATTTTATTAGCTAATTTATTTATATTACTGATTTTTATAAATACATATCAATATTACCGCTTGTTTATTCATAGTATGGGTCACTTTCTTTGGGCTCCGGCCTTAGGGGCCTTTCTACAGACTCTAAGCGTAAAACCTTCGACTAAACAATTAGACGTGGCCAAATGTCCTAATACCATCTGGGCTATCTTTCTCTCCTTTCTCCCCATCGCTTATGGCATGGGTAGCAATAATTCCATCCTTATCACCACGGCTTTTACGGCTTATTTTCTTCTTTTGGCTTTCTTTACTATTTTAAGAAGATACTTAAATCCACGTGAGTGGTTCTTTAAAATCGCTGGCTTGTCCATTTTATCCTTAATTTTATCATTAGGTTTTTTATACGTAATTTTAGCTAATCCATACCGTCAACCATATAACTTATGGGAAAATGATTTTCCTTTTAGCCCACAAAAAGGCACTAAAGAAGTTTATTTAAACCGATTTGTTGGTGGCTACCTGTCCGCCTTACGGCAACTAACCGAAGACAATGGTTTCAAACAAGGAGGCGCGTTTATTGACCTTACAGGGCGCCTGCCCGGAACTCAGTTAATTGTAGGCGGTCTAACGAAAGGTACGTCTTGGATTTTATCCGGCTACCGAAATAGTCAAGC
>JAIROO010000124.1 GCA_031257535.1 Deltaproteobacteria bacterium
TATTATGAGCGATAATGGTGAATTATGAAAAAATAATTAAAATTGTTTAAGTGCCTTTTCCTGGGCTTCAAAAAATTTGAGGCCGGAAGAAGGGAGAGGAATCCCTAAATCCTATAATCCGACAGGCTCCTAGCCACAAAGCCACTGATTCGACTAACCTCTTTAAGACCTTTAGCTCTGAAAGTTAACCCATGACCAGCTCCTCGTCCCCAATTACCAGAATAAGAGCTCGCGAAGACCCTAGGTTTGAGACTATTGAGGCGGAGATCGCCGCCTTTACCTCCCTGTCTGGGACCAGGCGACCGCCTAACTGGGCTAAAGTCGTGACTTTAGCCGAGGAGCTCATCGCCGAGACCCGCCCGGATCTCTTGGTGGTCGCTTGGTTAGGGACGGCTTTAACCCAGACCAAGGGACTTACCGGATTAGTCACGGGCTTAAAAGTCATAACCGATCTCGCGACGACTAAATGGGCTGACCTTGAGCCCCCGGTGGAAAAAGCCAAGGTTAGGGTGGGGATCTTTGACTGGTTCTTTGAAAGACAAGTTTTATGGCTGGATAACGCTTCGGCCTTAGCTAAGCCAGATCTAGAAAAAGCCGCTTTCGAGTTAGCCCGTTTAGAATGTTTTCTAAAAAATACTTACGGCCCCGCCGCCCCTTTGTCCTCAGATCTTAAGAGCCGGTTATGCGCGGCCCAAAACGCGACTGACTCGGTTCCTCCGATCCCTAACCCCGACCCAGCCTTAAGCCTTAACCCAACTAAAACCAAAAATGGACCGAGCGAGCCTAACCTTTCTGGATCTTTTGGGCCAACCCTTGTTCCGGCTCCCAATCAAGAACGAGAAAAGACTTTAGTTACGGACTCGCCCTTAAACCTAAGCGAGCTAAAAACCACGGCTTTAACCGTCGCCCAAGAGCTTTTGGCTAATGACGTCCTAGATCCGGCTTCTTACGTTCTCCGTCGCTTCGCTTTGTGGTCTTTACTCAGAAATCCGCCGCCTTTGACCGACAATCGTTTGCCTTTGCGGTCGCCCTCGGAACATCTTCTCGAAAACTTAAGAGCCTTAACCCGTAACTCCCCTAAACAAGCTCTTTTATACCTAGAAAACGAGGCCTCGATCCACATTTACGCTCTTGATCTAAGTTGCTTGTCGATTCATGCTTTAGCCGCCTTAGGCCCTGACGGCTTTCGGGCTCGCGAAAGTTTAAGCGGGGCTTTACTGGGCTTTGTCGGAGCCTGGCCTTGGCTTTTAACGGCTTCATTTGAGGATGGAGCGCCCGTGGTTAGCCAATCGGGGCGGACCTTAATCGCGTCTCTTTTTAAAGCCCCTAAAACCTTAAGCTCGATTCCTAAAAACCATTTGTCCAACCCGGGGTCGCCTAAAAAACCCTCTAACCAACAAAACCTAGTCGACCAACTAAACCCAGTCGACCAGCTAATAAAAAACCCTGAGCCTCCGCCTCATTTGGTCGAACTTAGCCACGCGCCTTTGCCCACTGGGCTCTTAAAGGCCTATAGCGCGAAGATTAGTCGGGGCCAAGGCGTCCGGCGAGAACTAAAAATCTATTTAAAACTCTTAGCCCTAGCTCCCCAAGGGCCTTATCCCGCTCTGACCTTAGCCGTGGGCCCCAAAGTCTTAGCCATTCTCAAAAAGCATAAACTTTACGCTTACGAGCCGAAATTTTACGCCAAAGCCTTAGACTGTTTAAGACGGACCGCCTTAGCCCATCTTGAGGCTGGGTCAGAAGGGAGCGAGAGTTTTTTAGCTTTAGCCGACCAAGCCCAAAAAGAGCTTCTGCCGCTAAATCCTTTTTTAGCCTTAAAATGAGCGCGACTGGCCGTAAAGCGTCTTTTTTGGGGGGGGGAAGATCTTGAGACGTAATTACAAGCCGATTTGTCTCTAAGAAATTTATATAGGTAGATTTTTTGTGGCTTTTGGTCTTGATTGGTAAAGGTCAATTAGTCCCGTAAAAACTTCGGAAAAACCGTCTAGGGGATTTTAAACGCCATAATTGAAAAAGACTATCACGGCTTAGTTAGCCCCAAGGCCAAAAAATTTATAGACCTAAGTTTAGCTATTTACGGCTTGGGCGCCCGGTCAAGTGGGTATGTGGATCACATGTAACATAGAGTAGACATAAATATTTCAAATATAGCACAAAAAGAAAAATTATATTTTAACAACTAACAACATGAACTGTCGCGCTTTCATACTCAATTGTTTCCCAATATATTTTATTTTCCCATTTTTATGGATATTTATCAAAAATTACTAACCAACCTTCTTTAGCCCCACATTTATCTATATAAGAACGTAACTGTTTCTTGCTGTCTCTCATCTTAAGATCCATAAATTTGTCTTGACCTTTCATCTTCAGTTCTACTGGATAGGCGCCGCCATTATATCGAGCGTAAAAATCAACGCGAAGTTTTTGGAGCGCGTGTTCGCGATGTAATTCGGCCCCACCATTTAGAACTCTCTGAAGAAAAGCGAAGAGCGTCAGCGGCTTGAGAACGGTGGACCTCATCCTGTTTCTGGGGAGGGTTAGCTGAAAATCGTCCGGCCAGTTTCTACCCTAACTTGGTGGCCATTGTCTGGAAAAAAAGGCTCTTCGTTAAAAATTTTAAATGCAGCTAAATCATTATAAATTCGCTATAAAGCGGTTATATTAGGAGCAATGACTAAATAAATATTAAATTTTCCGGCCCTGTTAGTCTCCTTTTTTAGGCCGGAACGGTCACTTGGGTCGGCGACGATCTTCCGAGGTCCGCGAAAGAAGCTTGATTTTCTTTCGCCAGAAAGCGACCGTTCCCACGGCCGCGAGATAGCTCGTAAAAACCCCCTGTCTAATTTTGGATGGTTTCGTAAAAACCCTAGCCTTGAAATTTTAGGGGCGTGGCTCGACTATATTCGCGAAACAAAAATTATAGCTACCACTATATACTGTATATTAATGAGTTCTCAAAAAATAAAAAGAGGGTTTTTACGAGAGCGTCATTTTGGATGGCTCATTAATATACAATACAAAGTGGTATCAATAATTTGAAATTAGATAAATAGTAGAGGCAGGTGACTAAAATTACAAAAAAAAGGCTTTTTAATAGGCAATCAGAAATATGGTTTTGAGTAAAATAAATACTATATAATCTAATTTTATTAAAATCAATTAATTCTAAAAAATTATTTTTGGTATTTTTATATTTTTGCTATGGGGTCTTTCACTTGTTGATCCCCAGGAGTTCTGTTTAACTGTCGCCAGAGCTGAATTCCTTATTTTAAATATAATTCATGTTTTTAAAATTTTCAATGCCATGTTAGCATGTTGTGGTAGGAGTAAATCGCTTGTTTTTACAAAATGGGATTCTATACATGGAATGTTTTTATCGTCTATAGCGACATAATTTTTTATAAAAGGATGTCTTTTTAGATAATTTAATATTTCAACAGTTCTGTAATGTGGAACCCAAAAAGTATCTATTTTTAATAATTTTGTATACTTATTTTCTAATTTCTCCTTTAATTTATGAGGTAAATAAGTAAGATTAATAGTATTGTCAATGTAAAATTCATGTAAATCGTGAAATCTAAATAAATCATACATTTGTTTATAACCTAAAAGTCGCCAATCAGAGGAAAGAACAATTTTTGCGCTACTTGTAATTAATAGATCTTTAAGTATTGATATAGAATTTTTATCCCAATCAAAATATGAAGATATAACACCCTGTTTATTATATAAAGAATAATCAATATTATACTTTTCCTTTAATTGTTGATAAAAACTTTCTATACTATTATTTTCCATACTATCAAGACGAGATATCCTATTATAAGATTTCAAAACTCCATCTATATCTAAAAATAATACTTTATCGATATTGTTATCGATAAAGTATTCGTTATTACGCTCGTTACTATAATACTTACTTGTTTTTGGGCTCATTATCAAAACACTTTTATCATTAAATAATTTTAAAATACAAAAAAGGAAATATATTAAGTTATAGTCAATTTAGATGATAAAAACAGTAAAAATAAAATTAAAAAAATAATTAAAGATAGAATTTATTGTTTTTATATTGTTATACAGAGACAACGTTAATAAATTTAGTGATAAGTTAATAGAACTACCTACATATTCTAAATTAATTTTAACTATTTAATATATCTATTGCAATTTTAGCATGTTCTTCAAATAATAAATATCTTGTATTTACAAAATGATTTTCTAATCCTCGAAGGAGGTTCATATCATCAATAGCGACATACTTTTTAATAAAAGGATGTCTATCTATATATTCTAGTATTTCAACTGTTCTATAATTCATAGATTGTAAATTTAATTTTTTCTTAAATTTATTACATATTTTTTCCACATAAGAACGCTTTAAAAAAAATTTCTTAGTAGTGTTATCAATATAATAATTTTCTAATCCATGAATTTTAAAAAAATTATACATCATCTCCTTACCAAAAATTCGCCAATCAGACGATAATACAATTTTTGCTCCTGTTTGGTTTAGGATATCTTTTAAAAGAGATACTGATTGTTTATTCCAGTCATAATATACAGCAGCAACATCATATTCATCATATTTTGAATAATCAATACCAAATGTATTTTCTAAATCATGATATAAATTTTCCATATCACCATTGGCAATATGTTTAAACCGTGATTGACTTCCATGAGATTGTAAAACCCCATCTATGTCTAAAAATAAGACTTTATCAATATTATTATTTATAAAATATTTATTGCTACGAATATTGCTATACTTATACATTTCTCGAATTTTCATAGTTCTTCTGTTGATCTCCAAGAGTTTTGTTTAACTATCGCCAGCACTGAATTCCTTATTTAAAATATAATTCATGTTTTTAAATTTTCAACGCAATACTGATAAAAAACAACAAAAATGAATAGAAAAATAATCAAAACAGTAAATTTTTGATTTTTCTTTGTTCTTCAGAGCAAAGGTAAGGTAAGTAACTTTAATGACCAGTTACTAGCTTTAACTTATACGTTTTAAATTAATTTTATGTATTTAAGAGATTTATTGCAATTTTAGCATGTTCTTCAAATAATAAATATCTTGTATTTACAAAATGATTTTCTAATCCTGGAAGGAGATTCATATCATCTATAGCGACATAATTTTTGATAAAAGGATGTCTTTCTATATATTCAAGTATTTCAACTGTTCTATAATGTACATATTTTAAGTTTAATTTTTCCTTAAATTTATTATGTAGTTTTTCACTTAGAGAGTCAGTTACCAATATATTTTTAGTAGTGTTATCAATATAATAACTATGTAAACCGTGAATTTTAAATAAATTATACATCTTCTCCTTACCAAAAATTCGCCAATCAGACGATAATACAATTTTTGCTCCTGTTTGTGCTAGTATATCTTTTAAAAAAGATATTGATTGTTCATTCCAATCATAATATACAGCAGCAACGTCATATTTATCATATTTTGAATAATCAATGTTAAATATATTTTCTAAATCATGATATAAATTTTCCATATCACCATTTTTAATATGTTCAAACCGTGATTGGCTTCCATAAGATTGTAAAACTCCATCTATGTCTAAAAATAAAACTTTATCAATATTATTATCTATAAAATATTTATTGCTAAGAATATTACTATACTTATACATTTCTTTTGTTGACATAATTCATTCCTAATTTATGGCTCGAGCATTAAAGTCACCAACCAGCGAATTATTGGGTTTTTAAAAAGAGTCTCCGCCATCAATTCCAGCAAATTTCTTGAACTAAGTCAATAGAAATTAAGAGATCTCCCAAAACGATCTCCCCTTCGTCGGTAACGTCGCCGCCTTAAGGTCTGTCTTTAGGCTTGGAAGTCCACCGGACGATGAGTAATGACTTTTTTGATATAATATTTTAAACAGAACGTCGACGCAAGCTTTTTTTTCATTACGCCCTAAAATCCGGCCCAGCCTCCCCGGACTACCTTCGGCGGAACTTGGCCAAGAGCCTCTCGAAGGCTTCGACCGCTGGGGTGAGAACCAGGCGGCCGCTAGACAAAAAAAGGGAATTCGAAAAACCAAAAGGCCATAAGGCCGGCAGCCTCCGTGAAATGGTGGGAGGCCCAATCCCCTAGACCAGTCGGCTATGAATCTGTTCCGGGCGAGATAATATTTATCAATTATCTTATTTTCGTAAAGGCGATAGAGAACGGTTAGATAGCTAACGCGGAAAACGCATTTGATTTTAAGGACGCTGTCGATAAAACGCATCCCCCGATACTTTTCCCATTCCTGGGAAAAACCCTCGTTTGGCATAAGAAAATGTCCGGCGAAACTATTAGCCTCCATCTCTTGTTTTTTGTCGTCATTGGATACCTCTGGCTTATCTTTGTCGTAGTCGTCAGGGTGTAAAATGAGATGGCCTAGTTCATGGGCGACGCTAAAAATCTGCCTTTCCAAGGAAATTTTTCCCCCGAGAAAGCCAAACCCGTGTTAAATTATAAATAAGTCCAACCTGACCCTTCTCCCCACCCCTAGATATGTCGCCCCTAAAGAATCTTTTAGGGTAAAAGGAGAATACCAGAAATGATATATACATACCTTTGGGAGCTTTAAGATATTTTTATGGAAAATGTGTTTTATCTTCTCCTTTTTTTAATAACCATCTCCATTCTGGCCGGGCTAGTTTTAGGAGTCTTTTATTTATTCCGGCGAATGTCCTTGCAATTACCCTCTATGCCAAACGCCGCGACCTGGCTTAACTCCTTTTGGGCTCGCTTAATTTTTTTAGTCGCTTTAGGCGCCGCTTTGTTGTGGCCCCTTAATTTAACTAAAAAGTTAGTTGAGGAAAGGCGCCTTCGCTACCGTTCGGTGTCCACGGAGATCGCGAACTCTTGGGGTCGCGATCAGACTTTTGTGGGCCCTATTTTAGTCGTGCCTTACGAGATTACTTACCAGACCGAGGTGGAGACCGTGATTCCGGTGGCCATAATTGATGGCCAGGTCCCAGATAAACCCCTCACCAGGAAAGAGACCAAAACCATAGTCGAAAAGCGGACGGCCGCCATCTTACCCAAAAATCTGGCCATCAACGGTCAGATAACCACGGAAAAAAGATCCAGAGGGATTTACGACATTTTAGTTTACGCGAGCGACTTAAAAGTGACTGGCTCTTTCAGCCGCCAGGATCTGACTAAACTGGACTCCCGCGTAACCCAAGTCAAATGGGCGGAGACCCAATTACTCGTGGGTCTTAGCGACACCAACGCTTTTAGAGGGGTTAGCCCCTTAAAGTTTGGGGCTAAAGAGTATTATTTCGCTCCTGGGGTCAATAACTCGCCCCTTTTACCCGCTGGGGGTTTTTACGCCGCCCTGGATCTAAGCGACCAGGCGGAAAGCGAGCCTTTTGAGTTCGCGATCGCGATAGGTGGGCTCAATAATTTTATGGTCGCCCCCGTCGCCGAGCTCACCACTTTAGAACTCGCCTCCCCCTATCCTCACCCCAGTTTTATTGGACGAAGTTTGCCTTTCGAAAGAAAAATCAATAGCGATGGCTTTACGGCTAAATGGAGCGTGCCTAACCTCGTCCGCAATTACCCGCAAGTCTTTACGATAAACGCCCTAAACCGAGACAACGACGCGAGGGGGAATAGTTCCTCTTCGAATACCTCGCCTCTTTACGAGAACCTCCTTGGCGTAACCTTAGTTGAGCCCATCGCCTTATATACCGTCGTCACCCGCGCCGTTAAATACGCCATTTTGTTTATTGGGCTGACTTTTTTAAGTTTTTTTCTCTATGAGGTGGCGACGCGCTACTCTAAAACAAGCTATCGCCTGCACTTTGGCCAATACGCGGTCATCGGTTTAGCCTTGGCTTTGTTTTACCTGGTCCTTTTAGCCTCGGCCGAACAACTGGGTTTCGCCCCGGCCTATGGTTTAGCCGCGGGGTTAATTATCGTCTTAGTCGCCGGTTACGCGGCCATCGCCACCGCCAGCGGCATGGCCGCTTTAGTTCTGGCCTTGGTTATGGGCGCGCTCTATGGGGTTTTGTACGTCATCTTAAATAGCGAGGACCAAGCCTTAATAGGCGGAGCCAGCCTATTGGTCGTGGCTTTGGTCGCCTTGATGTTCTCGACGCGGGATCTGGCCAAAAAATCGCTTAAACCGGCCCTCCCCGCGCCTGGCTCCGACCCATTGGCCGCCAAAAACGAGGGCGCCCTAGCTCAAACTGAAGGCTCTCCAGCTTTAATCGAGGACTCCCCAGCCCAAACCGCGGGCGATCCCGAGCCAAAAGAGCCAGATCCGCGTTAAAAAAAGCCAATTCCGCTTTAAAAAAGCGACTCCGCGATAAAAGGCCCTTCTCTTCAGCTAATAAATCAAGACCAGGGAGCTAAAAGCCCTGACGTTAGATCGCGACTTTTTTTAAAGGGAGGCTCCAAAAGGGCCTCCCTTTATACCTTTGGCGTTGTTTTGGCTTTCTGCCGCTTAAAATTCTCTGAGCTTAAGGCGGGCGGCCTTCGTAAGCGCATTTTTTTTAAAGGGAGGCTCCAAAAGGGCCTCCCTTTAAAGCTTTGGCGTTGTTTTGGCTTTCTGCCGCTTAAAATTCTCTGAGCTTAAGGCGGGAGGCCTTCGTAAACGCCCTTTTTTTATTGTTGAGGGCTCGTTTATAATCAATATATAGTGGTATCTACAATTTTGATTAGCGTATCCATGAGAACGCGCGCCTAAAATAGCGAAACAAGGTTTTTGACGAGGCCAAAAGATCGGCTAGTTTCCAACTTAAAGGCGCCGAATTTGATTCACCCCTTCGTAAAATCCCCATTTTATTCTTTGAGGACTAGTATTTAAACAATATATTAGTGGTCGTTATAAATTTAGATTAGCGTTTGTCGTTGATCCATTAGACTTATATTTTATAATTAAGTTTTTAACTAGTCTATCTTGATTACCAGTCAGCCAATGATTGTCTGTATATTGCCAGCGTCTGTATTTTTTTTCTCTTAGTTTTTAATAAATCACAAATAACTTATAATGTTTTGGCGTTTACGCGCCAATAGCCATTATTTATGGCGGAAAATATGCTTTAGGCCCGGTTACCTTCCGCTTTTTAGAGGAAGACAATTTATATTGTTAGACTTTAGCCCGCGTTTGACCTTTTTTAGTTTTTTGGCTAATTTGCCTAAAACCGCCTTTTACGGTATTATGAGAAGATACTTTTGGCCATTTTTTTTGGCCTTTTAGCCTTGCCAGGCGGATAGCCTCATGCCCATATACGAGTTTAGATGTAGCCAATGCGGCCAAGTTTTTGAGACTTTGGTTCTGCGCGCCCAAGAAAAGATCAATTGCCCTTCTTGTGGCTTTGAGCCTTGCGACAAGTTGCTCTCAAGTTTTAGAAGCTTAAAGGGCTCTTCTCTGAGTTCTAATGACTCTGGGGGCGGTTATTCCTCGTCTGGCTCGGGTTGTGGCTCCTGTTCGTCAAGTTCTTGCGCTGGTTGCGCTAGCCACTAGCGCCCTAGCTTTGAACCCTTTATAGCCTTGATCGACAAACTGACTATTGGGGCTCGGGGCAGTCCCTTGTCCCTCGCCCAAACCCAGACCGTGGCCATTGAGCTTAAAAAGCTTTATCCAGATCTGGTTATAAATATAAAACCCATCGCGACTAAAGGCGACAACTTAGAGGCGAGACCTTTATCTTTGGGCTTAAAAGGCCTTTTTGTCAAAGAGATCGAGCTAGCTCTTTTAACTGGACAAATAGACTTAGCTATCCATAGCGCCAAAGATCTGCCCACTAAGCTGACCAGAGGCTTAACTTTAGGGCCGACTCCGGTTCGGGGGCCGGCCACCGACGCTCTAGTCACCTTAACCGGGGCCGACTTAACCACTTTACCGCTTAAGGCTAAGGTGGGCACGTCTAGCTTAAGACGGCGAGCCCTTCTCTTAGCCGACCGACCGGATCTAGAAGTCGAGCCCTTACGCGGTAACTTGGACACGCGCCTTTCTAAACTAAAAAAAGGGTCTTTGGCGGCGGTGGTCTTAGCTAAGGCGGGGTTAGAGCGCTTACGACGGTCTGACTACCAAAGTCACGAGCTAAGTCCAACTAGTTTTACGCCCGCCCCTGGCCAAGGAACCTTAGCCTTGGAGTTCCGGGAGGACGACCTGGCCTTACATAAGCTCCTGGCTCCTTTAAACCACCCGCCTTCCGCCTTGGCCTTAGGCCTAGAGCGGGGCGCGGCCTTGGCTTTGAACTTGGGCTGTTCGGTTCCGGCGGGAGTTTACGCCCGACCCTTTAGCGATGGGTTTTTTGTAACGGGCGTAATAGCCTCGTTAGATGGCCAAGAGCGAGTCAGAAAAGAAGCTTTTATCATGGTTAATGACCTTGTCGCGGCCCAAGCCCAGGGCCTGTCTTTTGGCCAATACCTTTTAAACGCTGGCGGGGCGGCCATTTTAGCCCGGGTCGCCCAAACCGACCTAAAAGACCAAGAAGGCTTTAACGCGACTGAAGGCTTAAACGCGACCGCCAGCCTTAAAATCAACGAAGGCCCCAAAGATTAGCTTTTATGGCGGGCATGGTTTATTTAGTCGGGGCTGGACCTGGGGACCCTGGGTTACTGACCTTAAGAGGGGCGGCGGTTTTAGCAAAAGCCGAGACCGTGGTTTACGACCACTTAGCCCCTTTGGAGCTCTTAAGTTTAGCTCCCAAAGAGGCTAAACTCATTGACGCGGGCAAAGAGTCGTTTAAGCGGTCTTTAAGCCAAGAGGCCATTAACGAGACCTTAGCCGCGGAAGCCCAAGCCGGGCGGGTAGTGGTCCGTTTAAAGGGCGGCGACCCTTATATTTTTGGTCGAGGTGGGGAAGAGGCCTTATATCTAGCCTCATTAGGCCTGGCTTTTGAGGTCGTCCCTGGGGTGTCCGCGACAGTGGCCGTGGCCGCGGCCGCGGGTATTCCCTTAACCCACCGGGGTCTTAGCCAGACCGCGACCTTAGCCACGGGTCACGCCCAAGAGGGGGGAGCGGGGGTCGACTTTACGACTTTGACTGGCGAGACTCTGGCCGTGGTCATGGGTCGTCAAAACCTCGCGCTTATCTGCGAGAGCTTAATTAAAGGCGGCCGCTCCGCCCAGACTTTAGCCGCGGCCATTGAGTGGGGAGCGACCCCCAAGCAAAGGACTATTACCGGCTCTTTAGCCACCTTACCCAGTCTAGTCGAGGCGGCTAATCTTAGACCCCCAACTTTACTCGTGGTTGGGGCGGTGGTAGGTTTACGCGACCAATTAAACTGGTTTGAAAAAAGACCCCTCTTTGGACGAACCATCTTAGTCACCAGAACCAAGGCCCAGGCTGGTCGCTTAAGCGAGTTATTAAAAGAGGCCGGAGCTAAGGTCCTAGAGCGGCCGGCCATCGCCATCCACGAGTTAAGCCCTAATCCCGAGCTTTTAGCGGCTCTAAAGTCCTTGGGCCCGGGTGGTCCTTATCGCTATCTGGTTTTTACCAGTCCCAATGGAGCCGACCTTTTTTTAAAAGCTCTGTGGGCGCGGGGCCAGGACGCGCGGGCTTTGGCTGGTTTAGCCATTGTGGTCATGGGTCCGGGCACGGCCGCGGCTTTAAGGCCCTATGGCTTAAAGCCCGACCACGTTCCGGCCAAGACGTATCAAGCCGAGGGCTTACTAGACCTCTTTCAAGACCTTAACTTGCCGCCCGGGCCAGTCCTCTGGCCCCGGGCGGCTACGGTTCGACCGACTTTGGCGGCGGGCTTAAACGCGATGGGCTTTAAAGTCGACGAGGTCGTCCTCTACCAATGTGAGCCTGGACCTTTGGAGTTTTTAAACGAGGATCTGGCCTCAACCCCGGTCGATCTGGCCACTATCACTAGCGCGAGCGTGGCCACTTATTTAGGTCAAGCCTTAAACGAAGCTAACCGTAAGGCTCTTAAAGTCGTGGCCATAGGGCCCATCGCCTCCATGGCGGCCCAAAAAGCCGGCTTAACCGTGGTCGCGGTCAGTAAAGTCGCCACCATTGAGTCATTGGCGTCGGCTATCTTGGACTATTTTCCAAAACGCTATTAGGGCGGCCATTTTTTTTTGGCGAGATCCATGGCCATTGATTATAAAAAGCTTTTAAACCCCTCTCAGTACAAAGCCGTCACCCATCAGGGCGGGCCTTTGTTAATCGTGGCTGGAGCTGGGAGCGGCAAGACTAAGACCCTGGTCCATCGGGTGGCCGCCCTCATCGACCAGGGTTTTGAGCCCCAGTCGCTTCTCCTTCTGACTTTTACCCGGAAAGCCGCCCAAGAGATGCTGGCCCGCTCGGCCGAGCTCGTGGGCTCGGCCGCCGGCCGGGTGGCCGGCGGCACCTTTCACTCTTTGGCCCATAGCGTTCTGCGCAAGCACGCCCCCCGCTTAGGGCTGTCCCCCTCTTTTACGGTTATGGACCAAGACGACGCCGAGTCTTTGATCGGTTTAATTCGCAAAGGCTTTCTGCCTGACTCGCCTAGCGGAGGCCTTTTCTCCCGACCAGACCCGGCGCAAGCCCGCTTTCCCCAAAAAGGGACGATTTTAAATATCTTGTCTCAAGCCATAAACCGCCAAAAAACCATAGCCGAGGTTATCCAAAAACACGCGCCCCACTTAAGGATATTTGTGGACGCCATCACCCAGATCGGGGCCATCTACCGCGAGGAGAAAACCCACCGCGGGCTTTTAGATTTTGACGACCTTTTGGTTCTGTTGGTCCGTCTGTTGGCTTTAGACGAAGAGGCTAGAAAGCTTATCGCCGGCCAATACTCCCACGTTTTAGTCGACGAGTATCAAGACACCAACCCCCTGCAAGCCCGGTTAACCTACCTTTTAGGTCGCGACCACCGCAACGTAACCGCGGTCGGCGACGAGGCTCAGGCCATCTACTCGTTTCGCGGGGCCAGCTTTCAGAACATCTTCGAGTTTCCCCGGCTTTTTCCCGGAACGACCATCGTGACTTTAGAGGCCAATTACCGCTCCTTCGCCCCCATCTTAGACCTCGCCAATAAGGTCATCGCCGGGGCTAAAGACAAATACGACAAGAAACTGACCTCTTTTCGGGGTAAAGGGCCTTTACCCTTCCTCCACGCGGTCACTGACGTTTCGGCCGAAGCCCAGACCTGCGCCCAAATCCTCAAAGACAAGATCGACCAAGGCGTCCCTTTAGAGGACATGGCCGTCCTTTTTCGGAATTCGGGCCACTCCTTTGAGCTGGAAGTGGCCTTAAACCACTTAAAGATTCCTTTTACTAAATACGGGGGCCGCAAATTTTTAGAAAGCGCCCACGTTAAAAGCTACCTATCTTTATTAAGGGCCTCGGTTAACCCCGGCGATGGGATTAGCTTAAAAAGGATTGTGGGCGAGCTGCCGGGCTTTGGGGCTAAATACGCCGAGGACGTGACCACCTGGGTCGGGTCCGACCGCCAAAAGTTGGCGCGCCTACATCACGCCCCGGTCTCCTTTAAACTCCAAGAAAACTTAGGGCCCTTAGCCGAACTCATGGCTGAGCTCATTAAACCCGAGACCTTAGTCAGTCGAAACGAGAAAACGCGTTTAGCCTTAGACTACGCCTTTAATTCTTTAGTCCGGCTTTTTCCCGACGACTTTCCTTCTCGCCGGGAGGAACTCATCGACTTGCCGCGGATGCTAGAAGGCGCTCCCACTTTGGAAGAGGCTTTATCCGAGATCTCCTTAGATCCGCCGGCCGCTCAAGGTCAAGGTCGTACGCCCCAAGGTCGGCCTTTGGATCTGACTTTGTCGACCATCCACTCGGCTAAAGGCTTGGAGTGGCGAGTGGTTTTGGTCTTGTCGTTAACCGAAGGGCGTTTTCCTGGGCCGTATTGTAAGTCCTTAGAAGCCTCGGAAGAGGAAAGGCGACTTTTGTACGTGGCCGTGACCCGAGCCGCGGACGAGCTGCGTCTTTTCGCTCCCATAACCTTTGGCGAGTACGTGAACCCAAGAAGACTAAATCGTTTCTTAGTGGATTTAGACGACAATCTGGCCCAAGGTCGCGTCAATGACCAAAAAGCCAATCTCGACGAAGTTTTTGGCCAGTTCGCCGACCCGGCTGACTTTAGTGGCCAGGGCGGCTACTCTTTATACTCCACCAACCCCACCGAGGCCTTTAATAATCGTCCCAAGAGTTCTAATACCGCGGCCGTCTTAGCCAATCGCTCAGTCGCCCCGACCATCTCTAACCAAAGAGCCAAAAGGCGTTTAGCCGCGGCGACCCATCCCAAAAACGCCAAAACCTCAAAAAGCGAGGTCAAGCTGATCGACC
>JAIROO010000100.1 GCA_031257535.1 Deltaproteobacteria bacterium
GTGGATTTAGGCTGTGGTTGTGGGGTGGTCGGCTTAGAGGCTTTAGCCAAAAATCGCTTAAAAGGCCTTGAGGCCCTTTATTTCGTGGAAAGGCAGTGGACTTACCAGGCTTATTTAACCCACAACTTAACTCAAGCCACCAAGGCTAGGGCCACGCCCCGCCTTTACGCTTTAATGGTCGACTGGCGGAGTTTGACGCCAATGGCCTTGGGGGGGCGAGTGGATTACGCTATTTGTAACCCCCCTTGGCGCCCTGTGTCCTTCCGTGGGAGCCAAAACCCCGCCAAAAGAGCCGCCCGCGAGGCCCTTTACGGGGATCTTATCGACTTATTGTTAACGGCCCAAACCATTATAAAGCCTTATGGGCGTTTAACCTTAGCCTGGCCCTCGGCCGACCAGGCGACTTTACGGGCCGCTTTAGCCAAGGTCACGGCTCTTAAGCTTAGCCGGGTCACGATAGTTAAAGCCCGAAAGCCTTGGCTAATCTTAGCCGATCTGACCGTGGTCGCCTAAAAAATAGGCTATTTTTCGCCGCTTTTAAGGAAAGCGTTATGTTGGATTCTGAACCCCAAAAACTGGTCTTGATCGCCCCTTTCCTCCTTTTTGGCTTAACCGCCCACGAGTACGCTCACGCCTATACGGCTTACCGTTTGGGCGACGACACCGCGGCCAAGGCCGGGCGGTTGTCCTTTAACCCCCTTCGCCATCTTGACCTCATTGGGGCTCTAGTTTTATTTTTAACCAATTTTATTGGCTGGGCTAAACCCGTGCCCATCAATCCCCGTAATTTTAGCGACCCCAAAAGGGACATGTCTTTGGTGGCCTTAGCCGGGCCAGCGACTAATTTCTTCATAGCCGTTATGTTGGCCTTAGGCTTTCGGTTTAAAATCTTTGAGGCCATCTTAGCCCAGACGCCAGTAGCCGTCTCCGAGCCCGTTTCCGGCATGTTGTTTTACGGTTTTTTGATTAATTTAGGCCTATCCATTTTTAATTGTATCCCCGTGCCCCCTTTGGACGGTTATAATGTTTTGTCTTTTTTTCTGCCCGAGAGATTACTGTGGACCATCCACCGCTACCATACTTTTTGTTTTTTGGGGCTCATCGTTTTAATGGCCACCGGCGTTTTAGGCCAAATCTTAGAGCCGATTTATATTTTTTTCGCCACTTTCCTTTTGGGAGACTAAAAAGTTGCTCGAAAGCCTAACCTTAAAACTTGACGTGGGCGACGGTCCCTATGAGGGGCCGCTGGATCTCCTTTTGCACCTTATCGACAAAAACAAAGTCGACATTAACGATATCCCCATTTCTTTAATCACCCAACAATATCTGGAGTGTTTAGATCGTTTAGAAGGCTTAAGTTTAGACGCGTCTGGGGATTTTCTCTTAATGGCCGCGACTTTGGCTAATATAAAAAGTCGTTTGCTTTTACCCAAATTAAACGACGAGACGGGCGAGGAACCCGAAGATCCGCGGATCGAGTTAACCCAACCTTTACTTGAGTACGCCAAAGTCAAAGACGCGGCCCGGCTTTTAAACGAGTTGCCCATCTTAAATCGCGACGTTTTTACCCGAGGGGAGCGCGATGAGGAAGCCGACTTCAGTTTCGACGACCGGATCCAGGCCACCTTATTTGAGTTGATCGAAGCCTGGCGCAAACTCTCCGGGCGAAAAAACTCGGCTGAAAGACCAAGATTACAGTTTGTCTTAGAAACCAAAACCATTGGCGAAAAACTGGCCGAAATTCGGACTTTTTTATTAGACGCGAAAAACGCCCATTTTCAAGATTTAATGAAATTAGCGCCCAACGCCTTGGAAGTGGCCTTAAGCTTTTTGGCCATCTTAGAACTCGCGCGGACCGGTTTTTTGCGCCTTTACCAGGAGACGGAGACCGATTGTCAAGGCCCTAAACTGTTTTTGGCCGACCCTAAAGCCCAAAGCTTAGACGCTAGCGACCTGGATTACCGTTAAACGCCCAGACGTTTGGCGGCCTAACCTTAACGCTTTCGCGAGAGAATAAAAATGTTGCCTTTAAAAACCATCGTCGAAGGCCTTTTGTTCGCGGCCGACGGACCTATAAGCCTTGATAGACTCTTAGAGGTTATTGAGGAAAATATCAGCCGCGACGACTTAGAGCGCGTCGTCGAAGGCCTTATAAACGAGTACGACGACTTAAAGCGGGCCTTTTCCTTAAGTTTAGTGGCTGGCGGTTATCAGTTCCGAACCAAACCCGATCTGGCCCCTTACGTTTTACGGCTGAAGAAAAAATCCCCGCAGACCTTGTCCCGCTCGGCCACGGAAACCTTGGCCATTATCGCTTATCGCCAGCCTATTTTAAGGGCGGAGTTGGAAAAAATCCGGGGCGTTGACTCGGGCGGGGTGATCCGAGCTTTAATGGAAAAAAACTTAGTGCGCGTGGTGAGACGGGAAGATAACTTACCGGGCCATCCCATGCTTTACGGCACTACCCCTAAATTTTTGGAAACTTATGGTTTAGCCGACCTTAAATCGCTCCCGACCATTGAGGAAATGGAAAAACTGCTGCCCCGCGACGACTGGACTCTTTTTTAGGGCCAGGGCTTTTGGTTTAGCGTTTTAGCCCGGTTCTTTTGGTTGGCGATTTAGCCCGGAACTTTTGGTTGGCCAGGTTTTTTTGAGGCTCAAAAAAACGGAAAAATTTTTTTGGCTAAAAATTGGCTTTGTTATACCAAAAATTTAGGGTTAAAATCTATAAATTTTGGTTTTTAGAGCCAAAATTTAGGCTTAAAACTTTAAAAAAAATTAAACCAAGACATTTGTCAAACAAATAGCCAATAAAACAGTTAAAAATTAGCCAAAAAAACTTTAGTCTCCCTTTGGCCTAAAGTCGCGGCTATACTGACCAATTTTTGGGCCTAAAGGCGTTTGACCAAGGCGATTTCCTGACAATTTGGGTAATGGACGCAATTAAAGCAGACCGCCCAGATTTTCTGGGGCAAAGTCTCTAACGGGACTTTTTCGTAGCCTAATTTTTCGAAAAATACCGGGACGTAAGTCAAAACGAACATCTTCTGAACGCGTAAAGACCGGGCCTCGGCCTCTAAGGCTATAGTTAAAGCCTGGCCAACCTTATGGCCTCGAAACTCCTCGGGCACGGCCAAGGACCGGACCTCGGCTAGATCCTCCCAAGCCACTTGCAGCGAGGCGGTTCCGGCTAAAACCGTAGGGGTCGCCGGATCTTGGGCCACGAATAGAGTTTGGACCATCTCGTAAAGATTGGCGTAACTCCTCGGTAAAAGAAGGCCCTTTTGAGCCAACTCCCTTAAAAGCTGATAAATAGCCGGGATGTCGTCCACCCGGGCTTTACGGACCTCGATCATGACTCGCCTAAGAAAAAAAGGCCTATTTTTCGCCCTTAAAAAAGATTATGGACTATAAACGCCCCCAAAAACGTTTTGGGGAAATATTAAGTTTAAACTAGCCGGCTCTTTTTGGGAAGAGCCCAAAAAACCGCGGATTTTCCCCTTAAAAATTTAAGCCCAAAAGGAAAGGCTCGCCCCAAAAAAAAGGCGATTGAGCCTTAAGGACCGACCATGGACGACTCAAGAACCGCGCCGCCCTCCGTTTTAGAGCTAACTGGCGTTGAATTACGGCGCGGCGGCCAAAAGCTCTTAAACGACGTTAGCTTTCGGATCGAAAAAGGCCAACACTGGGCCTTATTAGGCCCCAACGGCGCCGGCAAAACCTTAATTTTGCGTCTAGCCACTGGCTATATCTGGCCGACCGAAGGCCAGATCGTGGTTTTGGGCCATCTTTTGGGTCGAGTGGATTTACGCCTTTTGCGGCGGCGAATAGGCTGGGTTTCCCAAGCCCTAGCCGACCTTAATCCGGGCCACGCGACTCTCTTAGAGACTATTCTCTCGGGACCTTTAGCCTCTTTAGGGCTCTACGAGGACCCGGACGAGGCCATGGTAGTCGCGGCCCAAAAAACGGCCCAAGATTTTGGCTTGGCCAAGATCTTAGACCGACCATTTGGCCTTTTATCCACCGGGGAAAGACAAAGAACCCTTTTAGCCAGGGCGGCTTTAGCTAACCCTGAGCTCTTAATCTTAGACGAGCCCGTCTCCAACCTTGACTTAGGGGCCAGGGAGCGCTTTTTAAGTGAAGTCGCGCGGCTCGCGACCGATCCTTTGGGGCCAACGGTCGTCTTAACCACCCACTCTCTCCAAGAGATCGGGCCCTTCGTCAGCCACGTTATTTTGCTAAAAAACGGGGAAATTTTGGCCATGGGCCCCATTAACGAGGTCTTAACCTCGGCCAATTTAACCAAAGTTTACGATCTGCCCTTAAAAATCGAAAAAACCAGGGCCGGTCGCTTTATGGCCTTTTTAGAGTAAATTTAGGCGTGACTTATAACGTAACCAGCCCCGTCAAAAACAAATGGCGGCTTTAAGACGCTGTGGTTTTGGTTTAAGCGGTCGAGAGCGGCCAAGTCCTTGGGCTCTAAGGCGAAGTCGAAAAGAGCCGCGTTTTCGAGGATCCGGGCGGGGCGAACGGATTTGGGTAAAGGACAAAGGCCTTTTTGCAGATGCCAGCGTAAAAGGACCTGGGCCCAAGTTTTTTGATATTTGTGGGCCAGACGACCTAAGATCTGGTTTTTCTTAAGGCGACCTCGGGCCAAAGGGCAAGCGGCCTCTAAGACTATCCCTTTTTGGGCGGCGACTTTTAAGATTTCGCTTCTAACCAAAAAAGGGTGGAACTCCAGCTGCCAAACTTCTGGCCACAAGCCGGTTGACGCTTGTAAGGCTAAAACCTGAGGCCAAGAAAAATTAGCCACCCCTATGGCTCGGGTCAGCTTTTGGGCTTTAAGATCGTTTAAGGCCAAAAAGGTCAAGTGGCTTAAGGGCGACGGCCAATGGATTAAAAGCAAATCAAAATAACTAAGGCCTAGATTGGCTAGACTTTTTAGGGTGGCTAGTCGCGGGCCATTTTGACCCTCGTCGTCTAACCAGATCTTCCCAGTCACGAAATACCCGGCGCGTTTTAGGCCGCTTTTAGCCAAAGCCAGACCCAAGGACTTTTCGTTGCCATAAACCGGGGCCGAGTCAAAGAGACGATAGCCAGCCTCAAGGGCGCTCGCGACCGCGGTCTCCGTCTCTAGCCCTGCCCTTTGGCCCCATAAACCCAAGCCCAAGGGCGGGTGGGCGAGGTTTGAGTCGATTACCGTAGGGTTTAAGGTCGCGTCCATTTTTTAAGGCTTTATTTTCGGGCTAATTTTTTTTGGCTAAAGGCTACTATATAGGGCCAAGTTTTGTTGGCTAAAGGCTATTATTTAGGGCCAAGTTTTTTTGGCTTTTACTGGTCCGAGAGCCTTAGCCTAACCATAAATTAAACCATAAAACCAAAAAATCGCCAAAAAAAGGCCGCCCTTAGCGGGACCTCTTTTTGGCTTTTTTTTAGCTAAAAAAGAGAGCCCCTAAGGTCAAGCTTTCGGCCATTTGGTTTAGGCCATCGGTTTTTGGCTTTGGTTTTTGGCGTTGGTCAGGCGTTGTTTAGGCGTTGTTTAGGCGTTGTTTAGGCGTTGTTTAGGCGTTGTTTAGGCGTTGTTTAGGCGTTGTTTAGGCTTTGTTTAGGCGTTGTTTAGGCGTTGTTTATGCTTTGTTTAGGCGTTGTTTA
>JAIROO010000153.1 GCA_031257535.1 Deltaproteobacteria bacterium
GCGTGGGCGGTCATGGCCACGATGGGCAGATTAGCCAGCTCGGCCCTAGCCCTAATGCGCCGAGTGGCCTCGATGCCGTCCATAATGGGCATCTGAATGTCCATTAAAACCACGTCGAAATTTTGTCGTTCCAAAAGGCTTAAGGCCTCGGCCCCGTTATTGGCGATGGCGATGGCAAGCCCGGCTTTTTCCAAAAACTTCTTGGCCACCATCTGGTTAACTTCGTTGTCTTCGGCGAGGAGGACCCGATAACCTTTAAGCTCGGGGACGACGAGGTTCTTGCCGCTCTCTTTGCTCTGACTGTCGTTCGACCTTACCTTTAAAGCCGCGCTTAAGGCTTTAACCAATGAGGAGGGCGAGATGGGTTTAGCCAAAACCAAACCTTGCTTGATTATATTATGGCCCGGGGAAATGTAAGCGTGGGGGGAAGCGAGGGCGATAAAGGTTGGCTTAGGCGTAAGGCTATTTATAAGGCCTAAAAACTCTTGATCGTCAAAATACGCGTGGTCGGCTAAAACCACTCCGAACCCGCTGACCTTTTGGCGAAGGTCTTTAAGCTCGCTTAAGTTTTGGGCGCTATAAGGGAGCGTTTTTAAATTTTCTAAGTTTTTAAGTAAATTATCCCTAAAATATTTATTGTCAGCCAAAATTAAAGCTTTTAGGCCAGAAAAGTCAGGCGCAAGTTTTTTTCGGCTTAGGGCCGGGTCGATTTTAAAGGGCAAAGCGAAAAACATGCTCGTGCCCTCGCCCAACCGGCTGTCGCAACGAATAAAACCCCCCATCTTTTCCACCAAACCCTTTGAGATGGCGAGGCCTAAGCCAGTGCCGCCATATTTACGGGTGGTGGAGGCGTCGGCTTGGGTAAAAGCCGAAAAAAGGGTATCCGCCTGCGAAGGGCTAAGGCCAATGCCCGTGTCGACGACCGAAAAACCGACCGTAATCGACTTATCTTCGTCCGAGGCTAAGGGCGTGGAACGAAAAACTTTGACGGTCACCGCCCCATGATGGGTAAACTTAATGGCGTTACTAACCAAATTGTTGAGGATCTGGCTCAGCCTAGTAGGATCGCCTAGTAAGTTAAGGGGCAAATCCGGCTCAAGCTCTAAGGCCATCTCCAGGCCTTTTTTCTCGGCCTGCGGATAGTTGAAATCCAAGATGGTCTTTAAGATATCTTCTAAGTTTATCTCAATTTCTTCTATTTTTAAGCGATTAGCTTCAATTTTAGAAAAATCAAGAATATCATTGATGACTCGCAAAAGAATATCGGCGGAATTTTTAATCTGGACCAAGCACTCCAGCTGGGTAGCCTCAAGGGAGGTGCCCAATAACAGCTGGACCAGCCCCAAAATTCCGTTCATGGGCGTGCGAATCTCGTGGCTCATGTTGGCTAAAAATTGGCTTTTGGCCAAAGCCGCGGCCTCGGCCGCCTCTTTGGCGTTCCGTAAAGATTCCTCGTTTTTCTTGTTAGCCCTTAAATCGCGAATATAAGAGACCATGCTTTTCGCGTCGTGGAGAAAAACCGGTAAATGGGTAATCTCGACGGGGATTTTTTCATTATTCGCGCCAATAAGACAAAACTCCTCGCGTAAACGACCCGTAAACGAGGCTTTTTCGAAGCTTTGGGCCAAATAATCGCTAGAAAGGCCATATAAAGAGCGGTTAGCGACAAAATTTTCAATTGTTTTAACGCCTAAAAAATCAAGTAAACGTCGATTGACCTCTATTACGTCGCGAGTCGCGCTCCACACGAGGTAACCATCCACCGAGGAACGAAAGACGGCTCGCATAATTTGCATAAGATCGTTTCTCTTGGCTTTTTCCTCGTCAAACAAAGAAGCTCTACTGTTTAAACCGACTAAACGCTCGCCATGAATGTTTAAGAGATCGGCTATAACGGCTATTTCCTTGACTAAAATTCGCGGCGTAAAGTCGTCGATCTTCATATTCTGAATGTTGTATAATTTTTTGGAGGTCCAGCGCAAAGGTTTGGTGATAAGAATATGAACCCCAATAAAATAAACTAATAAGGTGACGACCAAGCTGACGAGAAAGACGTAAGTATCACTTAAAAGCCAATCGTTAGCCTTCATAATGTCGTTTAGATTGTCGTTAACGCGGTTTTCAATGCCTTTACGGACTAGCTTAATCATGTTGAAAGCCATCATATCGAGTTCGTCCCAAGCGACTTTGAGCTCGCTCGAAAGCCGCTTAAGATCTATTACGAGTTGTTTTAAACTCGTAATTATGGCCTCGCCTTTTTCCAATTTTTCGAAATTATTCGAATTTGCTCTAGCTTTACCCTTCGGCGACTTTTTGACTAACTCAAAATTTTCTTTAATTAAATTATAAACTTCCTGGTAGTTTTGGAGTTTTACGCCATCGTGGTAATTTAAGAGATACGTGTCAACAAAATTTAAAACGGCGTCTCGATCGGATTTTTCGCTTAAGGACGAAGCGTAATCGTCTACTAAAAAAACATATTGAAGGGCCAGATTGATGAACTCGTCGTCATGAAGAGAGATTTCCGCCTGGATTTCGACCAGTTTATCGACTAGGTTTATAATCGTGAGACCATTTTCTTTTAAGACCGTGTCAGTCGAGAAAATTTGATCGCCGACGATAATTCTGGCTTTTATTCTTGTGTTCCGCCAAATAAATTTGTCGTCTGTATAATAGGCGATCTGGACAAGATGTCGCAAATTTTCGACGTTTAATAAAGTTTTCTGGTTATCAACTAATGAAGGTAAACTATTGGTATAAATATCGTCAGTTAAAGCTTGCACTTGCTTAACACGAGTTATTTCTTTATAACTAAAAAAACCAATAGACAACAATATGACCGAAATCATAAAGCCGATAACAAAAGAAATATTGGCCCTAATTTGTTTTAGGGGGCGATTGTTGATTACGCTTACTAATTCAGCCATCACAAATACCTCGTCTAAATACCAAAAAAGCGCCCTTTCATTTTACTTATTTAGGACAAAACATTCTCGATAAAATCTACGCTTTAGAAAATAAAAAAATCGTAATATTTCGCGTTTATGCTATCGAATTTGCTGCTAGTATGTATGGATAAAATGGCCTCATTTAGTTTTCGCAATAATTCCGGGTTACTTTTTAGAACCATCATAAAAGCCCCGTCCCCGACGTTTACGGGGTGGCCAAAAACGTCAAAAGCCATCTCCTTGTCTTTTTGCATAAAATAATATGTGGCCATAATATCCACTAAGCCAAGGTCAATCTCTTTTAAAACTAAGGCCGTCGTTATATCGTCAAAATCTTCGTATTTAATTTCCTCGATAATTTTGGGATATTTCGCGCTCAAATACCAATCTTGAAGAGATCCTCTGATGACTCCAACTCTTAAGCCAGTTAAGGTTTGAGGCGTGACCTCTTTAACCACCCCTTTTAACCCCACGTAGGCGCTGGAAGAGTGGATGTATTTTTCCGAGTTTAAAAACAAAGACCCCACGTCAATTCTTAACCCAGGGGCCACGCAAATAAAATCTATTTCCTTGTTTTCTAAGGCCGCGAAAGTTTCGGAGTGTTCCATGCCCACAAATTCACAAGAGATATTAACGTCCTCGCAGATTTTTCGAGCCACGTCCACGGCTAGACCTTCTAGTTTATCGCTTAAAGGGTCAATGTAAGAAAATGGGGGATAATAATTATCCACCGCTACCTTGTAGATCTTTTTTTCCTCGGCGATAGCTGGAATTAGGTTCAAAAATATTGAAATTGTAATTACTAAAATGGTTTTTTTTATCATATTACAAACCTATAATAGTTATATACTAAGTTATTTATTAATTTTTTTACGCCTAAAACATCTACTTATTAATTTAAAATATTAAAAATTTAATCTAATAATAGCGTGCAACTAAAAAAAAGCCAAATTAATATGTTTCTTCAAAAAAACTTTTTTAGAAAATAATTATATCTTTGAGCGGCTCATCTTCGTTAAAAACCAATGACTTTTGGCGTAACGTTTAACCTAATATTAAAAAGGGGCCCGCGTTAGACTTAGGAGCGCTGAATCGAAAAAACCATGAATAAAACCGGCCAGAATAATCTTTGACCACAATAGGCGAGGGCCAGGAGGATAAGCGAGGAGTTTTTGGCTAGAGCGAGCTAAAGTTAGACGCGAGATGGTTTTTGGGAAGATAAGGGGCGACCCGAAAATTAAACGTAAACGCTCGCCCTAATGAAACGCTTCGTCACAATCAGTTTATCGAATACTCACTATTTTGTCAATTTTTATAATTTTAACCAGCGGGGCGGACTTAGCCCCTCTTTATAAAGTTATGAGTTTTAGCTTAAAAGTGGACGCGGCCTATTTACGACCCTAAACGTTTTGTCGCCTGTAATTTAAAATTTTTTGAACGAAATTTTTAGCCCGCCTTTTTAGCCAAAAATTTTCGGTAAGAACGGTCTATATTTCAATTTTTTTGGCGAGGATTTAAATGGGAGGGGTAAATCTATTTTAGCTAACGAGGATTTTATTAGCCATAAGCCAGTTGAAACAGGGCCTTTGGCTATCGGCTAATCAATGGGAAAAACCGAAAAATCCCGGCCTTTACGCCGATAAGCCGCCGAAGGCCAGAGATCGGCGGCTTTTAAAATCGGCAGGATCCGGTCTTTTTGGGATTCCATAAAACAAACGGCCAAGCCGCAGTTGGGGTTAACCTCTTTGGGCACGGGCACGAGGGTAAAAGGCAGGTTTTTCTCTTCCAAAAGGTCCTCGACGTTTAAAATCTTAGCGTTTGACGCGAAAACCAATATTAATTCGCCTTCTAAATCCATGCCTTTTCCCGTTCAAAGCCTTAACTTTAAGTCTAATTTTAACCTTTTAAGTTTAAACGTCTAAACGACGCTTAAGAAACCGGTTTGGCCGCGAGCTCTTTTAAAGCCGTAGCGGCGATTTCCGCGTCTTTAAGAACGTTAAAATAGCCAAAAGAAAACCGAGCCGCCCCCCCGGGGTAAGTGCCTAAAAACTGGTGAGCCAAGGGAGCGCAGTGAAGGCCCGAGCGAATCATAATCCCGTAGCCCTTTTCCAAGGCCGCGGCCAAATCCGAGGACGACCAGCCTTTAACGACCACGGACACGGTGGCCACGCGGTCAGGCTCCCCCGGGCCAGGCCCGATAATGGAAAGTTCAGGAATTTTCGCGATATTTTCCAAAAAATAGGCGGTCAGCTCCATTTCGTGGGCCCTAACCTTATCTACGCCCACCGCCAGCAAAAACTCCACCCCGGCCGCCAAACCGGCTAGACCATGGGTATTGGCCGTGCCTGGCTCTAGGGCGTCGGGTAAAAAATCAGGGTGAACCAAACTCTCGGAGCGACTGCCGCTACCGCCGACGGCTAAAGGCCTTAAATCTAGGCCCTCGCGGATCCACAAGCCTCCGGTCCCGGTGGGGCCAAGTAAGGCTTTATGGCCGGTAAAAGCCACGAGGTCGGCCCACTGGCCATAGTCGTCCATGGGCAGAGCCCCGGCCGTCTGAGCCGCGTCCAAAAGTAAGGGCGTGGCCGAAATCGCCTCCTTTATGGCTTTGGCCGGCGCGAGCGTCCCGGTGACGTTAGAGGCGTGACATAAGACCACCAGCCTAGTTTCCGGGCGCAGGCGGTTTTTAAAATCCTCGGGCCTAGTTCGTCCGTCTGGGCCAGGCGGGACGATCTCCCAGTCGACTCCTTGGTCCTTTTTAAAACGGGCTAAAGGCCGGGCCGTGGAGTTGTGCTCTAAAGCGCTCGACAAGACGTGGTCCCCGGCTTTTAAGCCGAGGCCATTTAAGGCCATGTTTAAAGACCAGGTCACGTTGGGGGCGAAAATTAGGCGGGTGTTGTCGGTAAGGCCAAAAAGGCGAGCTAAGGCTTTACGGGCCCGATGGATAGTCCGCGAGGCGTTTAAGGCCGGAGCGTGGCCGCTCCGGCCGGGACTGGCCGGAGCGGCCAGAGCGTCGGTTACGGCCTCAATGACCCCTGGGGGTTTCGGGAAAGATGTGGCCGCGTTATCCAGATAAATCACGATTAAGCCGTCCTTCCACCGCGCGGGCCCCAAAACGGGTTAGAACGCCAGCCTTCAGCTGATAAGACTCCAAGGCCGTAATGAGGTCCCTTAGATTGGTGAGCTTCATACTAGGGCAAAAAATCTCGACCCCTGGATCGTAAAACCTTTTATGGCTAAAGGTCAAGGCCAAGGACTCAGACAGGCCACTTTCGGCGACGACGATAAACTCCTTGGCCTCGCTTTGGGCGCAGAAATCCCAAAGGGCTTGACTATCGCCCACCTTGTCGGCCCTAGCTTTGACCTCGTCGCGACATAAAACGTTGGCCGCGACTAGGGCGCGCGGTCTTTCGGCTTTGGCTTTAAGAACCGCCTCTAACTCCACCTGATGATGGACCTGACAGACCCCCTCGGTTAAGCGGGCGGCGTAAGGGTCTTGGGCTAAGGGGTTAGGCCCAGGTAAGACGTAAAGGCGCTTATTATGAGCTCGGTCCTGAAAGTAACTTGAGTCAAAGTCAAGGGGGATCAAGGCGTCGGCCAGATCTTTAACCGCCCCCGGGGCTTTGGCGTCGGCCACGATTAAGGCGGTTGGGTCCTGACGGCGAATCTCCCAAACCACGCTCGCCCTGGTCGTCTCGCTATAAGGGCAATTGGCGTCGGGGCGAGGAATTAAAACGTTTAACTCCGGCCTAAGACGCGCGACGGTCTCGGCCATAAAATTTACGCCACACAAAAGGATGGTCGGATTTAAGGTTTTTTGAATTAGCCGAAATAGCCCTCGACTACCGCCAACGTAATTGGCGACGAGCTTGACCTCCGGTCGCTGGTAATAATGGGCGAAGATATCCACGCCCAAAAGTCCGGCCAGTTCTCTGACTCTCGCGATTTGATTTAATTTCTTCTCGCTAAACATAAGCCGCCTTAGACAATAAGCTTCATTATATTCCATGGGCCGTAAAACCCTAAAAAAACGTTTTAGCTTTACCAACGCTCGCCTACGGCCATGTGGTAAACCATATCTTTATTCCGATAAACGCCGATGGATCGAAAATTGAGGAGGTTGCCATACCTTTCTTTTAAGGTTGGTTGATCGGGAAAATGCCGATACGACTCTGGCCGCGGAAACTTGGGAGCCGACAGCAGAACTGGTTTGCCCGAGGGCAAGGAGGCTAATAAATCCAAATCGTCCTCTAAGCTATCTAAAACGTTTAAAAGCAAAAAAGCGTCGTAACGCTCATAGCGCTCAAAAACCTGAGGCTGAAAAAAATCGCCGTAGATAAAATTCCAACCAGGATAAGCCTCCCGCGCCGCGCTAATTTGGGCGTGACTAATATCTACGCCCAAATAAACCTCGGGTCGCTGGTTGTTTTTGACCATGACCGCGGTAAAATTGCCGGACCCGCAGCCCAAATCGCAGATATTGGCTAAACGCATAAGCCCTAAGCGACTATAAGCGTCCCGGTACAACCCCGGGTCGTAGGGCGGGGACGGCAGGGTCTCTTTTTTGGGCTCGCGGTTGGCTTGACCAGGGATTTTCGGGGCCGCGCCTGGCCGGATGCCAAGTAAGGCCGAGTGGGAGCTAAAGATGAGGTTGGCGTTAGGGTCGCCCGTCAAAGGAGGCTTGTCGTTTTGGGCCTCAGGAGCGTTATTGGGGTTATTCGGCTTTGGAGTTAATAAATCCTTGGGCTCCCGGATCTGGGAGCGTAAATCGCCGGCCAAAATGGACTCAATGTTTTTTAGATCCGGGGCCGGGGCCTTGTCGTTCTTGGGGCCATAGTTAGGGTTGGGCGGTCGATAAGAATTATAGTTCACGCGAAAAGCCTCGTTTTTAAAGTTTAAACCAAATTAGCCCGGACCACATGGCAGTCGCAGGGCCCGACGTTGGCCAGAAAATAATCCAAAGTGGCCTTTAGATCGTACTTTTGGAAGCGCCCTTGGGAGCGGAGGACTTTTTTGGTCTGGGTAAAATCCCCTAGGCAACCCCCTTCGGCCCGCATCTCGTTTTTGAGGGCCTTGTGAAAGGCCACCCAGTCTTCGTGTTCGCCAATAGTCAAGACAAGACGCACGGGCTTAGAATCGGCCTCGTCGCGGATCTCGCTGGATTCCTTGTAATAAAAATGCTCGGCCAGGTTTTCCAGGAC
>JAIROO010000264.1 GCA_031257535.1 Deltaproteobacteria bacterium
AGGCCACTTTAAGCGACGCGGCGGCGGTTAACTCCACGAGGTGGGCTCTTTGGAACGCCAAAAAGTCGTTCAGGTTATTCATGGTCATGGAGACAGGAGGACAAAGCGCTTCGCTTAATTTTTGCAAGAAGCGCGTTAAGTCTGAGGCGCTCGAAATGGCCATTTGACGCGTCTCTTTGAAAGCCTATCATACTACTTAGGTGTTTATAATAATTAAATAAACATTTTTTTAACTATTATTTGATCAATCTTAAATAGTCTAAATTAACATACACCTAAGTCGCCTCTAAAAAAATGATTCCAGATTTTCGAGGAAGGATGCCATTGACGATTTTTGAATAACATTTTCCATAATTATATAATACAAATACATTATCTGACTTTTAAATTAACTATTAATCATTTTTGCCATCAGAAAATATATTATTTATTACTACAACTTTCAATATTATTGAGAAAATGACTCAATATTTTTATCTAAAGGACTTAACATGAAAATCCGCCAAGACTTTGTAACTAATAGTTCATCGACATCATTTATTTTTTCCATGAAGAAAGATTTAACGCTTGACAATTTTTTAAAAGCGATAAATCAGAATAAAAACAGTCTATTAATTAAAATTATTATCGATATTTTTAGGGCTATTGAATCCAACATTGAAGATATAAGAGAATATCTTGAATTTTCAAATGATAATGAAACACTAACAGATGAAATGGAACATCGGTTATCATACAATTTCGGTGCCAAAACCATCAAAAAAGTTAAGGAACTCCTGGCTGAAAACAGGGAAGTGTACATTGGTTTCTTTTCGGATGAAAGCTTTGATAATCCATCCATTGAATCATATTTATGTTGCACAAGTATTATTATTTCAACAGATGATATCTTATTTGACGCCTCACCAACGGGTTATTAAAATTATTTTTATCTCGCTATTTTTCTTTTTTTTTAAGCTAAAGGATTTAACATGAAAATCCGTCAAGACTTTGTAACCAATAGTTCATCCACTTCTTTTATTTTTTCCATGAAGAAAGATTTAACGCTTGACAATTTTTTAGAGGCTATAGATCTGAATAAAAATTGTCTTTTAATACAACCTTTTATCGATATTTTTGCGGCGATTAAAGGTTTAAGTCATGATATTAATGATCATTATGATTATAAAAATAATAAAATTCCAGTACATACATTCATAGAAGAAGGTTTAACCGGTATGTTCAACAAAACAACGATCGATAAAATTCGGGAACTATTGGCTAAAAACAGAATAGTGTACTATGGATCCTTTTCAGACCAACCTAACTATCATCCAGTTGAATACTATTTATGTTATACAAGTTTATTTATTTCAACCGATGATATTTTATTTGACGCTTCAATCCCAAGAATATAGCGACAAACGCAAGCTACTAAAATTTTAGATCCTTTTTTTTTCAATTTACTCTTACCAATTGTGTACATTGTTTTTGACCAAATTATTATTTTATAACATATGTAATTGTTGATACTAATTTTATATAAAGAAAGATAGGAATTACTTTGACTGATTGGTTAACTAGACACTATATAGAAAGTAATTATTATGTTATGTTTGATCAAAAAAACGGCGTGTTTATCCGTTCTGACATAGATGGAGTCGACCCTTTCTATAACATTTGCGGCCCTGAACTATTAGATATTTCCATAACTAATTACTGTGAATGGGAATGTGATTTTTGTTACAGAAAATCAAATAAACAGGGCAAATTTATGAGCTTGGACGACTATTCGCTCATAATGGATCAAGCCAAAAAAGTTGGCGTTTTACAAGTCGCCTTAGGCGGTGGTAATCCCAATCAACACCCCCAATTTACCGATATATTGCGGCTAACGCGCGAGCATGACATTATTCCTTCTTATACCACTAACGGACTTGGACTGACTGGCGAGGTTCTTTCGGCGACCAAGAAATATTGTGGAGCCATGGCTGTTAGTTGGTACCCGCCGTTTGTGGTCGCGGAAGAAGCTATCCAAAAAACCGAGCTTTACCGGATTAAGACCAATATCCATTTTCTTCTTAACAAAAACACCCTGCCTGTAGCCATTGATTTGTTGAGAAACCACAAGGATCTTTTAAACAAAATAAACGCGATTATTTTTCTTAATTATAAACCTATACATTCTCCTTCATCTTTATGTTTAACTTATGAGGATCAAATAGATCAATTTTTTGAACTTATAAAAACCTCTAAAGCTTGTAAAATTGGCTTTGACAGCTGCATGATATCTTATCTAACTCTAATGGCCGATGATATAGCCCTGCCGACGGTTGATTTCTGCGAGGCTGGTCGGTTTTCCGCTTATATTTCCGAAGACTTAAAGTTTTATCCTTGCTCTTTCATGAACGACATTTCCGAAAATGGGGTTGACCTTAAATCTACGTCGTTAAGCGATGGTTGGCGAAATGGCGTCGAATTCGTCGATATCCGCCACAAACTAAACTCTCCCGGCCTTCAAAATTATTCAATTCCAGCCTGTCAAGCCTGCGAGAGCTATTCATTTTGTCATGGCGGGTGCCAAATTTTGAATATTAATAGGTGTCGAGCTTCCTAAAGCCCGTTAAGACCAATTGAGAGGGGCTCTGGGACCAGATGCCCCTTTTGAAACCCCCTTATCTTTGGCTAAAAGTGGCCGCGGCGTCTAGTCTTTTAATAGTTCGGTTTGACCTAAAGACGACTTCAGTTTTTTTGGCCAGCCATCAATCGGGGGCTGTTTTTTTGAGAGTAGAAAAAAATCTCCCTGTAATTTAAGCTTTAAAGAAAAAACCAAAAAAAGTCTTGGCAAAGAACAAAAGCGCCAATAAAAGTCGGCCTTTGGCCTCGTTTTAGGGGGCCAGACTTTAACTAAGATGCCTAAGAAAAGCGTCGCCCAGAGGAAAACGCGAACAAGGCTTAAAAAAGCGATTCCTTTCCCAACAACCCTTTTAAATGGCGTTTATAGACTAACGTAAATTTACGGTTATTCAGTTAATATTTATCTAAAAAACGATTTATCTATAAACATAGTTATTTTTTAATTATTAGGTGGTTGGCGTTTGTTTGCGTAGGTAACGTTTTAGGCCGGCTAGGGGCGAGCTTTAGGGTTATCGCGTCAATCAATGGCCCCCCTGCTTGAGAGCGGTTTACCGCGGCCGAGGGGAGAAACATTGACAATCTTGGCCTGAGATCCGAAAAACTTGAATATACGGCGAAGACTGGGACTTAAAGCCCATAGCCCGACAACCATGGGGAGTTTTGGCGTCCCAAGTAATAAAATAGTGGCGGCATTTGCGGCAATCGCGCCGGATTGGCCGTTTTAAGCTTAACTCAGCCAAGGTTAGCGGTCCCCAAAAAGAGCCGTCCCGACGCGGACTAAGGTCGCGCCCTCGGCGATGGCCACGGGAAAGTCGCCGCTCATGCCCATGGAGAGTTCTTTTAGCTCTGGAGCCTCTTTTTCGCGGAGCTCATAAAGGCGGCGAAAATAAGGCCGCGAGGCTTCTGGGTCTGGGTCGTAGGGCGGCATGGTCATAAAGCCCTTTAACTCTAAAGCCGGAAAAGCCGTCATCTGATCTAAAAAAGCGGGCAGATCCTTGGGATCTAGCCCGCTTTTTGTGGTTTCGTTAGCGACGTTGATCTGGATAAGGGTCGGCAAGGTTAAGCCTTTTTCCGTTAAAGCCAAGTTTAGCTTGGCCGCGAGAGCTAAGCTATCCAAAGTGTCTAGACTGGAAAAAAGACCCGGCAGAAGTTTGGCCTTGTTAGTTTGGAGATGACCAATAAAACGCCACGTAGCCTCAGGTAAAAGAGGTATTTTTTCCGTTGCTTCTTTTAGATAGTTCTCGCCAAAGACAGTTTGCCCAGCGGCGTAAAAAGACTTAATTAGGTCCAGGGGAAAGGTTTTGCTGACCGCGACCAAGGTAATCTCGGCGGGGTCGCGCTTGACGGCTTTAGCGGCCGTGGCTATATCTCTTAGGACCTGGCTTAAACGATTTTCAACGGCCAACGGGGTTAATGGCGGCGAGAGCACAATCTAAAAAACCTTACAAACAAAGAAGCCAAAAGGACGGGCGAACTTATAGTCTTTTTTAGGCCCCCCCCCATAAAAGTTAAGCCAAAAGGCAAGGGCCTATTTTAAGGCCTTTTAAAGCGCAATGGTTAAAAGGAGCGCTCTCCCTTTTAGCCGAAAGGATGGCGAAATCCCTCTTCTTGGTCTATAGGCGGGTAAACTCCCTATTCTTGGCCTTTAATATTAAAGTAATAGGAGGGCTCAAACCCGGCTTGTTTCGGGGTTATGACGGCTTTAATGGCTGTGTCTTTGTTATCCGGGTTCGAGAGATCTAAAAGCTTTGGCCGAGAGTAGAGTTGACCATTGGGGTCCGCCACGACCTTGATTAAAGGACTGAGCAAGGAACTGTGGTTGATTTCCATAACCACGGCCATTTCGCCGGAGTTGAGTTCCACGACCGAGCCAGGGGGATAAATGCCCACGGATTGAACGAAGCGGTCAACCCACTCGGGCTGAAAATGAGTGCCCCGTAAACCATAAATAAACTTTAAGGCTTCGTGAGGGAGCATGCCTTTGTGATAAACCCGGTCCGAGGTCAGGGCGTCGTAAACGTCGGACAGCCCACAGATAGTCGCCAGATGAGGGATGTCCGCGCCTTTTAAGTTGTCCGGGTAGCCGCTACCGTCCATGCGTTCGTGGTGATGGCGGGCCACTTTAATGACCAGATCGTCCACCGGGAGCTTCTGCTCGATGAGGATCTCGGCCGACAAAGCGGCGTGGTTGCGCATGATGACGAATTCCTCGTCGGTTAACTTACTGGGTTTGTTTAAGATAAAGGCTGGGATGCGACACTTGCCCAAGTCGTGGAACATGGTCCCTAAGCCTAAGATTTTTAATTCTTTGTCGGACAGACCTAAGGTTTTACCCGAGGCGATGGATAGGACCGAGACGTTTAGGGAGTGGGTGTAGGTGTAGTCGTCAAAGCGTCTTAACTTAATGAGGGCGGTTAACGCGTCTTGGTTGCGGGAGACGCTTTCCACGAGCTCGTCGACGTTTTCTTGGACTTCGTTGACCTCAATCCGTTTATTCATGCGACAAGCCGCGACTAAGGCTTTGGAGGTGTCTAAGGCCCGGTTATAGGCTTTGGCCGCTTTAGGCAGTTCCTGTTCTAAAGCGCTGACCGGCTCAGGTTTGGGCGCTATAGGTTGTGACCGGACCCGATAAGACCCTTCTTTGGCCCGGTAAGGCAGGTCTTTCGAAGAAGCTGAGGGCGCTTCTTGGGGTTTTAGGGTTTTTTGGGTGTCGATATAGACTTCGTCTATGCCAAAATTAACTAGCTCGTCGATCTCGCTCCGATCGGAGATGTACTTGCTCTTGGTTTTCCAGGGGTGGTTAAACCAAGCCCGGCCCACGTCCGAGACGAACATGCCGACTTCCAAACTTTTAGTTGGGATTTTGCGGATCATCAGTTATTCCAGACGAGCTTTGACGGATGATGAACTATTTGATTAGTAGGTAAATACAAAATGGATCACCTTCCCGTCGATAAGTAATTGTAGAATAGAAAAAATAGAAAGATTATCTAAAAAAACTCTTTTAAAGGATGTGAACATTTTACTGGCTCAGTAAAGCCATAAAACAAAATTAGAAAAAGGAGTTTTTTATAAAATCTTTCGCAGAAAACCGGTAGACTTTAGTCTAGCGGATGAATGCGTTTGATAGTTAAAGGCTCCCTTCTCACAACCTTAGCCCTGCCAGATTTAAGTAT
>JAIROO010000306.1 GCA_031257535.1 Deltaproteobacteria bacterium
AGATGGCCGCCAAATTTTGAATTTTTTTTTAGTAAAGCCTAAAATGACTGGTAAAAATCTAATTGACGATAAAAAGGACTAGTTTGGGGTGCGGAGCCGATACCCACCTGAATGGTTACAAAACGTTTTTAAAAAAGATTCCAGAGAATCTTGAAAATTTCGGAAAAACTCATCATTGTCTTGAGCTGAAGTCAACTTTTTTTGATTTCCCTAGCAGTGATTGCCTCTTATGAGTTTACACGGTTCGGGGCCGTAAAAGCCAAAATAAAAAATGCAGGCTAAACAATAAACAACTCTCCATTTGATTTTCTGGGATTCTTCGGTTATGATGAAAGATATGGTTTTAGAGCCATATAGAGACTAGGTCACTTCGCTGCATCATATTCGAAGGAAAAAACCAATCTATACCAACCCTGGCGAACTATAACTGATGACAGTTACAAACTCAAAGGCGAAACTATGATCGCTTACTGGTAATTAATAGTGAACACTCAAGAAAAATTTAAATATTGGTTAGATCAAGCCCAATACGACCTTCAAACTGCTAAAGCAATGTTTGAAAGTGAACGTTGGCTATAGGTAGCTTTTACTTGCCAACAAGCGATTGAAAAGCTTGCTAAAGGATTATATACTATTTTTATTAATGATAATGCTCCTAGAATACATGATTTAAATAAAATAATACAATCATTTACAACTTATCTTTCAATTTCATTAAATGAAGAACAAAAGATATTTTTGGATCAACTTTCCACATTTTACATTGACACACGATATCCTGACTTCAAACAGTCCTTAGCAAAATGCCTTAATAATCAAAAAGCTGAAATCATACTTGCTAAGACAGAGGAGATTTTCTCATGTCTCTTGATATCACAAAAATAAGAACTATTGTAAAACAGTATGTTGAAGATGTAAGACAAATATTTAAAATTAATAAAGTTTTTTTATATGGTTCATACGCAAAAGGCACCGCTGGTAAAGACAGCGATGTTGATGTTTGTTTTTTTTTAGATAGTTATGGAGACATAGACCGTTTTGATGTTAGGGTACTACTACTTGGAATGTCTCACAAATATACAGATATTTATATAGAACCGATGGCATTTGAAGTCTCTGATCTTTACGATGATAATCCTTTTGTCAAAGAAGTACTCCGTACTGGCATTGAAATTTTCTAGCTATTATTTATTTAATCATTAAAATTTAAAAGTAATTTGTTAGTCATTATCTATTGATGTTTTTACAATAAAAAATATATAAAATAAATCGCTATCTGGTGGATGATTATCTTCTTGAAAGACGGAAAATGATGCAAGAATGAGCTGACTATTTAGATAGTATAAAGCAAGTAATTAAACGACTTAATATTTTATTATTAAAATAACAATACAATAATATAAATATCCAACAAAAATATTAAATTTGAGAGTAAATTATGATGAGCCATGAGTTAAAATTATTTTGGTAACATTTCTACTATTTAAATAACAAAATTTATCACAAAAATTGTTCTATAAATTTCAAAAATAAATAACTTATCGTTATATGGTTAAATCAAATCTCTGATTATTGTGGTATTGCTTAGTTATTTCGAATTTTCAGGAACTAACCTCTTTTGACTCTGAGGAACACTATTTATAATTTTAATGCCAAATTTTTGGTAAACTGTCTCAACCTGCTTGCGATAATACTCAAGCCTTTCAGAGATAGTCATGTTCTTGATGGCAACATTTTTTAATCATATTGAGAACATAAGCAACGAAATGATGCAGCGACTGTGGGCAATAATACTTTCTGGGTAAATTATTAAGCCTGGCAGTTTTTCGCTAAGAACTCTTGAAAAAACAAGAAATTTAACCCAATCTGAGGCTATTAAATTCCAACAAATTGTCACATTCGTAGTTAAATCAGACAATAACTTTTTAATATATAATGATAGCTCAATTAGTAAAAAATTTAATATTGATTATTCTGATATTTTATTACTTGAAGAATGCGGTCTTATCACTTCATCACCATTACTAAGTTACAAAAAACAAGTCTTATCTTATCAAAAAACTCCATTATTAAGATCTAATGAACGTATTTGTATTGTCACAAACAATAATACCTCTAATTTGAGTATTACTTTTCCGACCTATACTCTTACATTTGTTGGTAGTGAAATTTTTAGTATATTATCTTCTCAGTGCAATACAGACTATTTTGAGGATATTATATAAAAAATAGCAATAAAACACACCAATGATCATGTATCATTTGCTATTTATAAAATTTTAACTATCAGTAACGATCAAATTACATATGACACTATTCCTTTAAAGAATTTTTAAAAATTTATTATATATCATGAAAATCGGATTGGGCAAGCCATTAGCGAACGTCTTTTCTAAACCTGCGCGTTTTTCCCGAGCGGTTTTAAGGTCAATCGCTGGATACTTGCCTATGGATCGACGGATGACTTTCCCGTCAATAATTTTTTTGACCCTCCATATTTTTAGCCGCAAGGCGCGACCTCAATGTATAATCCGTCGCCGTCGTAAATTTGATAAGGCTTTTCTTTGGGCTTTAAGCTACGCAACTTCGCGTCGGTGATGGAACATTTTTTCCCCATAAGGACTCCATGTTCCGAATTATGTACCAAAGTTTAGTTGACATCAAGAGGATATATTCGGAATATTCGGTATATAGAAAAGCTAACTTATTGATTTTATTAATTTAGTTCGTGACTATAGTCAAAAAAAAACCCTAAAAAAAGGCTACTGGTGCCGAAGGCCGGACTTGAACCGGCACGAGCGTCGCTCACCACCCCCTCAAGATGGCGTGTCTACCATTTCCACCACTTCGGCTTTATTTATCGTATAAACGAATAATATATCGGTTAAATATATTATATAATGGTGGGCGGTAAAGGATTTGAACCTTCGGCTTCCACCGTGTGAGGATGGCACTCTAACCACTGAGTTAACCGCCCAAAAATAATTCGGTGATATTATCCTAATCAAGCCAAAAAAACAAGGCTTAATTTTTTGGCGAGTTTTTCAAGCGATTTTCAAAACAACTATATTTTCTCGCTAAATAATCTATATTTTCACTTTATTAACATTTTATATGTTTATAACTATTTTTACATCTCTTTTATAAAATTAAATACGATCTATTAGTTTTTTTACATTATTTACTTTGTAAAAATATAAACTATTATAAATTAATTATTCAGGTAACGTAAAAATAGCCTTAATTTTATAAACTTTTATAGATGGCATTTCATATATTTCATGTATACCAGTTTTACTTTTAAGATAATCAAAAAAATTATTTAACTGCTGTATATTGTTATAACAAAAAGTAAACCAAATATTTAAATCGTCATTTCTCAGATAATTATGCGTGACCCAAGGCGACGAGCTTACCAGTTGAACAAAGAGGTCTATTTTTTCCGCCGGGACTTTAGCCGCCCCTAAAGTTGACCGAAATCCTAAGCGATCGTGGTTAAAAATGGCCCCCACTCGTCGCACGAATTTTAAAGCTTTTAAAGACTCGATCCGCTCTATGACCTCGGCCTCGGTTAAGTTAAGGCCGCGTTTCTCGTTTAGTTCCACGGCCAAGCGAGCGTAGGGCCGGGGATTTAACGGAAAATTGTCCTGGAGCCGGTTTAAGATCAGCCGATCTACTCGATCCAGGCCTTCTAAGCCATTTAAAGCCGGGGCCACGGAAGCGTCTTTTCGGGCGTTATCCATTTAAGTTAAAACCGTAAGTCAAGGTTAGCTCGCCTTTCGCGTGGGTTGGTAAGGACACAAAGGCTCAGGGCCTAAGTAGTCGCCAGCGGCGTGCGCCCGAGCCCGGCACCCGCCGCAGACTGGCCAGTACTCGCAGTCGCCACAGGAGCCATGATAGCCCTCCCGTCGCCTTAAGCTTTTAAACAAAGGGGAGTCGTCGTAGATCTCTATCGGGTGATCGCGCCTTATGTCCCCCGCCACCAAAGGCAAGTAACCGCAAGCTTGGACTCGCCCGTCTTGCCCCACGAACATGAACCCCTGCCCACCCAAACAGCCCCGACTTAAGGGCCGACGCTCGAGGACCCCCAGTTGCCGCCGGAGCCGATTATACTGCGGGGCGCAGGTGGCTTTAAACTCTAGGTTAAAACTAGACTCCCGACTTAAGAGATCCTTTAAGGCGGTCTCGTAACGCTCTGGCTCAAAGTCCAAATCCAAGGGCGCCAGCCAATCCTTGGCCCGCCCGACTGGCACTAACAAAAAGACGTGATGGGCCACCGCCCCTAAATCCGTGGCTACGGCGGAAATAGCCCCCAACTGGTGGACGTTTAAAGGGGTAATGGTGGTGTTAATCTGAAAAGGCAAACCCGCGGCCAGTAAAATAGCCGCCCCTTGGATTAGCCCCTCGTAAGCCCCAATCGCCCCCCGAAAATCGTCGTGCTCGCCCTTGGTGGGGCCATCTAAGCTTAAGCTGACTCTGGCCACGCCCGCGGTTTTTAATTTTTTGGCTAAAGCAGGGGTTAATAAAGTTCCGTTAGTCGACAAAAGAGCCCTTAAACCCAAAGAAGTGGCTAAAGCGGCCAAATCCACGATATCTGGCCTTAGTAATGGCTCGCCCCCGCTTAAAATCAACATGGGCGGGGGAGTCCACTCCGCTAAGCGTTTAACTAAGGTCGCCGCTTCAGTTGGGTCTAGCTCCGAAGGCGATGGCTTTGGCTGGGCCACGGCCCGACAGTGGCGACAAGCCAAATTACAAGCCGCGGTCGTCTCAAAGGCCACTAGCCTGGGTGGAGCTTTTTTGGGCGTTATCATTAATAATTACATTTCCGCGGCGAGATAAGAACCTAACTCATTGAAATTAATGGAAATTTCCGCGTCAGTCAAATAACAGGCGGGATCTGAGGCCCACAAGTCGCCTAAGACAAAGTCGGCTCGGGCTCTTAAACCCCCACCACAGGCGTCTAAAAAGCCACAAAACCGGCAGCGACCAGTGACGTAATTTTTTTTGTCTTTTAGCTGACGTAAAAACGCGTTAGTGGGATCCAGCCAGATGTCGGCGAAAGATTTTTCCCTAATTGAGCCTAAAGACCGGGTTCGCCAAAACTGGTCTGGATAAACCTCGCCATTCCAAGATATAGCCCCTACCCCATGCCCAGAGCTGGCTCCCCCGTTATAGCGCAAAAGCTCCAAAACGTCGTCCGCCTCTTGGTTAAGGCCCTCTTCTTTTAATTTTAAATAGAGATAAGGTCCATCGGCTGGATTGTCCACGGTTAAGACTTCGGGTTTAAGCCCTTTTTGAAAGAGGAGTCGGGTGCGAAAGGCGATTAAGTCGACGACTTTTCGCGTCTGGCTTAAAGTCAGTCTTTCGGCGGCAAGATCCGCTCTTTGGCCATTGTCCACCAGATGGTAAAAACAAATTCTGGGAATGGCCTCCTCTTCTAAAAGATCAAAAATCTTATCAATGTCATTATAATTACTTTGAGTTATAGTTAACCGTAAACCGACCTTTAAACCCA
>JAIROO010000332.1 GCA_031257535.1 Deltaproteobacteria bacterium
TGGACAAGCGAGTTTAGCGACTATTCAGGAATACATTCGAAACCAAGGTTAACCATATTGAAAACGCGTTCATCCGCTAGACTAAAGTCTACCGGTTTTCTGCGAAAGATTTTATAAAATCATAGGTATAGCGGCTAAATTTAAACGTTTGACTGGCTTTTTTAGAGCCCTTAAAGCTAAATTTTAGGTCGCGACTTTTAAATTCCCAGTTTTTTCGTTTAGATAACGTTTAGCTTTCATTTTATAAGGTTTAGCCACCTTTTTCTGACTTTTGGCGTTATCGTATGGCGATACGAGAAAACCGATAATTGAGGTAGGGATGTCTGAAATAACCGTAAAAGATCACCGTCTGTTTGACAAAGACGGCAACCTTAGAGACCAAGACCAGACTGAGAAGGCTCCTTTAAGCCCCCAGCCAGATCTTGAGCCGCCAAAAGAGGCTCAAGCCCAACCCGAAGGCCAGAAAAAAGACCCCGCCATTGATCTAGGGGATTTGCCCACGACCATTGGGGTTTTATTTCTGGATATCGCCACCAACGCTTTAATGCAGATGGGCGAAAAAGGCGTCGATGGCCAATCCGCCCCCAACGCTCCTAACCTGCCCTGGGCTAAGCGTTTAATCGATCTTTTAGGCGTTTTAGAAAAAAAGACAAAAGGTAACTTGGATCGGGAAGAGGAAGAACTTTTACGCGCCCTTCTTTACGATGTCCGCTTAAAGTACGTCGCTTTGACTTCGGGCTCGAAATAGTGAGGTCCTTTTGGCTGGCTCTGATCCAGCTAATTAGTAGATAGCTAAGGATTTTGTTATGGATTTATGGGTAAAAAGACACGTTTGGCCTTTATTGGCATTGGGCCTTATCCTGGTTTTAGGCGGGCCTTTATGGGCTCAGACCGCCCGGACCTCGCCCTCGACCCCATCTGACGCGACCCCTAATCAGAGCCTCATCGCTCCCACCCAGCCGACTCAACCGCCAGTAGGCGGGATAACCACGTTGCCTTCCGTGGCTCCGGTGGCGGAAAAGTCTAAACCCGCGGTGGTCAATATTTTTACGGTCAAGACCTTCAACAGTCGAAGGTTTGGCGGCCGTAATCGTCAGCCTAATCGGCAGTTTCCAGGACCTTTTCCTTTTCCCGAAAATCCCTTTGAAGAGTTTTTTGGCTTCCCCCAAGCTCCGCCTCAAGTTTTCCGAGAAAGAGCCTTGGGTTCGGGTTTTATCATTGACCGGGAAGGCTACGTGATCACCAATAATCACGTCGTCGAGGGAGCGGACGAGATAAAAGTCAAGCTGGACGACAAACAAGAGATTGAGGCTGAGGTCGTGGGCCGAGATCCCAAAACCGACTTAGCCTTAATTAAGCTGAAAAAAAAGGGCAACTATCCATTTTTAAACTTTGGCGACTCCGACAAAGTGCGGATTGGCGACTGGTTAGTGGCCATTGGCAATCCCTTTGGCTTAGAGCACACGGTCACCACCGGCATTCTCTCCGCCCGGGGGCGGGCCATTGGAGCCGGACCTTACGACGACTTTCTCCAGACCGACGCCTCCATTAATCCGGGTAACTCTGGCGGGCCACTGTTAGACTTAAATGGCGAGGTCGTGGGCATTAACACTATGATTATCGCCGGTGGCAACGGTATTGGTTTCGCTATTCCTTCTAAACTGGCCCGAAAAATCGTCGACCAACTGAAATCTCGCGGTCACGTCGAGCGAGGCTGGATTGGGGTGGTCATCCAACCTTTAACTAACGACATGGTTAAGACCTTTGGGGTGGATAGCGTCAAGGGCGCCTTAGTGGGCGACGTGGTCAAAGACACGCCAGCCGCGCGGGCGGGTTTACGGCACGGGGACATCATCTTGGAGTTTGACGGTCAATCCATCAACGAGTATGGCGACTTAACCACGGTGGTGGCCGACACCCCAGTGGGTAAGACCGTTAACGTGGTCATTGTCCGCGACAAAAAGAGGACGAACCTCAAACTAACCGTGGATCGGTTAGTCGACGATAGCCCGACTAGCCCCAGCCTTGGCGGCTCTAATATAGATCTGGGCCTGTCTTTACGGGAAATCACCCCAGATATAGCCTCGCGCCTGAACTTGGAGGACTCAAATGGCTTGTTGGTCGAACAGGTGGCCCCCAATTCTTTGGCTGACGCGGCCGGAGTCAAAGCTCGCGACGTTATCGTGGAAGTGGACCATAAGCCGATTAAATCTTTAGGCGACTTTAACTCGGCTATTCGCTCCCACTCCAAAGAGGAGCCGATTCTTCTCTGGGTGAAAAGAGGCGATCGGAACCTCTACTTGCCGGTCTCCTTAAAGTGAACCGTTCGCTGAAGATTTTCGTTTAAAAAAAGCTCGTGGTTTTTTCGACCGCGGGCTTTTTTAGCTTTTGGCCAAAGAAAATCGAGTTTCGTCGTCCCTAAAATGGCTTGGGTCAAGCCTAAAGGGCGGGGCAATCTCTTTTTACGATAAATATTAAGGACTTAGCTTAAAGGAAATTTTATTTAAGGCTGGTGGTTATTTTAGCTGGTGGGCAAAAATAAGGCCAAAAGTCTTAGCCAGTTTCTTCGTAAACGACCGATGATCGTCTTCTTAGTCGCCAACCCCGCCTAAACAAAGTGGACCAATCCGCCTAAATTGAGAGGGCTCTCCCCCGTTTAAATTGAGGTCGCCGCTCTCGGCTGAAGGGCTTTGGAGCGGGTCAACCTTAGCGTTAGTTCGGTCGTCGCCTAAAAGAAAATAGACTAAAGTTCCTTTATCGATTTGAAAAAAATTATTAATTTCAAATAGTTACCAATTTTAAAAACAAAATTTTCCCCAGGACTAAGGAATTTTTCTAAAATAATTTAACGGCTTATAGCCGCGTGGCCAGGAATATAGGCGAGTTAGCCGCGTTTGGGACCGGTGGCCTAGTTCGTCAGGCAAGCTTTAAAGGCGGCTATCTTTTTTACGCCTAAAGAAAGGACGTTTTAGGGGCCAGACTTCTTTAGATTTCTAATTTTTTGGCCGCGGCTTAATTCGGTTTCTTCAAAAATATTTATTGATTTCGCGTAGTTATCTTAAAGGAGCGCTTTTTCGTCTGGGCTAGTTTGGCTAGAAAAAGTGGTTCAAAAATTTATCCTCCCCTTAGTTAAATTAGCCCGCCGCGCTTTTAGGCTACCCCAAAAATCGCTTAGCTCGCCTATCAACTTATCATCTTAATAATGTAGTTATCTCCCTCAGACTTGACCAGGTCGAAATTCTTTTAAGGGCCCATTTTTGCCCGCGCAGACTTTCTTTTTGGCGGTCGCGACTTTTTAGCTGCGGAAACTCATTTAATGGCCCATTTTTTTTGGCTGCGGCGACTTTCTTTTTGGCGGTCGCGACTTTTTAGCCGCGGAAACTCATTTAATGGCCCATTTTTTAGGCCGCGGCGACTTTCTTTTTGGCGGTCGCGACTTTTTAGCCGCGGAAACTCATTTAATGGCCCAATTTTTTAGGCCGCGGCGAGAGTCTTGGGCCTGCCGCGACTTTTAGCCCCTGAAACTCCACAAGAGGCTTTACGCGCGGCGATTTTCCGTTGTTTTAGGGGAGGGGTTATAGGCTCATTTTGGCCCTAAAATCGGTTTTTAGCTGGCCTTGCCATAGAGAAGTTGGCTAAAGGGGATTTAGCTAGGTCAAGGCTTAAACGAAAAATAAGACCCTTAACGATGGCCGCTATAAAGTTAAGCCCTAAAATCCTTTAAGCCGTCCTTTTTAGGGTTTTGGCCTTAGTAAACCTCAAATTTCTCTTCACTTGGGCTTCAACTGGCCAGACTTTAAGGGCGTTGAACTCGTCCTTAAAATTAAAAAGGCTATAAAGCCAAAAAACCTAAAGGCGATTAGAGTTTTACCTTTGATTTTCGCCAAAAAACTCTTTCTTGGCTAAACTACGAGCCTGGTTTTGGTTTTGGAGGCCAGACTTTAGGCTTTGAACGTCTCCTTAAAATTAAAACGCCTATAAGGCCGTTAACCGTAAGCCGATTAAAGTTTTACCGAACGTTTTCGTGAAAAAATTACTTTTTGGAAGAAACAATGAGGCTGATTTTGGGTTTGGGGACCCACTAACGAAAAAAACTTAAAAATTATCTTGTATTCCGGCCCCCCTTTAAAAATATCGAAAAAAATCCAGATTCTAAACCTTCAAAAATCCTAAAAATCTGAAAAATTAAAAATTTTAGGCTCTTTAGAAAGACGCTTAAGCTGTCTCCTTGGCTGTAGGCCTTGCGCTCCGCTCTTTGGCGGTAAATTTTGCCCCACCCTAAGACAGTCAAAAATCTCTAAAAATAACGCCCAAAAAACCTTAAGCTTCTCCATAAAACCCTATAAAATTATCCTAAAAAACTAACTAGATGTCCATAAAATCCTTGACTTTGGCCCAAATATTAGCCACCTAAAAGGCTTTAAGGACTAAAAGCTATTCATATCAGTTTAGGTAATTCCAAAAAAAAACGGCCTAATTTTTAAGAGGACCACAAAAAATAGCCGACCTTACCGAACAAAAAGACCAGAAAGTCCCTAAAGTCGTTAATGGTTTTTTGGATAAAAAAAGACCTCTTAGGCCCCGCCAAGTTAGCCTTCCCGGCGCCTTAAAGCCCGGAAAAATGACCATATAACCGGTATTTTCTTAAGTTAAGGAAGATATGTTCTTACCCCTAAGCTTTCCTCGCTTATGTTTGGAAGGTAAAACTAGACTTCAAAGGGGAAGTGTAGTAAAAAAAAAGTAAATGGATTTTTTTTCATTTTAATCCACTTAGCTCTTGACAAAAGAAAACCAAGAATTTAGAATTAGTCAGTGAGTATAGGTTATTAAGAAAAAAAATCGTCGCTCCGGCTTAAAAGCTAAGCCATCGTCAGGCAAAGTTGTGATTTTCCATTTCGCCCGACTATAGGCTAATGATTTTTTGGGTTTAAAACCGGAAGATGAGAATTTTAATTAAAGTTTTAACTGGAAGGGGATGGGGATTAGGCAAATCCAGTGGGCCTTAGGCTATAAACGGAAGAAGGTCTCTCTCGCTGAACGTTAATAACCTTGACTATGGGTAGATCGTCAAAAAGCCATTGTGGAAAATATCTAAAGCCGTCTCTTCGTCAAGGAAAGTTTTGATTTTTCCTTTGCCCTGACTATAGGCTAATGTTTTTTTGGTTTAATGCCGACGAGTTGAGAATTTTAATTACGGTATTAAAGGGAAGCGAAAGAAATTTTGGCGAATCCAGGAAGGCCTAGAATCTAAACGCTAAAAAGTCACGGTCGCTGAACTTTAATAACCGTGAGATTAGGTTAATCGGTCAAAAGGCCGAGGCTGAAAAACCTTTAATAGCGCGCCTTCGTCGGAAAAAGTCGCTATTTTTCTTTTTGGCGAAACTCTAGACGGATTTATTTTTAGGCTTAGGCCTTTAGTTTATGGTTAATAGCCGGCCTGACTTTATATTAATAGTTATGGGGCGGGTTTTTGAATTTAAGCCGCCTTAGGCCTGATAAGAGGTCAACTCGCCTAAAGCTGATTTGACCTTTCAAATTAAGGGCGAGATAGACTATATAAGTCAGACGACGATAGCGAAATTTTTTTGCATTATATAGGTCTTTAATTTAGCCTATTTGACTGTTTGGTTTAATATTTCCGGCTTAATAGCCAAAAAATTAAAAAAACACTATCGCGGGTCACCGTTAGCTCCAAAGATAGCGTTCGCTCGCGATTGACTTCATAAAAGCGTGGAGATATCTCTCGCTAAAACCTTAATTAACTTCTTTTTTTTAATGGAGGTAAAGATGAAAAGCCCTAAATTGTCTTTTCGGGAAATCAGAGAAAAACAAATGATCAGCGTGGCCGAATTGGCTCGCAAAGCCGGAGTCTCGACTCAAACCATTACTAGGATCGAAAGTGGTGGCCCCTGCCGGATGGACACCATGAGGAAGATCATTTTGGCATTGGGTTATTCGGTTGAGGACAAGGACCTGATCTTCGGGCCTAATCGCTAGGAAGGCCCTTTTTTGCCCACCTACCAAATTCATTTGGTTTTTAACGGCGGAGGTAAACCATGAAAAACGCCAAACTAACTTTTCGGGAAATCAGGGAAAAACAGATGATCAGCGTGGCCGAGTTGGCCCGCAAAGCCGGGGTTTCGACTCAAACCATCACCCGGATTGAAAGCGGGGGTCCTTGCCGCATGGACACGATGAGGAAGATCATCTTGGCTTTAGGCTACTCGGTGGAGGACAAGGATCTAATCTTTGGCTCCCAACGTTAACGGCTCTTTTTTTTCGGCTCTTTCGGCGCGGGGTTTTAGTCCAAAAGCCCCGCGCCATTTACCCGTTTTTTTCTTGGCGGTCTTTGGCTAGCGGCGTTTTTTAAAAGGGTCCTGGCCAAGGACCAAAAAAGACAACTTTTTTGGTTTAACCTTGATTATCCTAATTTTGTAATTAAACCCCAAAGAAAATAATTCTTTTTTTTTAAAAAATAATCCCTTTACCTCTTGACAAAACTTAGTCAAGGACTTAAAATTATTTAGTGAATAACCTTGATTCAAGAAAAAATCGAAATTCAAGGTTTTAAAACAGTTGATCGGACGCGAACGCGTTTTTTTATCAAATTTTCCAGAAATTGGCTAGTTTAATTTGTGTCTTAAAGGGGCTTAGGGAGGAAAGATAAAATAATTTATTAATGCCTTATTAGATAAAGAAGATAATCGGATTTTCACTGGTCATTTTTTATGGCCGCAAGTTACCACAATATTTTGCCCGCCGCTTTCGGGGCGGATTATTTAAACAAGGATTGAAGCCCATGAAACATTCCAAAATTTCTTTCAAAGAAGTCCGGGAAAAACAAATGATCAGCGTGGCCGAATTGGCCCGCAAAGCCGGCGTCTCCACCCAGACTATCACCCGTATCGAAAGCGGTGGCACCTGCCGCATGGACACTATGCGGAAGATCATCTTGGCTTTGGGTTATTCCGTGGAAGATAAGGACCTAATTTTTGGGTCCTCGGAGAAGTAACCTCCTCTTCAAAACTCTTTTAACCTTTTTGGTTTTTTCGCCGGATTCACCCTTCTTTAAGGTGGATCCGGTTTTTTTGTCCTCTAAAATCGCTTATTGGTAAGTTTTCTCAAAAAAAATAGTTAATAAAAACTTTACATTTCCAAAGTCCGGTTTTTTGGAGTTAAACCAAAAAAAGCTCTAAAAGGGGGGCGGAGCCGTAAATCATGACGTTTAGTCTATACCAATTTTTGGTAAAAGCCATATTGAGGAATCGCGGTCTTAAAACGGAGCGCCAAAAAGTCGCTCTCCAATAAAATGGCCTTGAGGTTTTTGGTCATCTCTTTTCGACGAATTTACTTAAAGCTTTTGATAACTAAAAGAAATTATTGATATTTTTTAACTTAAAAAACTAGCCAAAAAAATTTTGAGGCCACTTATCGCTTATTAAAAGAAGCCGGGGGGACGCTAGGCGTAGTTTAAGTCTTTGCGCTTCAAAGGAAACTTCTTTTCATTCCAAAAATGGTTCGTTAAAATAATCTAGAGACTAAAATACATAATAAAATCCTGGCGCTTTTGGCTATTTTATCGCCAACAATGGCCACGTTATCTCTGGTTACTGGATAAAAAAGTCGTAGCCACTTCTTTTAGCCAAAAGCGCCAGTTTTAGGCCTCATAACAATGGCCGCGGCGAATCAGCTAGCGTTTGGCAGGATTATTTAGGGTCACTTCACCGCCGACTGACTTAAGAACGATTAGTAAATGGCCCCAAAGGCCAAACTCGTGGCTTTTCGGGCCATTATTGGCGGCGCTAGTTCTTGATTGGTATTTAGTTTCTAAGTCTTTTCTGAAATTTCGACTAAGACTTAAAGCGGTGACTGAGACGTGGGCGCGAAAAACAAAGATCGAGTCCAGAGCGTTACGCTGAGCTTTGGTAAAGGCCATAAGTAACCAACGTCGTTATAACCGTGACCTCCAATTAGGCGTTTTAGGCTAACATTTTGTTTGGCCAATTAACCTTGGCCTAAGAGCTTACGCCAGGTCAATGGGCGGAAAACCAAGAAAAAAAAGGCTTATTTCCGCGTTTAAGGGGTTTTCATCTCAAAATTTAATTGACAAGATATGTTTTTTCGTGATAAAAAGATCACAAATTATTTTCCGCTTTTTCTAGCTTTTAAGGTTTAAGGCCTAAGCTTATTTTTTTTTATGAGACTTCAGACGTGAGTGATTTTCTGTCTTTAAGCTTTATTGATCATATTGAAGGAAAAATTTCTAGCTTTTCTTCCAAAGAGAGGACGGTTTTACCTTCTTTTGTTGAACTATTTGGCATGATTATTGCTCTCTCTCTCTCTCTCTCTCTCTCTCTCTCTCTCTCTCTCTCTCTCTCTCTCTTAAATATCTAACTAAATCTCCTTTATATTATAAATATTTATTCACTACTTTTGTATCTGATCTGACTATTAAGTCTGATCTTTTTACCCAAAAAAATCATCATTTTTTTTCAACAATTTTAGCCAATTTAATTGCTTTAAACTGGTTTTTCATTACAAATCTTTTTTCAGTTTTCGCGTCAACTCGAAAACAAATCAGAGCGGCTTCGAACTTTTGGCCTTCGACAGAGGTCAATAGGGTTCGAGGCCTTTTTTTTCAGGCTAAAGAAATCTTAAAGCGTCTTTGGTCAGCCGGACAGTCGGCCAATTTTTCAAAAAAAATTGGTCCAAGTCAGAGCGTCGGTGTAGCGGGAGGAGTCTAGCGCCAAAATTCCATTATTTTTAAACATAAAAGTTGCATAATAAAATATATAGTAGCTTAGTAATATGTTTTAACTTATTCAAACATAAATTTTAATATCTAAAGTCATTCAATTAGTTGTCATAACTTATTGAAAAAGCGATTTCTATGCCTAAAATCTATTATTAGTTATCTATAATGTTTATTTATATTATTTTAATTATGAAAGTGTAGTTAAAAATGTATAGATAATTTTTATTTTTAAATGCAATTATATATCTAAAAATTTTAATATGAAAATTAATCAGTATTAGTAAATAGGCAGTTGTTTTTTTTTATTAACGCAAGGAGAAACTCAATGACAGGAGAAGTTTTTAAATCCAATAGGTCGTCAATACCTATTGGGTTTTGGGCGCTTCTGGTCGCCTTAGCCTCATTAGTCATGGCTCTAGGCTCGACCAGGCCGGCTTTGGCCATAAATACCTCGGAAATCATTAACTTGTCTACCAATACAAGTTATATTATTCCCTCTTCAGCGATGGACGTTGACCCCCCCGATGGCCTCGGTGGCGGCTCAGACGGCGTGATTGTAACTGGCGGCACTAATGTGATCTCTAGCTCGGGTAACGCCTCCAATAATGAGCTGATCGTAGACACCGTTTTGGGTAACTATTCGGCGGTTGGCGGGGTGAATATCGTAGATGACGGCGTCCATGTTGAGAACAACACTTTAAAAGTTATAAATGGGAAAGTCGGCGACTACGCGGACGGAACTGGCAACGCGGTAGGCGGCGTTTCTAATATTAGCGACGTTTTTAACAATACCGTGTACGTGGAGAATGGCTCAATAGGCCGGGACGCCATCGGTGGTATGGTGCAAAACGGTACAGCCGCCAATAACACGGTTCACATTGTTTCTGGCAATATCAGCCAAGACGCTATCGGCGGCACCACTTCAAATGGGAATGTAAGCGATGTTGGCTGGGCTGTTAATAATACGGTCGAAATGAAAGGTGGCCTGGTCAATAGAACTATTATTGGCGGCTCCGGTATGCAGGTCGAGGGCAATAAAGTAAATATTACTGGCGGCGCCGTTGGTTCGAGCGTCATAGGTGCCCGGGCTTATGGCCATGATGATGACCCTAACGAATACGTTCACGCGGTTAATAACGTAGTTAATATAGAAAACGCTAACATTGGGGATGGCGAAGCTAATAGAGGGTTTATAACCGTCACTGGCGGTCTTATTTTTGAAAAACATGTTAACGCTACCAACACTAACGTTTTCAACAATACTGTGACCATCAAGAATTCCAATATCAGCGTCGCAACATCCAAAAATTCAGGAATAATCGCTGGCGGCAGTTTGGGGTCCCATACTGGCGGAAATTTAACTAATAACACTGTAATTATTGACAACGTCACAGCTAAATATGTTTATGGTGGTTACGCTGCTCACAACGCCACTAATTTAATTATTCAAGGGAACTCGGTTCAAGTTGAGAGTTCTAATCTTTCAAGATTAGAGGATACTCTTTTAGACTTTGGAGTCATTGCTGGCGGTTACGCTGGAAGTTACAGTGCTGGCAATATTACAGAAAATACTAACGTCGTCGCTAACACCAACGCCACTAGCGCGTTTGGCGGGTACACCGCGTCGAACTCTTCGGTCGATATTAGGGATAATAAGGTCACAGTTAGTGATTCAAATATCTCGAGAGTCTCTAATGAGGAGAATAGTGGCGTAGTCGCCGGCGGATTCGCTTGGACCAATTCCTCAGGCGAGATTAGTGGCAACGAGGTGGAATTTACTGATTCTGAAGCCAGACGGGTCATCGGCGGTTTTAGTTACCTAAATTCAACCGGTAACATAGAAAATAACTCGGTCACCATCACCAATGGAATAATTCACGATTTTGTCGCTGGTGGCTATACCAACAGTATTGAAGTCGCTCTTAACGTTAGTGGGAACAGCGTCAATTTATCTGGCGGCGAGGCGAACGGGACAGTCTACGGTGGCCGGGCTATGACTGGCGAGGCTAATAATAACTCCGTCACCATAAACGCGGTCGCGAATATAACCAACGTTTATGGCGGTTATTCTAACGGCTCTTCGGCTTCTGGTAACCAATTAAACATCACTAATAGCGTGATCGCTGGCGACGTTTATGGCGGCTATTCAAACACGTCAGGGTCGGCTACGACTAAAAATAACTCCATTTCCCTCGCTAACGTGACGATAGTAGGCAATCTATCCGGTGGTAATGGCGGCACATCTTCAACAAACAATACTATTACTTTTGTTTCTGGCAATAACACTATCGGCGCGATCAATAATACCGATAGCGATCTTATTATTACCGTTGGTTCTGAATCAGTTTATGTTAACCAAACTACTGACGCTTTAAACATTCGGATATTTGGTGGAAATAATACTTTTAATCAAACGGTTAACGCGACTGGTAACGTCACTATTACTGCGGGCGATGTCTCGTTTACCAATATTACGGCCGCGGGCGATCTGAACATTACCGGCACGACTACAACCGCGGTTTTTGACGAGAACGTGGTGGTCAGGAACGTGAGTCTCGCTGGAGCTTCCGCTAATTTCTCGGGAACTCTTGAGGCTGATGACCTTATTTTAGA
>JAIROO010000110.1 GCA_031257535.1 Deltaproteobacteria bacterium
AGAAATTACCAAGCGCAGCCGGGGGCGAAGTCTTCAGACCATATTAAGCGAACTGAGTCGATACTTTAAAGGTTGGCTAGGATATTACAAGATAGCTGACCTGAAGAGCCGGCTCGCGCGACTTGATGGATGGGTCCGAAGGCGACTTAGGGATGTACGTCTGGAAGCGGTGGAAACGGGTCAGGACCAGGTTTAAGAACCTTATGGGGCTCGGAGTAGACAAGGACCAGGCCTGGCAATAGGCTAACGCTCGAAAGGGTTATTGGCGCGTGGCCGGAAGCCAAATTCTATCCACAGTCCTAACCAATGAGTGGTTAAAACTTAACGGTTATGACAGCTTACTCGCTCGATATAATACGCTTCGGGCGAAGTCTGCTTAGCGAAACCATTGAACCGCCGTATATCGAACGGTACGTGCGGTGGCGTGGGAGGACGGCGGGGGAAACCCCGCCTCCTACCCGATTATACTGAAATAGTATTTAATTCAACAAATGAAACGTTAGTAGTTATAGTGACTAATTGTTAGATCTTGATCTTAGTAAGAATTATTAAGACTTAGTCATTAAAATCATATATATAACATTATGTTATGATTAAAATATTCTTTTTACTTAACAATTATACTTTTAATTGTAATTATATTATTTTAATAAGTTTAAAGGATGTATATAAAATAAAAAAGGTATTTTTTTATGATTAATCGTTTCGTTAAAATTGGTCAATTTATCGTTTTGGCTATTGTTTTTTTGGCTCTAGTCGCCTCGGATTCTTGGGCCCAGTCCAACGTGAAGAAAGAGTTCACCTTCAAGGGGTATGACAATTATTACAAGTTTAGCCAAAAAGGCTGGATAGAGAAGTGGAACATCGGGTTTAAAGAAGTCAATGGCCGGGATGAAGGGTCTTTCCAAATCAGGAATACGTCCCCAATTGACGTTCAAATGACAGTCTCGGGCTCTTTGACCGTGGCCAAGGGAAAATTTGAGTTTACCCTCTTTAATGGAGACGGGAGCGTGGCCGGGGTTTTAAAATCTCAAGTGGGCAAAACCGTTACCAAAAAGTTTGAGGCCAAAAATTTCGGTAAGGACTTCAAATTTCAGATTAAGGCCGAAAACGCCAATAACGTGAAGGTAAATCTTAATTTCCGACCCAATTAGCGGTTATCGCCCTTAAAAAACCTTATTTCCATTATTATATTATTATTTGTTACCTTGCTAATGTTTAAATGAATAATATAGTATTTTGATAATATTTTCTGAAATATATTAAATTTAAAAAGGTGTTTTTATGGCTACTAGTTTTGTTAAAATAGGCCAATTTACCTTTTTGGCCATTGTTTTTTTGGCTCTCGTCGCCTCGGATTCTTGGGCCCAAAAGCCCGGGAGGATATTGTTCTCCAGTAAAGGACAAAAGACTTCTCAGAATTTTGACATGGAAACAGGCTGGATAGAGAATTTGACTTTAACCATTAATGAAATCACAGGCATTGACCAAAAAAAACAATTTCTAGTCAGGAATACGTCTCCATACGACGTTGAAATGACCGTTACGGCCACCTTGACCGTTGGCAAGGGATATTTTGAGTTTATCCTCTTTAACGGAGACGGGAGCGAGGCGGTGGTTTTGAGTTCTCAAGAGGGCCAAACCGTTACCCAAGAGTTTGAGGCCAAAAGTTTCGGTGAGAACTTCAAATATCAGGTCAGGGCCAAAGAGGCCAGTAGCGTGAGTTTAAAGCTTAACTTCAAACCCCATTAGCGGGTTATCGCCGTCGCTAAACCTTAAAAACGCTAAAATTATTAGCCGTTTTTTGGGGCTTAACCTTGGTCAGCTTAGGGCGAAAAGCGCTTTGGTCTTGGCCAATAAAAGAAGATCTCCTTTCGCGATTGTCGACCGTTTTTTTTGGGGCCAATAAACTGAAAAAGCCTTAAAGTCGTCTCCTTATTAGTCGAAGGTTATTTTAGCCCTATTTTTTTGCCCTAAGGCGAATCAGCTCTAAAAAGCGAGCCCAATCGCTTAACCAGACTTTGGTTAAATGTCGAAGGTCACGTCCAAAGGGCGGAGAGTGGTCGGATAGGCCTCTATGGTCCGAGAGCCAAAATGGCTCACTTCTCTTCGTCCGAATCCAGCCCAAAAAAAGGATTTTAAATGAGAAGGACGCCAAAAAATCCCTCTGACAAAAAATTAACGCGCGTTTTACTATTTGATTTATAGTCCTTATTTATACCAACTAGCGATTGAGGTCGTTACGTGGTCAAGACCTTTTAATTAAGGTCGCCCTAGACTTAAGGCGCGGCCTTAAATTTAGTTATTTTTGGCGGTTGTTTGATAATTTATTAATAATTAGGATTTAACTTTCAGCTAAATAATCGGTTTTTTTTTTTTTTTTTAGGTCATGATTTTTTGGAGATATTTTTCGCGCGACTAAGATAAACAAAGGTCTCGGGCTAGATTGTTTACGCGGCAAGAGGCATTTACCGCTTTAGAACGATAATTTTAGATAAAGCCCGAAGCTAAAAAAGGCAAAATTGACATTCAGGGATTATGCCAAATGTTGGCCCTCAAAAAAGCGACAAGTCTTATAAAAGGAGTTTAACTATGATGGTAAAAATTTTTAGGAAGTTAAAGGCGACTGACCTTCGCTTACGCGAAATCGACTTTCAAAAAGTGAAAGTCCTCTGCCAAAAATTAACTTATTGGCTCGTCATCGTCGTCTTTTGTCTCATGTTCGCGGGTTGCGTTGAATTACTTAATTTGCCTCATCAGCAAGCCGCGGCGGTCAAGGAATCGCTGGATCCCGCGGCTCTGGCGGCTTTGAGTCGGGCCAACGAATTAGCGTTTTATAGCTATTTCGCCTCAAATAAGGTCGAGGTCATAAAAGATCCCGTCGTCGTTTTTCCTAAGTCGAGAATATCCGTGATTAGCGTCGATGGACGCTCTACCTTGGAAGCGGGCGTTCCAAAGCAAAACGTGGCTTTTTTCGCTCCAGGGAAGCGCGAGTTTAGTGTCCTTTTTATTAGTCCCATATCTTCAGGCGGATCGCATACCGTGAGCGCGGGCAATATCTCCGGCGGCATGAGTTATTCCTCTACTGAGACCGCGATCATCCCATCCAATTATGTCTTCGAAAAAGGCCGTCATTACAATATGGAGTATAAATGGTACTGGACCAAACCAGGGGAATTTATAATTACCGAAATAACGGACCCGACTGAACTTGCGAAGATTGACTCGCTTCTTACGGAATACGCCGCGATTATGGAGACGAGAAGCGCCACGGCTAAAGCTAATCAACCAAAAATAGACGAGTACAAAGCTTTTTCCCGGAAAAATCCCAAATGGTTAGAAGGGAAATGGGTCAACGATACGTCAAAATGGTACTTGGAATTTTCTGGGGATAAAATAAAATACGCGCACGCGGGGACTATATTGGGGGAGAGCTCTTGGGAAGGCGAATTCGTATTTGACCAAAACACGATCGTCCCTCTTTGGCAGAAGTTTGTCTTTGGTCGCGTCTGGCCTCGCGAAACAAAAGAAATGCCTAAACAAGAGGCTTGGTATTATGTTTTGCGCGGGGATCTCTTGGAAATAAAGTACGCTGGGGATTTTATAGGCGTTTCGGGTTTTTATAAAAAAGTCTCCTAAAATCTCGAAGTTTGGCTTAAAAAATCTCTTTTCGTCCCTTTTAATTAGTCGCGGAAAAATTAGACTGGCTAAATGAAAGGGCCAAGGTTACCTAAACGGAAGTTTTAAGTGTCTTCTTTTGAGGCTCTGGGCTTTTTTTTAGTCCCGCCGCTTATGACCATTTAAGTAGTTCCTTTACTAGACGTGCCAGTATTTTTTCGCGTTACGCGGGAAAAATCGTCTTTGAAAACGAGGGGGTCAAAATTAACGTTTTTTAATGACTACATATGGGCGTTTTTAAAAATTAAAGAAGTCAAAAAAACTCTGCCGCGAAAGGTTGACGACCTTAACGCCATTTTCAAGGCGCTTTTGAGGTTATTTACACGCCCTTTTCCTTGGGGATCGCGTTTAGACATTTTAGATATTCGCCCTGCGGATCCAGACAAAGTAACGTTAAAAGAAAAGACCCTAGTCGCGTTAAAAAATGGCTCCTTTCCAGTTGTTCCTGATTTTTTTAACGTCTAAAGGCCAGCGAACGGCGGCCTATTTTTAAATTTTGTGAGTTTTTTATGTTAGAAATCTTAGTTCTAATTTTTCTGGTCTCCAAAAACGCGAAAAACGCCGCGGCTCGCGGTCGTAAGCCAGGCCTCTTTATTTTTCTCACCTTCCTTTTTTGGATCGTTCTGGAATTTTTGGGCGCTGTTTTTGGTTACGTGGCCTCCAATGGCCAGCAGTTTCAGACGTACTTGTTCGCCTTATTTGGCGGCTTCTGCGGCGCGATTATCTCTTATGTTATCGCCAAAAATTGCGCCATAGGAGACGGACCCAAACTCGCGACTATTGTCGGCGGTCAGCCTTTGGACTCGCCCGTGACTTTGACTATCGCTCGCGAAAAATCGTTTGTCGCCTCTTTGTCCAATTTCAAAGTTTATTTTAATGGTCAGTTGGCGGGCGTTTTAAAAAACGGGCAAAGCCTAAACGCTACGGCGACGACGGAAAATAACGTCGTTCAAATTTTGAACGATATAGGCTCAGGCTATAAACCGTTGTTTTTCAAGGTCTCGGGCGACAGTCCTTCGCCTAAGGTAGTTTTCGGGCCCACGAAATTTTTGTTAAATATGTGTCAAGGCTTAACTCCAATGAGCGAGGCGGGCGCCGCGTCTCTTTTAAACAAAACTACCTAATTTTTTTAAGTTGACCATGATTGATTGGCCCCCTAGCGATAATCGCGGAAGATAATTCGAGTCTGGGCCTTCGCGCCTACGCCAAATTGATCTCCGTATTCTTTTCGGCGCGTCCAGGCGATAGGCTCGAAATTCTTCCGCTTGGTGAGTTTTTTTATTATAGAAATCTTAACTCTTTTTTTCTGATCTCCATAAACTCGAAAAACGCTATATCTCGCGGCCGTAAGCCAGGTCTATTTATTATTCTCTCCTTATTGTTTTTATTCGGCGGGGAACTATCGGGAGCCTTTATTGGTTACGTAGCCACCAAGGGCCAGCTATTGGCGACGTATTTTTTCGCCTTAATGGGCGGGGCGAGCGGCGCGGTTATCATCTCTTATTTAATCGCCAAATTGTTCCAAAGGCCAAGAAGGACTCAAACTCGCGACTATTTCCGGCGGTCCGTCTTTGGACGCGCCAGTGACTTTGACTATCGCTCGCGAAAAAGCGTTTATCGCCGCGTTGGGCAATTTTAACGTTTATTTTAATGGTCAGTTGGCGGGCGGTTTAAAAAACGGGCAAAGCCTAAACGTGACGGCGACGACATATTGTATGAATAATTATTATATTCAATATGTTCTATTTTATAAAATTTTTTACAATTTTTTACGGAAGTGTTTAGAACAAATAATAGTTAATTAATCTTTATTTAGGTGGACTAAATTGTCCTCTCCGGTTAGAGATGGGTTAGGGCGACGAAAGGCCTAACGCCGGAGCAAAAGAACGACTTTGTCTTTTTTAATTTAGGCTATTTTTTCGTCTTTAATCCAAGATTTGGTTAAGGCGACTAAATTTTCCCGATAAATTGTGTCTGACTTTTGGTCCAGTTTTACTCGTCCGTTTCGCGAAAATATCAAAACGCGAAATAGTTTTTGAACGAAAAAAAATTGACAGAAAATTCACTTTCTGTTAGAAAAATCGAAAGACCTTTAAAATGCTTTATTTTTAATTTTACGTTTACGCCTTTTTAATCTTTGACGCGAGAAAGTTCACGTGAGCGAATATTTTAATATTGTTCCTAATGATCAAAAAATTGGGGAAATATGTAATTTCTTCAATGAAATATTTAAAAAATATACTTTGTCTATTTTTATTGATCTACTTGGCATGATATTTGCTCTTTATTTCTTTCTCTGTTTCTCTCTCTATTTCTCTCTTTCCATCTCTATCACCCTATTTCTCTTCCTATCCATATATATTTTATTTATTTTTCTTTATCTACTCTTTCCTGAATTATTTAATAGATATTTATATTATTTTAATAATATTTTTGTAATTATAAAACTTCAGGGTTCTCAGTTAAGATATATTTCCTTAAAAGGGTTATTTTGGAGATTTAAAGAGTAATTTTATTTGTTTTATTATTTTTACATTAAATATTTTACAATAAATAGTCTGCAATATTCGTATTTACTTTATTAATCTACCATCCAAAGCTATGGACTAGTTTAGATCTATTTTTTAAGAGATATTCTTAATTTTTTTAGATTTTTATAGTTCATTTACTTTATTTTTATATGGTTTTTGACAATACATACTATTGTTATAATGAATAATACAGTATTTTAATAAGTCTTTCGTCACTATATTTTGTAAAGGAAGTAATTTTTATGGCATATCGTTTTGTTAAAATTGGCCTATTTGGCCACTGTTTTTCTGGCTCTAGTCGTCTCGGATTCTTGGTCCCAAGTCCTCGGACAGAAAACCTACTCCACCATAGGGGCTAGAACTTCTCAAAATTACAATAAGGTAAATGGCTGGGTAGAGGGGATGCTCTTCGGGTTTAATGAAGTCGATGGCCAGACTCAAAATGTTTTCCCAGCCAGGAACGCCCACCCAATTAGCCAACAAATGGTCGTCTCGGCCACTTTGACCGTGGCTAAGGGCAATTTCGAGTTTACCCTTTTTAACGGGGACGGGAGCGTGGCCGCGGTTTTGATTTCGTCAGAGGGCCAATCCATCGCTAAGAAGTTTGAGGTCAACTGTTTGGGTCAGGACTTCAAATATCAGATCAGGGCCCAAGAGGCCAATAACGTGATGTTAAGTCTTGAATTCCGAACTCGTTAGCGGACGGCCAAACCTTAGAATCGTTAAAGTTTTTAGCCGCTTTTTTGGTCTTGACCTAGGTCAACTTAGGGCGAAAAGCGTTTTGACCCTGGCCAATAACCCTGGTCAATAGAAGGCTCCTTTCGCGATTGTCGACCGGTAGTTTTTTCGCCCAGACAATAAAAACGCCGCTTAAAGTCGCCTTCTTGTTAGTCGTCTTCTTATTAGTCGGATAGTTTTTGCCTTAACTTTTTGGCCAAAGGCTAATATGGGCTAAAAAGCTAGCCCAAACGCTAAACCAGATATTGGCCAAAGGTCGAAGGCCGCGTCCAAAGGGCGGGAAGGGCGGTTAGGCTCCTATGGTTAGAAGGCCAAAAATGGAACCTAGACGCTCTCGTTAAAACCCTCTTTTTAATTTTTGAGGCTTCGTTAATACGCCAAATAGTGGCGCTATAATTTTAGATTGGCTTAGGTAGTCGAGCTACGCGCCTAAAATTTCAAAGCCAGGGTTTTTACGAAACTATCAACCAAAAAGGAAGCCGGCGATAAAATTGAAAGAGTTGGATTTTATGGTTTTTTTGTCCTTTTTTTAACAAATAGTTAATCTATTTAAGTAGAACATGATTGAGTTGTCGCGGGTATGGCTAAAGTTGCCCAAGTCCTTTATAAGGCTGTCGCGATTCCCACGATCGCGATATTTTTTGCCAGCTTCGGCCACGCGAACGGCTCTTTATTCTTCCGCTTAGCGAGTTTTTTATGTTGGAAATCTTAGCTCTTTTTTTTCTTATTTCCAAAAACTCGAAAAACGCCATATCTCGGGGCCGTAAGCCAGGCCTTTTTATTTTTCTCGCCATCTTGCTTTGGCTCGGCTTGGAATTTTTGGGCGGCCTTATTGGTTATTTAGCCACCAATGGAGAGCGGTTGCCGACGTATTTGTTCGCCTTAATGGGCGGCCTAAGCGGCGGAGTTATCTCTTATTTTATCGCCAAAAATTGTTCCAAAGGCCAAGAAGGCCTCAAACTCG
>JAIROO010000116.1 GCA_031257535.1 Deltaproteobacteria bacterium
AAAGGCCATTCCTTATGAAAAATAAAATTGCCGGACAAAGAAGCTGATTTTTTGCGTAGTTTTGGTTCACCAAAAATCATTTTTGTTTGAACAAAAACTACTCTTTAGCCTACACCTGGCCTGAGTCTGCTCGATTCTGGTCACGGCCTGGTCTCGACTGTAAAGTTTGTCTTAATTACACTGGCCCATAGACACGGCTTACGGTCTATTTTCTGATAGACATCGGTTTATCGTCGCGAGATCCTTTAACTCTTGGTGCGATAGGCCCGACCATCAAACCCGTCCGCCATTGACAACTGGCGGCGGAAGTGGAACGCGTAACTAAACCAATCGCATGCCATAGAGGAGTCTGAGAAATCAGCGTAAAACCTTAAATCTCTTTATACTGATACCTCCTGGTTCAGACGAAAACGTCGATAAAGTCAAAAAAAACTTGACGTTAATGTCTGATCTTCGGTTGTACGCCCTCTCAGTTCGAGTTTAATCAGACCGGATATTTTATTAACTCAAACATTTTAAAAAACTTTTGACGAGTCTTTGGTTATGATGTCCGTCCTATAATTGCTGATAAAAAGCTGTGTATTTAAAAATTTTAGCGCTTATCTCAACTACATAACCTAATCTAAAATTATATTATATAATATATATTGTATATAAACGAGTCTTCAAAAAAATGTTTTTTTACGATGTCATCATTGAAGACCCGACCAGATAACTTGAGTTTATTTATTATCATACATTAATGTAGTTATTTCTAAAAAAACAAAGCGCGCTGAATAATAATAAAAATAATAAAAAGATAAAAATATGTATCAATACCCGTATTTTAACTATAATACATAATTAATAGTATAAACCACCACTTCAGCTAAATTAAAACTGGTTTAAACTAAACTTTAGGTCGACTAAAAGTGACTTTAGGCCAGCCTTTTTGGAGTCGTTTCCAATTGGTTACTGGGGTTTCATTTTAGCCAATAAAGGATGAGGCGTTCTAGCCTTTTCCTCGGCTAAGCGTTTTAAAGTCTCCGTATCTCCGGCTTTCTCGGCTTCCTCCATGGCTAAAGATATGCTCTGGTGTTGAGCTTTGAGGGCTTTGGACCGCATGTTCTCAGCCAACTGCCGCAATTCCAGAGTCGATTCCTCGGCCGTTTGAGTTGGCGCCGCGAAAGCGGCCTTGGCGATTAAGCCGGTCAGTTCCTCGTTGTCCGGCAAGAAGATTTTCTCTGGCTGAATAGAACCCTCATTTAAGTACTGCTGATTTAAGGCTAAATAAACCTCTCGGCTCGGGTCATTCGGCCAGTATGGGCCTAAAGCCGGAAGACTTCGGGCTAGATTTGGATAAGTCACGACCTGGGCTAAGATCGATTTAGCCGTTGGATCGATTCGCGGGCTGGGGACGGTCGCCTTTGTTGGCGCTGAAAGGACGGGTCTTCTCTCTGGCGCGGGGGCTTCAGACAAAACATTTGGCTCAAGTTGAAGTTTATCGGCCAGTTTTCGCCGTAAGAGCTGACTTAAAGCCGCGTCAGGAACCAGGCGCAGCATTTCTTTGGCTTCGCGGATGGCTCGGGCTTCGCTAGTTATGGTTGGCTTGTCTTCGGGAATTAAACCTTGAACGTAATAATCCAAGATATCCATGGCCGTCTCGGCCACCGCGTAAAAGGCCGGAACCCCGCGCGCCCGGATAAAGGCGTCCGGGTCCTCGTCATTGGGCAGAACTATAACTTTCCCGGGCAGCTCAACGTTTAAAAGAGCCGGAAGAGCCCGACTAGCCGCTTTCTGGCCCGCCTTGTCCCCGTCAAAAAGAAGATAGACCTCTTTAACCTGACCCCGCAATAAGTTAATCTGGTCTTGGGTTAAAGCCGTGCCCATGGCCGCGACCACGTTAGGAATCTTAGCCTGGACTAAGGCCAAGTAATCAAAATAGCCCTCCACCAAAAAAACCAGGCCCGCGGCCCGTAAATACGAACGAGCCTGGTGAAAGCCATACAAAAGGCTACCTTTAGTATAAATGGTCGTGCCGGGCGAGTTAATATATTTAGGGACATCCTCTTGTTCCTGGCCCGGCAAGACTCGACCCGCGAAAGCCACCTCCCGCCCCTCGAGATCCCGGATGGGAATCATGAGTCGATTCCGAAAAACGTCGTAATAGCCGTCTTTTTCGTTGGCTCCCCGGGCTTTAATGAGACCCGCGTCCACCAAGACCTTGTCGCTATGACCTTTCGCTTTCAAAAAATTATGTAAAGCCCGCCAATCGTTGACGGCCAGACCTAAGCCCTGGCTCCTGACCAGATCCAAATCCAGGCCGCGGCTTTGTAAATACGCCAAAGCCTCTCGACCCTCGGGCCCCCATAATCGGTCTTGGAAAAAAAAAGTGGCGTTTTTTATGGCCGCGTAAAGATCGGTTTTGCTGACCCCGACCCGCTTTTCGCCGCCATAATTGGAAAACTGGGGCTTGGGCAGGGCCACCCCCGCGCGCTTGGCCAACGCCTCTATGGCCTCGGGAAAAGACATTTTATTAATATCCCGCATGAAGTTGATGGCGTTGCCCCCAGCCCCACAGCCAAAGCAGTGGTAGAGGCCTTTGTCCGGGGTCACGCAAAAAGAGGGAGTTTTCTCGGCGTGAAAAGGACACAGGCCTTTGTAGGAGCTCCCGGCCCGTTTTAAATCCACGTATTGACGAACCAAGCCAACAAGATCAGTGGCTGAAAGGACTTCCTCGATTTTCTCGCGCGAATACAACAATGACGAACCTTAAAAAACGGCAAGAAAGACCCGCTAAGAAGGTCAAATGGCTAGTCTTTTGGTTTTGCTAGCCCCGACCCGCTTTTCGCCGCCATAATTGGAAACTGGGGCTTGGGGAGGGCCACCCCTCGCGCCTAGCCAACTCTCGCAAGGCCTAATGGGAAAAGACATTTTTTTAATATCCCGCCTAAAGGCGATGGCGTCGCCCCCAGCCCCATAGCCAAAGCGGTGGTAGAGGCGTTTGTCCGGGGTCACGCTAAAAGAGGGAGTTTTCTCGAGGTGAAAAGGACACAGATCTTTATAGGAGTTCCCGGCCCATTTTCAATCCACGTATTGACGAACCAAGCCGACAAGATCAGTGGCTGAAAGGACTTCCTCGATTATCTCGGGCGTTATAACATTAACGAACCTTAAAAAAACGGCAAGAAAGACCCGCTAAGAAGGTCAAGGGCAAGTCTAAAGTTAATCGCCCTATAGCCAGTTCCTAGCCTAAAGAGCGCGACTTAAAGGGGTTATTAGCCTGATCCAAAAAAAAAGAGGGACCAGTAGTTAAGCCAAAAACCACTGAAAGGTCGCTGGAGAACTAGCTAAGGCTTTTTGGTTTAAGGAAAAAAATTTAATGTTAAAAAAACCGCTTGAAGCCCCCAAAAAAGGCAGGAGCCCGTGACTACCTGACCAGGACTTTAATTAAAATTAAGCGCTCAAGGCAAAAAGTCAAGAGCCAAAGGACCTCTCTTTTTCCAGAAAATCAACTTTTTTCGGCTCTAGCCGATAAGAGATAGGACTTAGAGCCGAAAGCTTGAGGGCGACCCGGTTAAGTCGGTCGGAGCGATTTTATGTTCTTTTCTTTCCGAAAATGGCCGTTTATTTTAGCTTTAATGGCTATTTTAGCCCTCTTTTGGCCAAATAAACCAATGGCCATGACCAACCATCACGATTACTATCCTTATGGTTGGCTCAAACCAGCCCTCTATGGGGCTTTGCGGATCTCCGACCAAATGATCGACTTTGACGTCTCGGTTGAGGGCGAGGAAACCCGACGCGAGGAGTTTATTCTACCCGACGAAGAGGGGCGGGTCTTACGGTTAAGCCATAATGGCCGGGTTTTTTGTTTCGTGGCCGACCACGACTTGACCGACCCTTGGGATTACCAGGTGGTCGACTATGACGGTAGCGGGGCCTTTGAGTCTAAAGAACCGCCTTTTTCCGACTTTCCCCTCCCCCGCTGGACCTTCGTTAACTACCCTTTTCGTTATTTAAACCGGCGGCGTTTAACCGACCTGACCGGGGAAGACGATCCAACTTTAAGACAGATGATCGAGGGCTTAACTCGGCCCAAGAGTCGCCGTTCGGCTTATACGCCCGAGCAAAGAGCGGCTTTAACCATCGCCCGCGGAGGAACGCCGCCCCCAGAAAAATATCTCCCCGAACCCGACGAGCCCCCGCGTTTAGCCTTAAACGTGCTTTTTGAGTTCGACAAAGACGTTTTAACCGCCGAGGCGAGAAGGGTTTTAACCACTTTAGGCCGGGCTCTCACCTCCAACGAGCTCGCGGGGAGCGTTTTTCGGCTCGAGGGGCACACCGACTCGGTTGGCTCTTACGAATACAATATGGATCTCTCGCGCCGCCGAGCCCTGTCCGTCCAGCGGTATCTCATGGATAATTTCCAGATCCCCTCCTCGCGCTTGCCTTACCAGGGCTTTGGCGAATCAAGGCCTTTGCCCAATCTTAATCCAGAAGACGGCCGCAACCGGCGAGTGGAGATCGTCAATCTAGGGTCGGGCGAGACAATAACTGGCGGTTACGGCGACGTGACCCAACCTTAAAATCCCTTACGAAAAATCCCTTTCAAAAAACTAGACTGACCAACTGACCAAAGGATCTTAACGAAAAATAGGCCAATAACGAAAAACCAGTTTTAGGTTACGTAGCGAAACCCCTTAGATACGTCTCTACGTGATCAAATATATTACTATATCCATTAGATAGATCATAAAACAATATATAAAATACGAAAACAGTTATATATATTATAAAATTACGTAAAAAAATTATAATAACCATTAATTTGTCGCAAAACATATTAAACAATAGAGAAAAAGCGGGATCGCTAAAACTTGATGGCCTCGTAAAAACCCTGGTTTTGAAATTTTAGGCGCGTGGCTCTACTATAAACGCGAATCTAAAGTTATCGCGACCAACTAATATCGTGGATAAACCAGCCCTCTAAAATTAAAAGGGAGTTTTGACGAAGGCGTCAAACTTGCCGCCCTCGTCAACACCTTTTAAATTGTGGCGATATATTTTTCCACCCGCCCTAACCATGCCTCTCTTATTCCATATTTTTAAAAAAATTTATTGTTACAATAATATATATTATATAATCTAAAATATACATATCAAAACAAATATTTCTTACGCTTAAAATAATTTTCTAAAGCGATCTGACGACTAAAAAATACATCATATTAATAATAAAACATCGCTTAAATTATGGCCTATAAATGACTTGATTTTTCTTTATAAAAATATTAATTTGACGATAATAACCAGTTTAATATGGTGGGACTAGAGTTTTTTTAGGTTTTGGTCTTAGGTCGCCCGGCCCTAAATTTTAACTCGCCCGTATCTTTTTTCTTTCAAAAAGGCTGACCAATGGGAAAAAAAACTCGCCCGAAAACCGCTGGCCTCGCTCTGGCCGCTATTATAATAGTCGCCGTCATGGCCGCGATTTTTCTCGGGCCCGGAGCCGTAAGCCCAACTCTCGCCGCGAAGGATTTTGACTTAGCCGAGACGATTGAAGACATCGAGTCCCTCGACTCCTTGACTAATTTGGCCATTTCTCCAGGGTTTATTCTCTGGATTCGCGGAGTCCATGGTTTTTTTACCATTAAAGACAAAGAAAAGGCCCCTTTTTACGCGTCTGGGTACTTCATCTTAGGCTTAGGGGCCATCCTTCTCCTTTTTCTGGGCAAAGACTTTATGCCATTCGAGCCCCTCCAAAAATTTTTAACCGCCATGGAAGAGGGGTCAATGAGCTTATGGGGGCTCTTAGGCTATTTAACCTTTATCCCAGAGATCTCTTCCATTATGACTCCTTCGGCTAAAGTCGCGGTCAGCTTATTTTTAGCCGAGCCCGCTCTGGCCGCTGACTCCGCCGCGAGCGGCGAACCCGGCTTTTTGGTCAGTTTTTTGGCCACGGTCGTCGGGACCGTGATTTACTGGATAGTCTGGCTGGTTTCCAACTCTTTAAACGTTTTGTGTTTAATCGCCCCTAGCTTTGTCGCGCCTTTATTAAAAGGTTTTCGGCTGGCCTTGGTGGGGGCGATCTGGGCTCTGGCGACCATTCATCCGGCCTTAGGCCTAATCGCCGCCCTCATTGTTTTAGGCGGGGCCATAATTTTGGTCCGCTGGTCTTTTCGGCTCTCGGTTTGGGGGTTGTTGTTTTCTTTTGATCTGGTTTTTAGGCGCTGGCGTCAGCCGGATCCCCCGGCTGACGCTGGGATCTTAGCTTTCGCTAGCGCGAAAGCTAAGAAAACTTTAAAAATTCCCAAAAGAACCCTCGGCCGCCTTTTTAAGCGGGGGGAGAACCTTTATTTCTCTTACCGGAAATTTCTCCTGCGCCCGACCGAGATCCAATTGGAACCCGGCTCTTACGTCATTGGTCGCCGTTTAACCGCCCCGGTTCTGGCCGCGCGCGACCAAAAAGGCGAATTATGGCCCTTGTTTTCCTTTCGTTTAAGCTTAAAAGGCCATGATTCCTTTTTGCTTTCGACTTTAGGCGTCTCTAACGTCGTCGAGATGGGAGTTTTAAAAAGCGCGAAAAAAGCCATCGCCTGGCTAAAAAGCCTCATCCACGGCGACGAAGAGGCCCTAGAGCTAACCTAAGTTGAGCTAACTTAAGTAGAGCTAACCTAAGTAGCCCTTAACTTAAAGCTCTGACCGAAAAAGGCTCAGGCTAAAGGCTGATCTTGATGTCTAAGTAAAAACCCCTTTTTATTTTTTAATGGCTTATTTATATACAATATATAGTTGTTGCTATAACCTTATATCAGCTTATATAGTAGAAGTACGTGTATAAAGTTTCAAAACATAGCTTTTAACGAGGCCATCATCTTTAGGCCTTGTCTTTTTTTGGTCCTTTAAGCCGCTTAAAGCCAAACAAACGAAAAAAGTTTCCCTAAGGTTGACTAAAAAATACTAAAGTATAGGACTAAGGCTTTTAGGCTAGAGCGTTTTTTTTTAAAAAACGGGCCTGACCCTAGCCTTTCGATTTGACGGACCCTATGGGCTTGGACTTCGGCCTCGGCCGCCGAAATAGACGGCTAACGATTTTGAGGAACGCCGCCCAGATAGTTTTTCCTCTTAACGAAGCTCTTAGGTCAATGACATCATACCATATATACGTTAGAACTAGGCCTAAGATCGTCTATTTGGGCGTTAAAAACCAGTTCTTCGCCGCCCCAAAAGAGAGCTAGAGCGAAATTCCGACCAGAGTTAACGTTTTAGCGAGCTAAAGGCCTGGTAAATAAAGCCATCGTTAATATGGTTTTTTAGCGGGGCGCTATTCCAAAATAACGTCATCCCAGCCTTTAAGAGTTGGTTAAGGGAGCCCGTCAGTTAAGGCCCGCCCCTCTTCTTTTTGGCCAAAGACGCGATTCGACCAAGGTCCTTCCCACGTAAAATCAAAAGGTTAAGGCTATCGAGGGTTACTTAGTCGGCCGTAGCCTTTTCGAACCATTTGGCTGGGACGTTTTTACTTTTTTTTTACCCCTCCTCTAAAAATAAGTCTTGACAGGCTCCTTAGGATAGGCCTAAACTAGCCAAGTTACTTTATAGGGCTTAATAGAGCCTTTAAAGGTTTTCGCCAAAAACTCGCTTATTTTTTTTGGTCTTATTTATATGTCTACAATCGCCACCCCCGCTCTTTCCCTCTTCCGGCCCAGCTTAGGCTTTCTGGCCTTAGGCGGCGATCTGGCTACCGCTTTCTTTACCTATTTTTACTTTTTTAGCTTTTTTAACGAGGTTTCGTCTGAGTAAGCCTATAAAATATTTAATTCTAGGCCGCCAGCGAAACCAAAAATCGCTGGCGGTTTTTTTTTGGAGGACGTAAAAAATGGATCCGTCATGTTCTAAGGCCCCCGCGCCAGTCGTTAAACTGCCGGCCTACAAACTAACTAGCCGCCTGACCCACCCTCAGAACTCGGTAATTTCTTTAGGCTCTTGCTCTATTGGCGGCCCAGAGTTCATCGTCATGGCTGGCCCTTGCTCAGTGGAAGCCGATCCTCAGATGCTAGGCACGGCCTGGGACGTCAAAGTCGCCGGGGCTCACATTCTCCGGGGTGGGGCTTTCAAACCTCGGTCCTCGCCTTACAGTTTCCAGGGTTTAGCCGAAGAAGGCTTAAAAAAGCTGGCCCAAGCCCGGGAGCTGACTGGTCTGGCCATCGTGACCGAGGTTATGGATTCAACGGACGTGGATCTGGTGGCCTCCTACGCCGACGTCCTCCAAGTCGGGGCCAGAAACGCCCAAAACTTCTCTCTTTTAAAGCGGTTAGGCCAGCTTAACAAACCCATTCTTTTAAAAAGAGGCCTTATGAACACCGTGGAGGAGTTTTTATGCTCGGCCGAGTATATTTTAGCCGGCGGCAACTCCCAGGTGGTTCTCTGCGAGCGGGGCATTAGAACATTTGAGACCTCGACTCGGAACACTCTCGACTTGTCCTCGATCTTAACCATTAAGGAAAAAAGCCATCTCCCGGTCATCGTCGATCCCAGCCACGCCAGCGGCAAGGCCCATTACGTGGCTCCTTTGTCCAAAGCCGCCCTAGCCGTGGGGGCCGACGGCCTAATGATCGAGGTGCATTGCGATCCAGCTAAAGCTTTGTGCGACGGCGAAGAGTCCTTAAACCCGGAAGAATTCAAAGAGCTGATGCTGAGCTTAAGGGATCTAGCTCCCCATTTTGGTCGGCGGATCTCCACTATCGAGCCCGCCGCGCCCATGTTAGCCGAAAACCAGTGAGAACCGCTTTATGACCCTTAACCCAAATGAACTCTTAACCCCCTTACGCCAGCGCATCGACGAGCTAGACGACAATTTACTGACCCTAATTCAACAAAGGGCCCTGGCCGCCATTGAGTTAGGTAAACTCAAAAAGAAGAACTCCCTGCCCATCATGGACTTAGGCCGGGAGAGGCTGGTTTTAAGCCGCTTAACCCAAAAAGTCGAGCCAGACCAAGGCTTAAACTCCCAAGCCGTGGCCACTATTTTTACGGAGATTATTAAAGCCTGTCGCGAAGCCCAGGCTCCGACTAAGGTGGCTTACTTAGGCCCGGCCGGCACCTTTAGCCACGCCGCGGCCTTAAAGCAGTTTGGCCGCCTGGCTCATTTTGTGGCTAGCGACGATTTAGCCCAGGTCTTTAAAACCGCCGAGTCCGGGGAGACCGAGTTCGCCTTAGTCCCCTTCGAGAACACGACCGAGGGTATTGTTGGTCAGACCTTAGACCTTTTAGCCGAGACGACTTTACGGGTCCAAGCCACCCTAAACTTACGGGTTAACCTCGCTTTGATGAGCGCCCATGGGGATCTAAGCCGCCTAAAAACCATCTCCTCCCATCCCCAGGCTCTGGCCCAGTGCCGCAACTGGCTGGCTTTAAATATGCCCGGCGTGGAGTTACGGCCTACGGTCTCGACGGCCGCTGGAGCCACTTTAGCCTTAAACGACGACTCCTACGGGGTGATTGGTCACCCGGCTTTAGCCACTTTTTATAAATTAAACGTCATGAGCGGCGATCTAGAGGATTACCAGCACAACCAGACCTGCTTTTTAATCTTAAGCCGCGACGATGGGCCAGTCACCGGCCATGACCGGACCTTACTGTGGTTCGCCGCCCCCCACAACTCGGGGAGTCTTTACAAGTGCCTCCAACCCCTAGCCGACGCTGGAGTCAACCTTACCCGCCTTCACAGTCGACCCAACGCCAAAAGCCCCTGGGAATACTTGTTTTTCTTAGAGTTGGAGGGCCACTTTCTTGAGGAAAAAGTCGCGGCCGCGGTTCAAGCCTTAAGCCAAGAAGCCGAAAAATGCCATGTCTTAGGGTCTTACGAGCCGCCGCTAGAACCCATTAAAAGCCTAAACGGGGTTAAATCCCCTGAAGCTAAGCCTAAGGTCTAGTTAATAGTATTTTCTCTTAAGTTATTTTACTTTACTGGCTTTTTCGCTTTAAACTTTTTACCTTTAAAGCTTTAAAATCATAAATCATATCTTAAATATCATTTTCGCCCCTGACCGCTCCCAAAGCCCCTTAAGCTTTTAAGGGAGCGGTTCTTTTTGGGAGGACGGATCTTTTAAGAGAGGACGGATCTTTTAAGAGAGGTCGGAGCTTTTAAGAGAGGACGGAGCTTTTTTGAAGGGACGGAGCTTTTTTGAGGGGACGGAGCTTTTTTGAAGGGATAGATCTTTTAGAGGAGATAGAGTTTTTAGAGGGAATAAATCTTTAAAGGACATTTTTTAGCTAATTTACCATAAAACATCGATTTATAATTATTTAATACCAAAAAAACTGCTACTTAGCGATAAAAAAAGTAAAAAAACGTTTTATACGTTAAAACTCTTAGGGCCGTCCCCTCACAAGACATTTTTTTAAACCTCCAAGTTTCGCCCGCCCTCCTCTTTAATAAAAAATCATAAGCCGCTCCCTTAAGGCTCCCTATGGCTAAGTTTAAAATATCGTTTCAAGGCCCTAAGACGACCCCTTAGCTTGGTTTTTGGCCCTGACCCTAAATATTTTTTGTTTTTTTCTAAAACCTTATCCAAGGCGATTTTGTAATAAATTCCAGCTGTTAATCCGTAATACCAGACTTTTTCTTTTTAAGTGGTCGTAAAAACGTATTTTTTCTTTTTTAAGCGCTCTAACTTGTGCTATAGTTATCGGGTTATTAAAAATGGATCGCGTTCTTTTGTGGCGTTACCCCATTCCACAACTCTGTTTTTTCTCCCCAATCCTGTCCGATCTAAGCGAATGCCTTTTTTTGGCCCTAAGCGGCCTTTTTGGCTTTTTTGGAGGACTTTTTTAATGAACAGAAGGACTTTTCTGAAAACCTTAGCTAGCGGCGCTTTAGCCGTGAGTTTAGGGAGTCGTCTTAACCCTCTTAGCCAGGCCTTAGCCCAAACCCCGGGCCTCCCCAATCTAGTGGCCACCAAAGGCGCGGATCTGCCGGCCATGTTCGACAAGAGCCTCACCGCTTTAGGTGGTTTAGAGAGGTTCGTCAAAAAAGGCCAAACCGTTTTAATTAAACCTAACATGGCCTGGGCCGTCGCCCCCGAAGGAGCGGCCAACACCAACCCCGCCCTTATCGCCCATATTATTAAAAACGTCTTAAACTTAGGGGCCAAAAGAGTTTACGTTTACGACAACACTTGCGACAACTGGAACGACGCTTACCGGCTCTCGGGCCTCGAGAAAGCCGCGACCGAGGCTGGAGCCACCGTCGCTCCCGCCCACCAGGAAGGCTATTACCAAAAAGTTGAGGTCCCCGGGGCCGAGTACTTAAAAACCATCCAGTATCACGAGCTTTACTTAGAGGCGGACGCGATTATCAACGTCCCGGTCTTAAAGCACCACGGGGGAGCCAAGATGACCGCGGCCTTAAAAAACCTCATGGGGGCCATCTGGGACCGCCGACCCCTCCATCGTCAAGGCTTAGACGAGACCATCCCGGAGATGTTTTTGTACAAAAAACCCACCCTCCATGTCGTCGACGCGGCTCGAGTCATGCTTAATGGCGGCCCTCGCGGTTACGGCGACTCGCGCTACTTGGCCAGTCAAATGCTAGTCGTCTCCCCAGATCCAGTGGCGGCCGACGCGGCTTGCGCTAAGATCGTCGAGGCCGCTGGTTTAAGGGTCCCAGACTATATCGCGCGAGCGGCGAAGATTGGCTTAGGCGAGGCGGATCTGACAAAATTAAACGTCCAAAGACTAGTCGTTTAAAAGCCTTTTTTCTTAAATAACGCCTTAAGTTATGTCTTTAAATAAAAAAATTTCCCTAAAGATAGCTTTGCCCTGGCTCCGGCGATTTCTCGCCTATGGATTTCTGGCCCTTTTGCTCCTGGCCTTTTTAAATCCTCGGCCCCTGTCCGAGGTGGTGGCCTTTCTCGCTCGATTCCAGTTTGGTCAGGCTTTAGCTCATTTGGCGTCTGGGGGCGACCCCAAGACCATAGCCCTAGTCACGGTCATGGCCTTATTAACTTGTTTCCTTGGCCGTTGGTTCTGTGGTTTTGTCTGTCCTTTAGGGGCTTTAATGGATCTAGTCAGCCGCCTTAAGGGTCTTTTTGGTCGAAGACGTTTTCGCTATAAACCTTTTACCTTCAAAAGCGTCCTCATCCCTCTTTTAACCTTAATCGCCTTTTGGTTTGGGGCCTCAACCTTTTTTGGCTTACTCGAGCCTTATAGCCTTTTAGTCTCCAAAAGTCTGGTCTACGCTGGCCCTAATCTTCTCCTTTTTGGAGTCATTATCTTAGCCTTTTGGCGGGGCCGCAGCTTTTGCGACTTTTTATGTCCAACGGGTTTGGTTTTAAAAATCTTAGCCCTGGCCTCGCCTTTTCATCTTAGCGTTAAGGCGAACTGTCTAAAATGTGGGGCTTGTAGTCGGGTTTGCGCCGCTTTTTGCGTTGACGGCCAGACTCAAACCCTAGACCGGGGTCGCTGTCTATTGTGCTTTGATTGCCTCGCCGTCTGCCCTAATGGCTCTCTTAGCTGGGGTAGAGTCAGCGCCCCGCGAGCTTTACCCGTCCAAAGCCGCCGGTCTTTTTTAAGTCAAGCCGCTTTCGGGGTTTTAGCCTTTGGGTCTTGGCTAGCTCCAGAAACCTTACGCGCCAAAACCTTAGGTCAACCGGACGCGGCCCCGATCCTCCCGCCCGGGGCTTTGTCTTTGGCTCACTTCGGGGCTCACTGTAGCCTGTGTCACGGCTGCGTTCGACTCTGCCCTAACCAAGCTTTGGTTCCTAGCTCCGTAACCCATCCCGCTTTGTGGGATCGTCCGGTCTTAGATCCTTATCAAGGATTTTGCCAATACGATTGCGTCTTGTGCGCCCAGATCTGTCCCACCGGGGCTTTACGGCCCCTGTCGGTCGAGGAAAAGCATAGAACCCGCTTAGGGCAAGTTACGTTTGAGCGCGCCGAGTGCGTTATCGTTAAAAACGGCACCAGCTGCGGGGCCTGCGCCGAACTCTGCCCGACTGGGGCGGTTAGAATGACCATGACCCCCTTAGATCGGGAAGAGCCGTTTATTAGGGACAATCTCTGCGTCGGCTGCGGGGCCTGTCAACAAGCCTGCCCGGTTAGGCCCATTAGCGCCATCCGAGTGACGGGGCTCTTAATCCACCAAACCGCCGATTTACCCGTGGTCATTGAAACCGAGGACGAGACCTTAACCGAGGATTTTCCCTTCTAGGCTTTTTTTTAATAACGCCAAAAGGACGAGCTAAAATTGATTTGACAAGCCTATTAGGTAACCAGTTAATAATATTTTGAATATTTAAATCGACTTATTTTACTTTCTAATGATTAATTTATTAAAATAAAACCATAATTAACAGCCTAAACTCTACATTTTTATAGTATTTATAATTTATAGCAAATATGTGCAAATAATTGACAATTTTTTCTCGGATTAAAGGTCATTTAGTAAGCCAGTTAATAGCCGAAAATTAGCGGGTCGCCCTAAAGGCGTGGTGGCTAACCTTACGCTAAAATCGCCGCCAAAATCCGCCCTTATTTCTTAGAACATAAACGCCTCTTCCGAGTATTGGTAACCGTCGTCTTTCTCCCGGTCTTTAAAGTCCCCCTCCGAACCCTCCAAAAGCCAAAGGCCCTTTTTTCTCTTAACGCCCGCCCCAAAGCCTACCAATTGCCCCCCGCGCCAACCACCCGGTGGCAAGGGCTAACGAGAATTAAAGAATTTTGACCCACGGCCCGGCAAGCGTTTGGGTTTGAGCCTATTTTACTGATATTCTTCGCGATCTGGCCGTAAGTCCAGCCTTCGCCATAGGGAATAGCTTTAACCTGTTCTTAAACTTCTCGCGAAAAAGGGCTGGCCTGATAAGCGATTGGCGAATAGGGCTCGGGACATTGGCCAGAGAAATAGGCGTCTAGCCAAATATCTAGCTCTTTAAGTCCTCGCCTGGGCCTCTTGGTCCGAGTCTGGGGAAACTTCGTAATGATATATTAGGGACCCTAATCTGGTCAGCAAACCACAAACCAACCAAAACACGACCACAAAACGCCGCCTTTAAAACCCCAAAAATAGCGAGAATTTCCAAAATCGGGTCAAGGGACAAATCATTCATGTTTTTTGGCGGGACCATATCGCTACCTTAACTAAAAAGGGGTGGGGGAAATATAGTCGCGATTTTTTTGGCTAGCCAGATTGGGCGAGCGGAGTTATTTGACTGGTTTAGCCTTAAGGCCTTTTAACCACTTAGGGTTTTAGCTTTTGGTTTTAGGAGCTTTAGCCACTGGGGTTTTGGAAGCTTTAGCCGATGAGGTTTTAGGAGTTTTAGTCGCTTTGGCCTTGGCGGCTTTAGCCTCTGGGATTTTGGGAGCTTTAGCCGATGAGGTTTTAGGAGTTTTAGTCGCTTTGGCTTTGGCGGCTTTAGCCTCTGAGATTTTGGCGGCTTTAACGTCTAGGGTTTTAATCGCCGAGTTCGAGTCTTTAGCCAGAGAGTCCGCGACCTTAGCCAAGGGTCGCTCTTCTTTTAAGGCGCTCATAATGGCTTTGGCCAACTCCGCTGGACAAGAGGTTTTTCGAGGCCCGCATTTGACGTTTTTTAGGATCTGGGCCACTTCTAAAGCCGGCCGACCTTCGGTCAAAACGGCCACGGCCGACAAATTGCCCGGGCAGCCGCCTTCAAACTCGACTCCACTTAAGATCCCCTCCTTAAGATTAAAACTCAAGTGTTTAGGGCAAACTCCCTTAGGTTTGTAGTCAAATTGCATGTTTCACCAAAAGTTATATATTTAAACACGGTAAATTAGACTAAAACTTAAAAAAATAACTTTTAGAGCTAAAAACCATGAAGATATTTATTAAAGACTTAACGTAGTCACTAAAAAAAAATAATTTGAAGTTTTTTAACGGAATAGATTGCTAAATAAGCCCTTAACAATTTGAAAAAAGTTTCAAAAAACCATATTTTGAAATTTTTTTCATCTTCTAACTGTTATATAAAGCAAGCAAAAAATTATGTGACCACCAATATATTTTATATACATGAGTCTTTAAAAATAAAAAGAATTTTGAGCGGCCGTTAAACTCGATAGCCTCGTAAAAAAACTTATTTTGACCAATTTAAGTGTGTAAATCTACTATATAAGCTTATTTATAGTTAGAACGGCCAAATATATTGTATATAACGCCACTTAAAAATTTAAAAGGAGGTTTTTACGAGCGTGTCAAAATTGAAGATCTTGCTAATATAAACCGCGAGACCTAGATTTATAGCTAATATGAGTGAAAATATCCGCCATAGAATCTATTGACAACTAAAAGAAAGTTAACTAACGCCTAAAGTCTTTTTTATGCCTTCCCAAGCTTTTTCGCGCGAGGCCTTAAAACTATCTAGATCCGCTTTAGCGTGGCTTTGGGCGAAAGCCGCCAGAGCCTCGGCCTCAGCGGTCAGATCTTTAATGATGTCGCTGATGCCGTTGATAAACTGCTGGTCGGCCTGCCCCATCTTAATATTTTTTTCTTGATAAAGGATCAGTTGCTGGTTGGCGTTGGACAGAAAGGAGACCGTCTCCATCAGCATGCTTCTGACGACGTCTGGCTCGTAAACGTTTTGGCTCAAAACGTCGGCTAAAACGCCAATATAGCCAAAGGACTGGAGAACAAAACCCGCGCTATAAGCCCCGATGGTGTTCATATGCAAAGATTCGCGCTCAGTCGTCGGGCCCATCCCTCCCCCCAAAGGCGGCCCAAAAGGATTCTGGGCCCAAACAGAACTGGAGCCAACCCCAAAAAAGAGGCAAACAAAGAGGGAGAAAAAGAGGAATACCTTTTGGATCGCGAATTTCATAAAAACTCCAAAAAAGAAACCTTCGACTTCAGTCGGGAGAGGAAATTATGGTTCCTGAGGCCTTGCGCGGGAGCTAATAAATAAAAAGTCCGAAAGGAACCTTGTTCGTTCCCCTTTTTTGGAGGATCGTTATCCAAGACGTTTAGCCCCAATCAAAAGGCGCCTAAGGCTTTTTGGCGATTGTCCGCGATTGGAGCTTTAAGAGGTTAGAACTTATAGGACGCGTTCCAACGTATGGCCTTAAACTTAAATAACAACTTATCGCGCGCTAGGACCGCTTTCCTTGGTCAACCCAAAAAGTTCCTCAAGCCTTCGACTGTAGTCGCGGGTAGTTGACAACTAATCACCGTCAAAAAATAAGGCCGATTTCATAAAAAATGGACCCTATAAACCGATACTAACATAAAGCGGATCTTTTTCCAAAAATCACCAAAACCGGAAGCCATAAGGTAAGTCCCCCCTTATAATTTTGGCCAGCCCTCTTAGACACAATATTTTCCAAAAATCACCAAAACCGTCAGCCTTAAGGTTAGTCCCTCTTATAATTATGGCCGGAGCGCTTAGATACAATATATTGAAGTTGCAAAAGAAGCGATTAGCTTATATCCTAAAATCTCAAGAATTTTTCCAATTTCTAAGACAATCGCCGGGTCAAGCTAGAAAGGCTATGATTTTTTGTCGATTTTAACCAAAATTCTTCGACCGTTAAAACCGTAAAGCCAAAAAATTTTGGCCCCTCCCTAACCTCTTCAAGCCGGCCTAAAACCCAGAGTTCAAAAAAAGGCAAGATAAACCCCGCGACCTAAAAAGGACCAGCGAGCCAATTTTCAGCCGAAAACTTAAAAGTAATGACTCTCTTTTCATGGTTTTTTGGGTTGATTTTAAGGCGTTCTTATTTGTTTTTCAGTAATTTTTATAGTATTCTTATTAGTGTTTTAGTGGTTTTTATGATGTTTTTATTGGATTTTAAGGAGTTTTTAGGTGGTGTAAGCGGTTTTTTAAGTTGTCTTTAAGTTGTCTTTAAGTGGTTTTTAGGTGGTTCTTATGGTATTTTTGGTGAGTTTTTGGATGGTTTTTAACCGTTATTTATGATATTATTAAAGGAGTATTATAGATTTTTATGAGATTATTAAATGGTTATTATGGGATTTTAGTAGGTTATTATAGCATCTTAGTTTATTTTTATGTTGTTATTACGTGGTATTTTAAGAGACTGTAAGAAGTATTATGAGTTTTGTAGTTTTTTTAAAGTGATTTTTATATTTTTTAGTGTTTTTTAGAAATTTTAAGGAGTTTTTAGACATGTCTAAAAAGATCAAAAAATGAAAAAAAAGATCCTTCTTCTGATCAGATAATAAATATTTAAGATGTTTTTTGGATATATTTCAGGCTCAACTCAACAGCCTCTTTTTACGCCGATTTTTGGGGACAGTCGCCGGGTTGCGGAAATATTGCAGATCCTTAAAAAGAACCCCCCGGGTGACCCCAAAAATCTCGGACACGTCCACGGAGGTGGAGTCGGGATGGTTATAGAACCAGATTACGACCAAGGCCATGCGCATGGTTAAAGGGTCGTCTTTGGACTCTTCTCGTAACTTAAGCGCTTTTTCGTATTCTTCTTGAGTAATAACTATTTTTCTTGGCATATTCAAAAACCGCCTTAAATATCATTAAACATAAATTATTTCAGCCATTTAATCAAGCCTATTTTTGGTCCATGGCCATTCTTTTTTTGGGGCCTCAAACATTTCTTAATAGTCTCTAAAAAATATATTAAATTAGTTATAAATAGTCATTTAATTACTTAATAATACCTAAAAACTCTCTAACAATATTAGGCGCCAATTTGCTTTGGCCAGAGGCCAGATTTTTAATTTTGGCCATTTTTTTTAGGCCAACCCGCCGATTACAGGTCCTTTTATGGAAAAAACTTGATTTTAAGGCCTTTGAACTATAATATTAAGCGAAGGCTTTGGCCCGACCGGAACTAATCATTACAGCTATAATAACTATACTTAACGCTCAATTTTTTTGACCGTTTTAGTATTTTATATTTTATAATTAAATGTTTATTTATTTATAAATTAAAGTTTTATAAAATTTAAATCTCCAAACAAATGGAGCCAAAAATTCCGCCATAAGGCCGCGAATTCGCCCCCGTAAGCCGTGGTAAAAAAGCCTATAACGCGTAAAAGGCTCTTTCTTTGGCCACTAAAACGGGGTTTTGAAGGATTAACGCCATGACCACCCCCCAGTTCGCTAACCGCCAGCCGCTTTTTTCGCGGTTAGGCCTCCCGCTTTTTCTATTAATGGCCGTCTTTTGGCTGGCTAAAAGCTCTTTGGCTCTAGCCGCGCCGGTCGTTGACCGCATCGTGGCACAGGTAAACCGGGAAGTTATTACCTTAAGCGAACTTGAAGCCCAGATAAAAATCCTGCCTCAAGCCCAAAAAGACGCCATCGTCCAAAAGGGTGGCGACGTCCAGCGCGAGGTTTTGGGTCTTTTAGTCGAGCAAGAGCTGGTCAACCAAGACGCCAAACGCCAAGGCATCATGGTCACGGAAAGCGAGATCGACGAGGCCATTAAATCCATAATGGAGGAGAACAAGCTCACCCCCGAGACCTTTAAGGCTTCCTTAACTAAAGGGGGCACCAACCTGCCCGCCTTTCGGGCGGGCCTTAAGATGGAGCTCTTAAAAAACAAGATCTTAGGCCTCCGGATCATGAGCAAGATCGTCATCACCGAACCCGAGATCACGGCTTTTTTACGGGGCGAGGGTCCCAAAGTCGACACGTCCCTTTTACCGGGGATGGGCTCAGGGGACAATGACCGGGTTTTACTGATTTTTCTGGCTTCCTCCCCCGCCCAAGCCAATAAGGTCATGGCCAAGGCTCGCCAGATTAAAGCCGAGATCGAGGCTGGCTTACCTTTCTCCGAAGCCGCCACCCGCTACTCCCAAGGCCCAGGTCGCGACAATGGCGGGGACGCGGGCGATAACCTGACCGTCGGCGAGCTCCAACCTCAACTACAAGCCGTGGCCCGGCAACTAACCCCGGGCCAAATTAGCGATCCCTTAAATGGAGGCCAGGCGGTTTTACTCATGACCACCGTGGCCGCGGCCCCCAAACCTCGGCCTCAGCCAGAGAAAAAAGGCCGCGACCAGAAAGAGGAGTTTACCGAGGCCGATAGAAACTCGGCTCGGCGGCAATTGGAGCAAATTAAACTGCGGCAAAAATTCGACGCGTGGATGGCTGAGCTCCGTAGCAAGGCTATAATCCGGATTACCCTATAAATTTTTCCCTTTAATTAACGCTTAAGTAACCAAAGCTTGGAGCTTACGTGCCCGATAAAAATCACCCCGAAGGCCTTGTTTTAGATAGCCTAGGTCAACTCTTAACCGATGAAAGGGAAAAAGCCGGCCTGACCCGGAGCGATCTGGCCTCCAAAACCCGAGTGACCGTCGATCAAATCGCTAAGATGGAAGAAGGTCGCTTCGCCCACCTGCCCCCAGTTTACGCCCGCGGATTTTTAAAAACCATCGCCGGGGCCTTTAACGTCGATCCCGAACTCTTCTTAGGCGAGTACCGGCGCTTGTCCGGCAATCGCGAGGAGTCCCCGGCCAAACCCCTCCAGAACCGCTACGTGGGGACCGACGTTTTAGAGGAGAGCGGCTCGGGCTTAAGCTATAGCCTGGCCGTTGTCGTCTTAATCTTAGCCGTGGCCACGACTTTGTTTTTTTTAAACCCCACCTTTCGCGGGCTAGCCATCGAGTACCTACCGTTCTTAGGGCGTCTGGCCGGAGCTTCGGCTCCGGCCAGCGCCCAAACTCCGGTCGCGGCTAAGGTCAGTCCCAAAGGCCAGGCCGCCCAGCTGAGCGCGACCCTGGCCGAGAGCCCCGCTAAACCCGCCGCGAGCCCCGCCAGCGCCGCGACCGAGACTCCACCCCAACCTGGGGGGCGTTTGGTTTTAAAGGCCGTCAAAGCCACCTGGACTCAGATCTTAATCGACGACGAGGGGTCTAAGCGGTTTGTCTACTTTCAACCAGGCCAGAGCCAAGCCTTTGACAGCCAAAAGTCCATCGCTTTAATCGTGGGCGACGGTCAGGCCTTAAGAGCCGAGTGGAATGGCCAAGATTTAGGTTTTTTAGGTCCCCAAGGTCCCTTAGAGCTGGTCTTTCCGCCAGCTAAACGGGCCTTTAACTAACTATATTAATAGTGACGGCTTTTATTCCTAAACCCATGACCTCCACGGTTCTCAATCTCCAGCCTCTTTTAGAGGAAGGCCGGGAAAACGAGCTCGCCGGACTTTTGTCGACTCTCCACCCCGCCGACGTGGCCGAGGCCTTAAGTCCTTTAGACATGGAGGACACCATTAAGGTCATGTCCCTACTGGACGTGGCTCAAGCGGCTGAGGTCTTGGTCGAGTTGTCCGAGTCCAGCCGCGACCAGGTGACTTTAGGCCTCCCCCGGGACAAGCTGACCCAGATGGTGGCCGAGATGGACTCGGACGACGCGGCCGACATCGTGGGCGATCTCTCCGAGGCGGCGGCCGAGGAAGTTTTAAAGGCCATTGGCGACGAGGAGTCCGAGGAAGTTCGTCGTTTACTAATGTACGACGAGGAGACGGCCGGGGGCTTAATGCAGCTGGAGCTCGTCGCCGCCTCGGGCCAAGACACGGTGGCTAAAGTCATTAACGACATCCGGGCGGCTTCCGAGGACTTAGGGGATCTGACCTCTATTTACGTGGTCGACCAAGCCCGGGCTCTCCAAGGAGAGATTAGCCTTAAAGATCTTCTTTTAGCCTATCCCCACGAGACTTTGAGTCAGCTCATTCAGAAAGCCCCAGGTCTAGTCGTGCGAGTGGACGAGGACCAGAAAGCCGTGGCCCAGAAGTTTCGCAAGTACGACGTGCGCTCAGCCCCGGTCGTCGACAGTCAGAATCGCCTTTTGGGTCGGATCATGGTCGACGACATCATTGACGTGGTCGACGAGGAGACGGACAAGGACTTTTACCGCTTAGCCGGCTCCTCGGAGGAAGAGGTTTACACTTCTGGGGCCATTAAACGGGCCAGCTTACGTCTGCCCTGGCTTTTATTTAACTTAGGCGGCGGCTTGGTCACGAGCTTTATCCTGAAATATTTTGAGGCCTCTTTTCAGAAAACCATGGCTTTAGTGGCCTTCGTGCCCATGGTTATGAGCCTGTCCGGGGCCGTGGGCTCGCAGTCGGCCACCATTACCGTTCGCGGCCTGGCCACTGGCCGCATTGGCCAAGGTCTCATCTTTCGGAGCTTGGGCATGGAGCAGAAGGTCTCTTTGGTTATGGCTTTAGTCTTTGGCCTGGCTATCACCCTCATCGCCGGGTCCTTACGCTCCGCTCCCCGCTTGGGTTTGGCCGTGGGTCTATCCTTAGGGGCGGCTATTTTGGTCTCGGCCTTTTTAGGGGCTATCACCCCCTTGTTTTTTCGAGCCATAAACGTGGATCCCGCCTTAGCCTCCGGGCCAGTGGTGACCTCAGCCAACGACGTGGCCGCCCTCATGATCTACGCGGCCATTGGCTCGGCGGTGGCTTAAAGTGAGCAAAACCGTAACTAACTCCGAGAGCGCGCGGCGGGCCCGTTTAGGGCCCGACTCGCGCAATCTAAAGATCTTAGCCACGCGCCTGGGTTTTTTATTTGGCCAAAGAGGCGAGGAGATCCTTTTTCGCGACCAAGACCCAGACAAAGTCGCCTTAGCCCAAAAAGCCTTAGCCGCTTTAGAACGTCTGCCCATCGCCGGGCCCGCCCCTAGTCCCTTTGAGGTGGAGTGTTTGGCCACCTTGCTGAGGCAAGACCCTTCGCTGGACGTCGACGACTTTTTTGGCGGCCCCAAGATTGAGCTAAACTCGACCGTGGTTAGTCCCCGGACTTTTGGCCAAAAAGCTTACTTAGAGGCCCTAAACCGTTACGAGCTGGTCTTTGGCTTAGGGCCAGCGGGCACGGGCAAGACCTATTTAGCCGTGGCCATGGCTCTGGCCGCCCTCCAAAAAGGCGAGGTGGCCCGTTTGATCTTAACCCGCCCGGCCGTGGAAGCCGGGGAAAAGCTGGGTTTTCTGCCCGGGGATCTGACCGAAAAGATCGACCCTTACTTACGCCCCCTCTACGACGCCCTTTTAGAGTTAGCCCCGGCCGAGAAGTTTAACCGACTTTGGGAGCGTAAACAGCTAGAAGTGGCCCCCTTGGCTTTTATGCGAGGTCGGACCTTGTCGGGGGCTTACGTTATTTTAGACGAGGCCCAGAACACCACCCCGGCTCAAATGAAAATGTTTTTAACCCGTTTAGGCCCAGGCTCCAAGGCCGTGGTCACCGGCGACCCCGACCAAAGCGATCTGCCGCCCGCCCAGCCCCGCGGCCTTTGGCAAGCCATGGAGATTCTGCCGGGGGTCCCGGGCGTTTGTTTTTGTCGCTTAAAAGAAAGCGACGTGGTCCGTCGGCCCCTTGTCCGAGCTATTTTAGAGGCCTACGACCGTCATGGGTCCAGCCTTTCTCCCGACTTAAAGTTAAAGACCTAAAAAGGGCTGGATTAGCTAAAAACCGCCTTTTTAATCTTTTTTTTAATTAAAAGGGTGTTTTTCGCTTAGAAAGGAAGGCTTTTAGAGCCTATAATTATGGATTGGTTTAGCCACGTTCTCAAACGGTGGCCTTTCAAAGGTCGCCCCTTCGCCCACTCCTGGAACCTTAGTCGGCGGCTCAACGCCCCGGCGAGTTTAGGCTTAAGGGTGGGTTTTGTGGTCGCCATCGCGCTGACCACGGTATTTTTAACCAATCCCGCCCCTGAGAGGTACCGAGTCGGCGCGGTGGCCGAGCGGACGATAAGGGCCGACCGCGAGGTCATGGCCCCGGATCCCGCGGCCACGGCCGCGGCTCGTTTAACCGCTTATCAAGAGACGGCCCCGATCTTTATCCTAGACGAGCGTAAGACCGATCTGGTCATTGGCCAGATCCGGCGTCTTTTTCGTCAAGGCCGCGAGTACCTAACCAGCCTCGGTCAGATTCCCCAAAAATTTCGCGACGAGTTTACGACTTTTTTTTCCAGCCCCGACCAAGGCGAACTCTTAGCCGCCACCGTGGCCAGTGGCTTTAACGAGAACCTCGAAAGGGCCGTGGCCTGGTTAACTTTAGAGCTTATGACTCAAGGCGTCTTAGAAGACCGCGAGGACTTAAATCAGTTTAGCGGGCGGACCGTGGAGGTCGACCGCTTAGGGTTAGGGGTGGCTAATTTTACCTCTTACGACTCTTTACTCACCAAATCTAGGGCCAAATACCTCATAAACTCAAGATCCAGGCTGATGGAACTCGAGTCCCACTTCTTAAACGGGCGCTTGGTTGGCCGCTTGGTCTTAGCCTCTTTGACCCCTAACCTTACCCTGGATCAAGAAAAACTGGATTTAAAACGCTTTCAAGCCGTAACCGCGGTGAAAGAGATCCGCCATTACGTGGCCGAAGGCGAGATCCTGGCCCGAGAAGGCGAAAAGGTCACGCCCTTAATTAACTTAAAATTAAACGCCTTACGGGAAAATACCGCAAGCCGCCGCTGGCTTTTATCCTCCTTGGGCCTCCTCGCCATCTTTTTAGTCTATATGGGGGTCTCCCAAACCGTCTCGGCCTTAGAGAAGAAATACCTCTTCACCAACCGCGAGCAGATCCTGGTCGCGGTCTTGATCCTCATGATCCTGTTTATGGCCTGGTCCGCCGCCCGCTTAGGCCGCAACCTGACCCACAGCTTCGACAACATTGAGATCCATACCGTCTTCTTGGCCATGCCCTTCGCCACCATGGCCATTATTGGCTCCATTTTTTTGGGTTTAAGGCGCACCATATTTATAACGTTCTTAAGCTCCCTCCCCGCGGCCGCGGTCTCGCCTTTAGACACTTTAACGGCCTTTGTTTATATCTGTAATGGCTCAATGATCGCTAACTGGCGCTTAAAACACATTAGCGAACGTGGCCGCCTTATTCCGGCCGCGGGTTTGACCGCTTTGGTCAACTGCTTAACGGTCTTGGGGGTGGCCATATTTAATGGGGACAGTATTTTCGCCTCGCAGTTTCTCTTTGACCTGGACGCGGCTTTGTTGTCTGGCTTATTGTCCGGGGTTTTAGCCAGCGGTTTAGTCCCCTTCTTTGAGATGACTTTGGGTTTTACCACCAACTTAAAGCTAATGGAGCTAGGCAACTTAAACCGGCCTATTTTACGCGAATTAATGCTGGTGGCCCCGGGGACTTACCACCACTCGGTCATTGTCGGCAGCATGGTCGAGGCCGCGGCCGAGGCCATTGGAGCCAACCACCATTTAGCCCGCGTCGGAGCCTATTACCACGACATTGGCAAAATCAAAAAACCCTTGTACTTTATTGAGAACCAATTAGGCGAAAACAAGCACGAGAGCTTAACCCCCACCATGTCGGCTTTGGTTTTAGTCGGTCACGTTAAAGACGGGGTGGAAATGGCCAAAGCCAATGGTTTGCCGCCCTCGGTCGTCGATATCGTCGAGCAGCACCACGGTACCTCTTTGATGTCCTTTTTTTACCACAAAGCCATAGAGCGCAAAGGACCCAACTCCCCAGAGGTTAACGAGGGGGACTTCCGTTATCCTGGGCCCAAACCCGCCAGCAAAGAAGCCGGTTTAGTCATGCTGGCCGACATTTGCGAGGCGGCCACTCGAACTTTAACCGAACCAACCCCCACCAAGATTCGAGAGCTAGTCAGAACCTTAATCAACCGAATTTTTGACGACGGCCAGCTCGACGCGAGCGATCTAGTCTTAAAGGACGTGACCGACACAATCCGAGTCTTCAACAACATTTTAGTGGGTATTTACCACCACCGCATCGCTTATCCAGTGGTGGCCAAAGCCGCGCGTAACGAGCAGGTCGTGAAATCCAAGGTTATATATGGGCATATCTCTGGCGAACAATCAAAACGCCTGGCCCATTAGACCCTTAAGCGTCAAAAGGCGTCTTAAGACCGTCTTAAAAGCCTTAGGTCGGGGGGAGGCCTCCTTGTCCGTCCTCTTAACCGACGACCAGGGGCTGCGCGAGCTAAACCGCCAATTTTTAGGCCAAGACAAGGCGACTAATGTTTTGGCTTTTCCTAGTGGACTCCCCTTTCCCCGGGAAAAAGCCTCTTATTTAGGGGACGTGGCCGTGTCCTTAGAGACCGTGGCCAGAGAAGCCGAAGCCGCGGCCAAAACCATGGGCGAGGTTTTTTACTTCTACTTAATCCACGGGACTCTCCATCTTTTAGGTTACGACCACAGTAAAGGCCCAGCCGACGAGGAAGCCCAAACGCGGGAAGAACAAAGGCTCTTAGCCTTAATACCCCATGACTTGTGAGATCTTCCCGGGGCGCGAGTGGTTTCGCCGTTTAGTTCTTTGGCCTTCGCCCTTAATTTAGGCCTCAAAAAAAAAGGCCTTAAAGTCGCGACCAAAACAATTAAAAAAACTTAAAAAGACTTCAAAGACCCTTAACCAAATGGGCCAATAGGGCCTTTAACCAAACGAGACAATAAGGCCCTTAACCAAACGAGCCAATTTTTGGGGCTGACGGTTAAAAGGGGCAAAAATGGCTAAAAATCAAATAAAGATTATAATATAGAAGATATTAAAATAACAAAACTTATATTTTAATTATAAAATAATAATAAATCGTCTATAGCGTCTTTTAAGTTCCAAATGGCCTAAAGTTTACGCCGGTCTAAAATAAAGGTAAGCTTTTTATGAAAAACGTTATGGCCTTAATCATGGCTGGCGGCAAAGGCGAGCGCCTTATGCCGCTGACCCAGTCCCGCTCGAAACCGGCCATCCCCTTTGGGGGTATTTATCTTTTGGCCGATCTCTCGCTCTCCAATTGCATTAATTCCGAACTCTTTCGGATTTTGGTCCTACCCCAGTACAAAAGCCAGACCTTAATCCAGCACATTGAGACTGGTTGGAACATTTTTAGCCCGGCTTTAGGCCATTTTTTACGCGTCGTCCCGCCGCAAATGATGCGGGGAAACCAGTGGTACCAAGGCACGGCCGACTCCATCCGCCAAAACTTGGAGATGATTGAGGCCGAAAAACCCTCCCACCTTCTGATCCTCTCGGCCGACCACGTCTACAAAATGGATTACAGCCTCTTTAAAAAGTATCACGTAGCCCATAAGGCCGACGTGTCCATCTCGGTTATTGAGACGGCTAAAAGCCAAGCCAAAGATTATGGGGTCTTGGAAGTCGACGCGAATTTCCAGGTCACTGGCTTTCAGGAAAAACCCAAAAACCCGGCCACCATCCCTGGGCGACCTGACCTGTGTTTAGCCTCCATGGGCATCTACTTTTTTACGGCCGACGTTTTGATCGATCTTTTAAAACGCGACGAAAAACCCGACTTTGGCCACGACATATTGCCGAATATCTTAAAAACGCACAAGATCATGGCCTATCCTTATCGCCAAGAAAACCGGGTCGAGGAAGTGGTCTTTTTTACGGACTCCGAGGGCAGCCGAGCCGAGACCCCGGTGGAGGTGGCTCACGACTCTAGTTACTGGCGGGACGTGGGCAATCTCGACTCTTACTGGAACTCCAACATGGATCTGTGTGGGCTGACTCCGTATTTTAACCTTTACGGGGTACGCTGGCCCATGCGGACCTACCAACGGCAATATCCCCCGGTCAAGACCTTGTCGGTAGACGAGGCTGGGCGACCCCTCCATGGCCTGGCCCAAGACTCTTTAGTGGCTCATGGCTCAGTTTTAGGCGGGGGCGTCGTTAGGAATAGCGTTTTGTCCTATAACGTCTCCGTCCATAGGGGAGCCATGGTCGACGAATCGGTTCTGATGGAAAACGTCGACGTGGGCCGTTACGCGAAAATAAAAAAAGCCATTATCGCCGAAGGGGCCAAGATCCCCGCCCGCGAGGAAATTGGCTATAACCCCACCGAGGACCGCCGCCGCTTTACCGTCACCCCTAGAGGCATCGTAGTGGTCACCAAAAACGATTTAGGGTAAGCTTTAACTTAATTTTATAGCTTAACTTTATAGCTTAACTTTATAGTTTAATTTTATAGTTTAATTTTATAGCTTAATTTGATACCTTAACTTTATAGTTTAATTTTATAGCTCAATTTTATACCTTAACTTTATAGTTTAATTTTATAGCTTAATTTTATAGCTAAACTTTTTTGTTAAACTATAAAATTGGACTTAATAGCTAATTTTAATATTTTTTAGAACTTAATTTTATAGCTATTCTATAGTTTAGTTTTATAACTAAATTTTATAGTTCTAAGTAGTAATAAAAAAACTATTAGTTTAGCTTTCTGATTTTTTTATTAGTCATTTGTATTTTTTGGTTATAAACTTTATCTAAGAAAAAAAATCGCGTATATTATCTTTTTAGACTTTTGCGCTATTTGGAGTGATATTTTTGGGACTCTTTAAAAAATCCACAAAATTCTGGCCTTGGAATTTTCGCCTCTTTAGCCTTTGGTTAAGGCTGGCCGTCTTAAGCCTGGCCTTTAGTTTTTGGGGGGGCCTTAATTGGGGGTGGGCCCAAGAACAAGCCAGTCCCTCCACCCAGCCCAAGGCCGCTTTCCCGACGACGAGCCCCCCTACTAAGTCGCCAACCGAAAAACCCGATCGATCTATTGACCCTGAGCTCGCCGCTTGGCTAAACCTGTGTCAGACGGGCTCGCCCACGGAGATCGACCAAAAAATAAAAGCTGGGGCCAAGGTTGAGGCCACCGACCCAGATGGGGTCACGCCCCTCATGATGGCCGCCGCCAATCCTAACCCCTTAGCCATAACCGTCCTTCTGGACGCGGGGGCCGATCCCGAGGCCATGGAGCGGCGGTTTGGTTTTAACCCTTTACGCTTAGCCGCCCTTTTTAACTCTAATCCCAGCGTTATAAGAGCCATTCTTCCAAGAACCGCCCGAGTCGACGACCGAGACTTCTCTGGGAACTCGGCTTTAAGCTTGGCCGCCGGGACCAACCCCAATCCCCAGGTGGTGGAGCTTTTAATTATGGCCGGAGCCGATCTGTCTATCCACGACGACTCAGGGATGACCCCCTTAATGGCCGCGGCTTTACGGAACAAAAATCCCGAGGTTTTAAAAAAGCTGCTCTCCATGCGGGCTAACGTGAACCAGATTGACGACAATGGGGAGAGCGTCCTCCATAAAGTAGCCCGTCATGGCGATAACCCCGATATCCTGGATTTTTTGCTCAAGGCTGGGGCGACCTTGGAATTAAAGGATAAGAACGGCGAGACCCCCTTTATGGCCGCGACCCAGAATCCGAACGAAAATATGCACAAGACCTTGTTACGAGCTGGGGCCAATTCCAAAGCTCTTGACAACCAAGGCAACACGGCTTTATTTGGGGCGGCTCTGAACAACTCTAACCAAGAGGTAATTACCAACCTTTTACGCTTAGGCCTTGACGTTAACCAAAGAAATAAACTAAACATGACCCCCCTAATGATGGCGGTGGCGAACCCCAACCCCCAGATTACCCGTCTCTTTTTGATCCAGGGAGCCGATGTCGCGGCGGAAGACAATAAAGGCCGCGACGCTTTAAAGCTCGCCGCCCGGCTGGCTGGCGACCCCTTAGTCGCCAAGGCTCTTTTAGCGGCCGGAGCCAACCCTAACGCCAAAGATAGTCAGGGCCAGACGGCCTATTCTTTGGCCCAGTTGAATCCCGCCCGAGAAGTGACGGCCGTTTTTGAGGACTGGGACGCGAACCATAAAGACGACCAAAAAGGCGTAGACGGAACCGACCTTAAGAACAAAAACCCCAAAAAGGACCAAAAACCCTAAAACGACGAGCATGGGTTGGCCCTTTAGCCTGCCTTGGGAGAGATTGAAACATAAATAGGAGCTTAGGTAACAATAAAATTGGTAAAACAATGAGAGCGCAAATTGATAATTATAAAATTTATAGTAGAGTAGGGAGCTGGCGCGGTAACATTTGTCCCGTTTCCAGTCTCCCCTCATCAAACCGGCCATGCGAATTTCTCGCAGCCGGCTTTCGTAAAGGTCTTCGCGCCTTCGCTCTTAGGAAAACTCCAAGAAGATTCTCGTCTTA
>JAIROO010000127.1 GCA_031257535.1 Deltaproteobacteria bacterium
CTCCTGTTGCTCCCCACCCCACCTCTCGATGACGCAGTTACGATTGGTTACAGGGATGCTGACTATCCCTGAAGCGGACTTACACCGCTCTGATAAGACGCCTTCATGGGCGCACATATTATCATATTTTTTTGGTTTAATTACTATATTTTTGTCATTTTTTTACCGCTCTTAAGCCGCGCCAATTCACTCCCTTTTTTATCACTTCGCCCCCCAAACTTTTTCATAACTTCGTTTTTGGAGCCGCTTTGAACGGCTCTACCTTTAATAAAGACGAAAAAAGTTTTAAAATAGCCCTATAACGTCGCCCCCTAAAAGTTTAGCTTCGTGGCCCAAAAAAACGCCCCCGCTTTTTATAAAACTTTTCGCGACGGTGAAGTTTTCTGTTTTTCGGCGCCCACTAAAAAAAGGCCCTACTTAGCCAAGATCTAATTAGGCTAAAAAACCAAGCTTTTCAATTTCAATCTAAAGGCAAAAGAGAGACGCCATGGCTCGGAAAAACCCCCTCGACTACCAGCGGCTGGAGATAGAGACCTTAGGGCCGGCCAAAATCAATTCTCCCTTATTAGGCTCTTCCCCTCAAGGCGACCGCGAACAGGACGAGTCCCTGGCCTGGGAGGCCTTTACCGACGATAGCCAGCGTATCCTCATGGACGCGACCTTGGCTTCCATCGTCAAATTTAAGGAAGAAAATATGACCCCGGCCAGCTTTGAGCAGGCTGGAGCCAGGCGGCAGATTTATTTCGACCCTTCCAAATCCCGAGCTGGGATCTTAACGGCCGGCGGTTTATGTCCAGGCTTAAACGACGTGATCCGCTCTTTAGTTATGACCCTGCATTATCGTTATGGAGTCCACAATATCTTGGGGATTAAGTATGGTTACCAAGGCCTTATTCCTTCTTTTGGTCACAGTCTCGTCCAGCTAACCCCCTCCCTGGTCTCCGAGATCCACCAGTTTGGCGGCACCATTTTAGGTTCTTCCAGGGGTAACCAGTCAGTGGAGGAGTTGGTGGACTCCTTAGAGCGCCTCAACATGAATATCCTCTTTTGTATAGGCGGGGACGGAACCTTAAGGGGAGCCAACGCTATCTGCGCGGAGATCAAAAATCGGGGCCTGAAGATCTCGGTGGTCGGCATTCCCAAAACCATTGACAACGACATTAGCCTCGTCTCCCGCTCTTTTGGCTTTGAGACGGCCGTGTCCGTGGCCACTGAGGTTATCCGGGCCGCTCACACCGAGGCTTTGGGGGCTCCTTGGGGGGTAGGTTTGGTTAAACTTATGGGCCGCGACTCGGGTTTTATAGCGGCCACCGCGGCCTTAGCCTTAGGCGACGCTAATTTTGTCTTGATTCCAGAAGTCGATTTTGACGTGGAAGGCCAAGGCGGCTTACTCGACAAGCTCGCGGAACGCTTAAAGTCCCGCGGTCACGCGGTTTTAGTGGTGGCTGAGGGCGCGGGCCAGAAATTTTTCCAAACCGAGACGGTCATAAAAGACGCCTCGGGCAACATTCTCCACAGCGACATTGGCCAGTACCTAGCCGACCGAATTCGGACTTATTTTAAAAGCCGTAATCATGAGCTAAACCTCAAATATATTGATCCTAGCTACATTATTCGGAGCGCCCCGGCCAACTCCACCGACCAGGTCTTCTGTAGCTTTTTAGGCCAAAAAGCCGCCCACGCCGCCATGGCCGGCAAAACCAACCTTCTAATCGGCCAGTGGAACGACCATTTTGTCCACGTGCCCATCGCCATGGCCATTAGTCGCCGCAAAAAAGTCGATCCCATGGGCGAACTGTGGAATAGCGTCTTAGAAAGAACTGGCCAGCCCAATTTAATGGCGGAAAAAGAAGAAAAATGACGGCCCCGACTTTTTGGTTCGCTAAACTTTTAAAAAAAACAAAAGAAGCTAATAAAAGGGCTTAAAGTCTGACCTTTTGACGTTAGCGCGCCTAAACGGCGCGCTAACGTCATCTAATTAACCTTCAATTTTTGGCTTAATTTTTTTACCCTAAAAAAAGAAATTATTTACCTCGACTACCATCCGATCTAATTCCTATTATCCTCCAACACCTGATAAAAAGTCATCTTGTTTTTTGAATAGTAACTGATTAATTGTCTAAAAGTGGACTTTAAGCCGTATGTTCACAATTTCTCGCTGAATATAGGTTACATAGCCAAAATCTTCGCGACGCCTTAAAAGACGGCCACCAGTTTGGCTAAGAGGTGGGTCCGGCCATCGTTTTTGATTTCTTCTGGATAAGAGCCTAAGGCTCGAGTTAGCTGTAAACTAAGGGTAAAGGGCTCAAAGGTGGCCGTGTAACTAAGGCCAGCGCCGCTTAAAGTGTCGGAGTCTTTAAGCGCGTAGCTCCCATTTTTGTACCGCCAACCCGATATATCGGCGAAAATACCTAATGAATGCCGAAAATCGCCCAGCCCAGGCAGGTTATAAACTAGATCCGTAGCCAGATAATAACCCTCGTCGCCACTGATTATTTCCCGATAAGCCCTAACTCCAGTTTGGCCAGTGACGCTCATTTGCTCGCTAGAGTCAAGATTGCCCGTGAGGGATTTTTGGAAGTTAGCTAAACCCTGGAGAATCAGATTGTTGGTTAAAGAAAACCCTAGAGCCCCGTTTAGGTTAAATTTAGCGTAGTTACCGACCGAGTTAGCCCCGTTTTGGTTTTGCCGTTTTTGGAGGGGATCGGGAAGGGTTAAACGGCCGACAGTCAAAGCTCCCCCTAACTGCGCGAAGAAATTTTTACCCAAAAGAGTGGTCCATTTTTGGTTTTCTAAATTCAAAGAGAGGTAGCTGATCTTTCGACGTAAAACGTCGATGAATTTGTCTTCCATCTGCTTGTGGGCCACGGTTAGACTTAGCCGAAGGTTGCGATCGCCTCTTCTTATTAGGGGGTAGCTTAAAGTCGCTTGATATATGTCCGCCTTACCGGTGACCTCTAAATCTTCGTATTCTTCGCCCAGCCTTGAGAAAACGTTAAAATAAGCGAGTTCCAACCTTAAGCCATTGGCGCTTAAAGGAAAGGAATAGTTAAGCCCGACGCTCTGAAGTCCACGGTTTTCCGAGATAAGGCCGTTAACTGAAAGTCGATCGCCTAGATTAAAAGGGGAGTTGACGTCTACGCCGGCCATAAAGCGCCGGCGGCCAGTATATCTGGAACCAGAGTTATCGGCGATAAAATAACCGCCAAAACGAGACTTAGGCGGAACCCGCGTTAAAAAATCGGCGGTTCCTGGCGCCTGGCCCTCAGACATGCTGAGTTTAGGAATATCGGCCCCAGGTAGATCGCCGATTAAAAGAACTAGTCTTTCAAGCTCCGAGCTACGGATAGGGGCGCCGGCTTGGAGATACTTTAACGCATTTTGAAAATATTGGTCCCGGACAAGAGATTGATTTTCCAGGGATTTTTGGCCATAGCGGCCTATTTGGACGCGGATCAAAAGTTTGCCCGATCTAGCGTCTTGAGGCGGGATAAAAGCCGTGGCCACCATATATCCATTTTCGCGATAAAATTTGGTCAAAAGGTCCGCCGCTTCTCTAATCTGGGCTAAAGTTAGATTCCGCTCTTTATAAGGGGCTAACAACTCCCGCAGTTTAGCCTCTGGAAACTGGTCAGCCCCCTCGAGAATGAAATCTTGGATAAAAATTGTTTCGTCCCCTTGACTGGGAGTGGAGCTGGTAGGAACGGAGGGTTCCAAACCCGTTTCTTCCCGCTGAGGAGTCCGCTGAGGCCTGGCCCTTTCAACTTCCCGCGTTGACTGGCCTATGTCTGGGGCTCCAAGGTGAGGAGTTTGAGCCCAGGCTAAGGAAGATAGAAAAAACGTAATTTGAAGTATAGCTAAAAAAGAAAATAAACAGTTCCTACCGGAGAACAAAAAATGATACATATATCAACCTAAAAAAACATTCATAGTTATTAATATATTAGTTAGAAAAAGTAATTCTTTAACTACTAATATATTAACATTATATTTCGGCGAACGCTCATTACAGAACTCCTTTGGCCTTCACGTCTTTTGGCGTCCGCGCGCCATAGTGGGGACGCGGCCAACAATTTTAGTTTTATCTTTCTACCGCTACCGCCAAAAGCTAAAACCACTCATAGCTCCAGTCAAAACGCTCGCTTTTCCCCGCCGAAATTACTTCCTTCCCTTAACCCGCTAAAATAGTCATAGGTTAGACCTATTCTAACGTGGGCCTTTTGGATTTGCTCTCTTAAAATCGCGAATCACAACAAAGTTAAGAGCGCTGTCTGAATATCTTGTGAGATAGGCAGATTGCCCTTAGTTATACAAGAGGAACCTCAAATAGATTATTTTAGGCTCTCTATAAAATATTTTAGTATCTAAAGAGCAAAAAAAATAAGTTTAAGAATACATATTAAAATATATTTAAAATATAACGATTTAAATATTAATTATAGTATAATTCAGTAGAGTAGGGAGCTGGCGCGGTAACATTTGTCCCGTTTCCAGTCTCCCCCTCATCAAACCGGCCATGCGACTTTCTCGCAGCCGGCTTTCGTAAAGGTCTTCGCGCCTTCGCTCTTAGGAAAACTCCAAGAAAATTTTCGTCTTAAAATTCTGAATCCACCTATAGTCAGTGGCCAACTTCTTGAGAGAGGCTCATTCTCTTCCAGTCTTTAAGTCTTCCTTAAAGCCATCGTCGGGCCGGTCTCCACGGACTGGTTTTCCTAAACGATATTGCCCTTCGTTTATTTCCAGGCTTCGTTCCTTAGCTTTCGCGTATATCGTCTTCCGCGCTATTTTGGCTTTCAAGGATGTGTATAGAATTTCTTCAATCATCAGCCATCACGCTTCCACCTAAGCGCCCTAGACAAGGGTTCCTTTTCTCCTCCGGCGTTACCCGTTATCTCCAATACTACGAGCCCATCCGCCATCCAACCAGGCCAGACCTGTCCGTCACCGGATGTCTGTTTTACGCTGTGAGCTCCCCAC
>JAIROO010000143.1 GCA_031257535.1 Deltaproteobacteria bacterium
CATTGAGGCTGGTTACGCTAAAGAATCCAAAAAAGACGGTTTGCCGGTTTACGAAAAATATATGTTAGGCGGCATTAACTCTATCCGTGGTTACGACTGGTACGACGTCTCCCCCAAAGACCCCAGAACGGGCGAAAATATTGGCGGCGAGAAAATGATGGTCATGAACTTTGAGTTAACCTTTCCTTTAATTAAAGACTCTGGTCTTTTTATGGTGGCCTTCTACGACATGGGCAACGTCTGGAGTAAGGAAGAGAACTACAGTTTCTCCAATCTTAAGCGGAGTTATGGAGGTGGTTTACGCTACCTCTCGCCGATGGGTCCCTTACGCATTGAGTATGGCAAGGCCCTAGACCCTGACCCCGGCGACCCGGCTGGACGTTGGGAGTTCACCATGGGGGCCATGTTCTAAGCTAGATCTCTTGGTCTGGCTTATTTAAGGGGAATCTTTATATGTGGCGGCGGACTCTATTTTCTAGTTTATTTCTTCTGGTTTTTTTGGCCATAGGTGGCGGGCGCGTCTTGGCTCAGGAAACGTCTGGCCAGGGTTTGGAGTACCAAAACCCGTCCGTCATCATCCCGGTCGATCTCTCCGGGGCCATGAACCGCTTTAATATAGTAGTAGCGGACTTTTTAAACCCCAAAGGATTGGATAAAGCCGGGGGCGAGGCCTTAGTTTTAAATAGACGCCTCTCCGACAACCTTGATTTAACGGGTCTTTTTCGGTTAGTGGACCCCAGAGCGTCTTTAGAGGCCGATCCCAGGGCGGGCTTAACCGATGGGCCCCAGATCGATTACGCGCCTTGGGCGAAACTTGGGACTAACTTTATAATTAAGGGCACGGCTCAGTTTAGCGGCTCCAGACTCTCCTTAGAGCTAAGGCTTTTTAACGTGGCCAGTGGCCAACAGATGCTCGCCAAAAGGTTAAGCGGGGCCACCAAAGACGGGCGGGCCATGATTAACCGTTTCACCAACGAGGTCTTATTAGCCATCACCGGGATTCCGGGGGTCTTTGGCACCAAGATTATTTACGTCTCTGGGACTAGGGCCGAGAAGTCCGTGGCCGTAACCGAGTTAGGTAGCGACGAGGCCAAGATCTTGGCCGGTTTCCGCGGCGGACCCTCGACCCAGCCCACCTTAGGCCCAGGCGACAAGACGGCCTGGATCCACCTTAATGGCAAAAAATGGGAGCTTTTAGTGGATGGTCGGGTGATTTATAGCGGCGAGCCAGTCATCGCGCCAGCCTTTACCCCCGGGGGGGTGGTGGTGGCCGGTCTGTCGGGCCGGACCAGCACTAATTTAGCCATGTTCGAGGGACGGACTCCGCGGGTTATTTCTCGAGGCGGGGGCATTGAGATCTCGCCTTCCTTCGCTCCCGATGGCCGTATGGCCTACGTCTCCGACCAAGGTGGGGCTCCTGGGATCTACGTGGCTCAGGGTCCAGGCTCGCCCGGGGTCAGACTGTCCCCAGGCGGCAAAAGCACGGATCCCGCCTGGTCGCCCAAAGGGGACAAAATAGCGTTTGTGGTGGGCGAAAGGGACATCGCGGTCATTAACCCCGACGGCTCAGGTTACGCCCGTTTAACCGGCGGTCAAGGTCGGAACCTCCATCCTAGCTTCTCGCCCGATGGGCGGATGATCGTCTTTTCCAGCGATCGCGGGGGTCGGGAACAGCTCTACGTTATGGCCGCCAATGGCGATCGACAAAGGGTTTTAAGCCCGGCTTTGCCAGGGGCGCAGACTCTGCCGTCTTGGAGCCCGGTCCTGCCGGACTTAAATAACTAGCCAGAAAACTTCGAAAAAGTTTTAGGCCGTCAAAAAATAAGGCGGCCTAAAACTAAAAACCGCCAAAAACTCCCAAAAACTTCAAAAACGCCAATTACTCCTAAAACTCCTAATAAGCCTTGACCTTAAGGCCCCGCCCTCATTTGGCCAAAAAAAGTTAGCGTAACGTTTGGCGATTTAGCGCGGTTTTGAAAAAGACGTTTTCGCTCCTGTCGGCTCCTTCGGCTTTTTGGGCCTATCTTTCGCGCTTTACGCCAAGGTCAAAAACTGACTTTTCGCGGCCTTTAAAAAAAATCCTCCCTAAAATTCTGACCTCTCCAATACCCCATGAGATAAAAAAGCCTAAAATTAAAAAATGGCTATTACTATAATAGCCCGGGTTAATAAATATCAAAAAAAAGATAATTGTTTATTGGCCAAATAGTCATTGATATTAAAAATTTAAATTTTATAAATTAAAAAAACATGAACGTATATGCTATAAAAACCAAAAATTGTTATATAAAATGCTTTAAAAATAAGTATTTAAATGGTTAAAAATACTATATTTATAGAATCAGAAAACGCTTAAAAAAACGACAAAAAACTTGACAACTTGAGCCCCAATACTTTTAGTATCCAGCTCGCCATGTGGTTTTATCGGTTTCATACACTTTTTAAATAATAGGCCTAACACAATTTTCGCGATTATATTTTTTTCAACTCTTAAATCGTTTTAAATTTAGGCCAAATTCTTTGTGAGGCTTAAGACTAGCGAAAAAGTCTAAAACTAAAAGGCCGTAAGGCTTTGGACTGTCTTTTAGATAGAGTAAGCGACTGGGGCGGCGCTCTTATGAGATCGCCGTCGCCATTCGCTTTTTTTCGAATTTTAATGGCGTTCTTTCGCCTCGTGGCTCATTTTGGCCAATTTTTAGAGTTTAAAATTTTCAAAGAAATGTTTTGTTGAGGAAAGGTAACTAAGCCGGTCATTAAGTCAGATCGCGCTCCCCTTAATGTTTATTTCATTTTATCCCCATTTCGTTCCTATTATAACCAAATGGCGCGGCCGCTATTTTCCGGCCAACTTAAGGCGCGCTTTACGTTTTTTCAAATTGTCGTCGCGAGAATTAAGGCCTGTTTAGCTAAAAGCGTCGTCATGAGTTATTAGGCGAATAGTAATCACATCGCCCATTTTTTGGCCCTAAAAAAAACTCCCGCGTCACCATAAAAAGCGCGCCGACTTTGATCGCGCGGCCATTCGCGTTGGCTAAAAGGCCTTAATGGTAGCTGTCTTTTTATAGGCGACCCATAGTAAAATGGTATTTCAGGCTTTTTGAACCCTTACACATGGTTTTTCTTTCCCCAAAAAAACACATTGCTTATCTCCACCTCAAAAACAATTGGCTTGTTTCCTTACTGGACCCGCGCGAAACCTACCATAAACTAAAAAGCGAGAATAAATTTTTTAAACTGGCCAAAAAAACGCCCCACCCTCACCAAAAAACTAGCCCTATAAGGCGCGGATTAGTCTTTGAAATATGGGCCAATAAGCGGTTATCCAGGGTTAATTTTTTTACTGTTCAAAAAAAGCCCGCCCTAAATAGGGAAGTCCTAAAGGAGTTATCCAGGTAATTGAGACGATTTTGGCGAAAATATCGCCGTGGAATATTTGTATTAACCAATGTTTATCTTCTAATTTGAGCGGAAAAATTAGCCATTTTGTGGTTAGATAAGGCTGTCGCCTTGGACCATAAAAAATGTCAAATTAAGATTTTAAGGCTTGACAAGGCGAGGACGGCGCTGTAAGTTACTTAAAGCTTTTTAGACTCAATAGCGAAAAAAATGACCAAAACGCCGGACGGGTTTTTTGGCCGGGCTTTAGTCGAAATCAATTGTTTCGTCTTAAAAATTTGCTTATTATGTTTTGTTTAGTTATCAAATTTTTTTTATTCTAAACTTAACCTCTTTTTGTTTATTATTTAAGGGATTTTTTTAACCGCGTCTTTGAGGGCTTGGCAAGCCTATGACATACGGAGTAAAACGCTAGCCGCAAGGGGCTATAGTGCTTTACTCTTTTTTTTCCCTCGATCGGCCATTAATCGTTGATTAATTTATCTTTTTAGTTAACTACTGGATACTTTTATGAATTAAGTGATTTAAGGATTAGTTTTTAAAATATAAATACCTTTTAAAAAGGAGTAAAGCGTTGGACGATCGCGATCGTTCATCTAGCTTTACTCCTTTTTTTTTGTTTACTCTATTTATTTTTATTAAATAATAATAAATTAATAGTTATTAATTTATTATATAAAATATAAAACATGTTATTATAGTAAAAATTATTAATTGAGTAATTCTTTTGTGGTCTCGCCCTTAAGGTTGTCTGGTCCCGGCGGTCTTTTGGTTTTTTTGGAGAAATTATCAAAGTGGGAAATAAGCGAAGAGAGATGAATAAATTTCCGCGTTCCTCATTACCTCATTTTTTGGTCACCGTGGTTTTAGTGGCCAGCGTTATTTTATGGCCAGCGTCAAGTCTTTGGGCGCAAGACTCTACCGCTACGACCGATTCCGAAGCCAGTCGTCTGGAGACGATTTACGTAACCGAGCAAGGCGATGGATCGACCGATATCGGTTTTAAGCCCGACATCACCCGGACCGTTGGCCCTTTTCGATCAGTCAAGATTTTGGACACGCCCTATTCAATTAACGTCATGAGTAACGATCTTATTAAAATAATGGGTATTTACGACACTGACGACTTTGTTAGGGCTAATCCTTTCATCCAAATGGGTAACGTGACCTCAGATAGGCTGGCTCCCACTCCGGTCATCCGCGGATTTGGCCAAGGACACGGCGCGTCCAGCCTTTTAGATGGCGCCCAGATCTTCCCCATGTCTATGAATATGGACGACAAAGAAAGGGTCGAGATCCTAACTGGTTTAAGCGGCATGCTTTACGGGCCCAACCGTGTCGGCGGAACTCAGAACTTCGTTTTGAAAAGGCCGACCGAAGTTCGAATGATGAAGTGGACTATGGGTCTAAGGACCCGAGGAGGTTACTTCGGACACCTAGATATGGGCGGCCCCATCGACGCTGAAGGGAAATATGGTTATCGACTAAATCTCAGTGGCCGCGATGGCGAGGCGGCTCCGAAAACTCAAGACATCAAGGATTACACCGTTAGCGCGGCCTTCGACTGGCGGGTCACCGAGAGTCTTTTGCTCCGATTTAACGCCGCTAAGTACTACTACCTAGTCCACAACCCAAGATTGGGCTGGTCCTGGCGGAACGTGAGGCAGGCCGACTACTCCAAAACTCCACCCTTGGACGACACTTTTGGGACTAGAGGCCGAACAGGGGTAGAGACGGTAAATTATGGCTTATTAGCCGACTGGCGAGCCGCCAAGTGGTTGACCGTCAGAGGGGCTTTTCAACACTACCGGAGCGACCAACTCTCTAGAGAATATCCGGCTGGGGTCATCGAGCCCGACGGTAGTTATACCACTAGCGTCACCTCCGCCGGTCGAAACGCCCAAGAGTACGACTCGGCCTATATTTACACGGATATCTTGTTCGACACTGGCCCCTTAAAACACGCCCTAACCTTAGGGGTCAGTGGGGCCAACCAAACCCACTACTCCTCCTCTTGGGAAGGGAATTGGCCGAATGGTGGTTACGGGCCCTGGATCAAGGACGCTAGCAAAACTACCAACCTGAACTACCAAATCGGCGACGTCATCGACATTACCGACCAGTGGCAGATCATGGCCGGGGTCAGCCACGTTCGCATAAACACTGGAACGGGGGCCGCGCGGATCGAAGGCCGAGACACCACGCCCGCAATCTCGCTTTTATTTAAACCCATTCCCGCTTTAAGCCTATACGCCACCTATATGGAGTCGCTGGAAAACCCAACTTTAATCACCTCAACGACCACCAATTACGTGAACGAGGGGGATGTTTTACCGCCCACTAAAAGCGAACAGTATGAGTTTGGGGCAAAAGCCGAGGTAGGAGGCGTTTTACTGACTTTAGCTTTATTTCAGATAGAGAAAGCTAGCACGTTGGACGTTGACCTGGGCGGGGGTTGGTACAGAAGAACCCAAGACGGACTCCAAAGAAACCGGGGCCTAGAGTTCTCCGTCACCGGCAAACCACTCGATCGGCTTTCCCTCTACGGCGGAGCCACTTTCATCGATCCCAAGATAATTCGTTCGGCTACCAAAAGTTTGATTAACACGACGCCGGCTGGCATAGCCAAGACCATGGTCAAGATGTTCGCGAAATACGATTTGCCCTTTATCGATGGTTTAAGCGTCAACGCCGGGGCCTATTACACCGGCAAAATTATGGTCACCCCCGGATCCGGTCGTGGAGGCGCCGCGGCTCCGCCGACTCATAAAATACCGGCCGTGACCTTATTCGACGTAGGTAGCACCTACGACACGGTCATACGAGGTTTGCCCGTTCATTTTAACTTAAGGCTGCAAAACGTTTTCAACAAAGACTATTGGATTGGTCCGAGTTCCGTAGGTAGTCCTTTTAGCGCGCAGCTGTCGATGGCCATAGATTTTATGTGATTAAAAGACAAAGCCAAAAAAGGGGGCGAAGCTATTTTTGTCCCCTTTTTTATCTATATGATGTTGAAAATTCCTTAATTTAAATTTTTTTACGCGCGCCACAACCATATAAGTTAATAATTTATTATATTGACTATTATAGACTATAAATATTTAAAAACAAATTTTTAGGTGTTTTATGGGTAACAACATATCAAACGCTGATAATTATCCTGGTCTTTGGCGGGTTAAGCACGGCTTTTGGGCGAGGTCAATGGCGGTAGGGATGGGTTTGCTCCTTTGGTCCGGGGTCGTTATAGCCCAGGAACCCATAAGCCCTAACGCCGCGAGTCTAAGCGCCGCGAGCCAACAAACCCACGCCCCTTTAAACGCCGTGAAGTCCTCGCCTATTGGGGGGCCTTATGGGTTTTGGCGAACGATAGAACAAAACGCTAGCCCTTTTGGATCTAACCCGGAAAGAGGAGGACCGCCTCCCAACGGCCCGCCCTCGCCCGGGCGGGATGGTCCGCGTAGACCCCGAGGAGATCGGGATCTTCGGAGCGACGATCTCGCTTTAACCAAAGACGACGGGGCTAGGCGATTTGAGGGGAGACCAGCTCAGTCCGGTCAGACGGACGAGAAGGACGAGAGAGGCGAGAGAAGACGAAAGGGTCTAGACGAGGGCTCGACAAACTTAGGAGACTCTGACTCGCCAAGAGCTAGGGGCGAGAGGAGAAGCGACGTTGACTCCGACTCTGGTCGGCGGGGTCGAGGTCAAGGTCGGAGAAATGGTTACGACTCTGACTCGCCAAGAGAGAGAAGCGAGGGCCAGGGACCCGATGACGGTTTGGAGTCTGGTCGACGGGGACGAGAACGCGGTGAGGGTCGGGAACGTGGCGAGGGTCGGGGACGTGGCGAGGGCCGGGAACGTGGCGAGGGTCGCGAACGAGGCGAGGGCCGCGATAACTCTTTAGACCCTAACTCCGACTCCCCAAGAGGTCGGGGTGAGAAGTGGAGAAACGACGACGACTCTGACTCCGGTCGGCAGGGTCGGGGTCAAGGCGGGAGAAATGGTTACGACCCTCAATCGCCCAGGGATCAGAGAGATGGCCGCGGACCCGCTGACGGTGGGGACTCTGGTCGGCGGGGTCGGGAGCGGGGCGAGGGCCGCGAAAACGCTTTTGATCCTAACTCCGACTCGCCAAGAGAAAAGGGCGAAGGGTTAAGAAACGCTGGCGACTTTGACGCCGGTCGGCGAGGTCAAGATCGAAGGGAGGGCCGAGAAAACTCTTTTGACCCTGACTCTGACTCGCCAAGAGGCAGAGGCGAGGGCGGCAGAAACCCTGATGGCTCCAGTCGGCGGGGTCGGGATCGAAGGGAGGGAGGCGAAAAGGCTTTCGACCCTAACTCCGACTCGCCAAAAGGCCGGGGCGAGGGCAGAAGAAACTCGGACGACTTTGACTCTAATCGGCGCGGTCGCGGTCGGGGCGAGGGCCGGGAAAACGACGACGATTCTAACTCTAGTCGGCGAGACCGAGGCGACATGACCCAGTCTAAGTCGTCCAATGACTTAGGCCCTCCTCCGCGAGGAGAGAGGGACCAAAGACGGGGCGGTAGAAATCAAAGAGGCGGGGGCCGCTTTAACCGTGGCCCGGTCCAGAGTTTTTACTTAGAGGTAGTCGGGGCCGAGTTACCGACCGAGCCGCCAGAAGTTTATTACCTTTTTACGGCCAGAACTCAAGATCGTCACGGCGGGGACGTTATTGGGACATCCTTTCATCAAGCCAAGGTCTATCAAGAGAATGGTCTTTGGCGAGCCGATTTACGGGTCAACCGCGGCGGAACCGTGGAGATGTTCTCAAGGTTTAAGCTCGGGGATACGGTTGTCTACAGTCAAGCTAATTACCAGCATCCCCTTTATGGTAAGGCGGCGGAAGGGTTACCGGAAGTTCCCAAGGCCACCAGACCCACGGGCTGGCCCAGTTTTGTTTTCCCGACCGACGCTCTTTACGCCATGCCATTTCGAGGTTTAAGCGTGGGCCAGAGCGTTGATTTTGAGGTGAAGACGGACGAGGCGACCTTGACTCCCCAAAAGAGTTGGTACTTGGACGCGGACCCTTTAGATCCTACGCTTACGCCCATCAGCGTTGACGGCTCGGAACTAAGTTTTAAAGCCCCCGACGACCCCAATCTGCCAGTGGCTGGAGGACGCGGCGGCGGACGGGGGGGTGGCGGAGGACGCGGTGGGGGACGGGGCGGCGGGCGGCTGAAGGTTATCGTGGCCGAGCTGCCAGAGGGGGTCGCGACCTTCAGTTTCAACCTGACCCGCTCCAGGTGGAATTGGACCAATTTCCTGCAAGGATTTGGCTATATGGCCTCAGTGGGGGTAACCGCGGCCGTGGTCAGCGCGCTCAAAAGAAAAAGGTTCAAATTTAATGTCCTTAAATAGATTAAGGCTCATAGTTCAGCATTTGAGTTTTTTTGTCTTGACCTATGGGGGATATTTTCGGATCTCTTTAGGCAATTCCGTGCCTTGCCTGTCTTGTCCCTTCATCGCCAGCTGCTCTGGTCGCTGCTATCTAATGATCTATCAAAGAGGCCTCTCCAATCTCTTTGGCCCCTTAGTTTACGCCTCCGGTGGGTTTGAGGGATGGGATCTAGTCTGGGACAACTTTAAGAACTTCTTGGTGGGTTTTAGCCTTTTTGTCCTATTGGTGGTCGTCTTGGGCAAAAGCTGGTGCGGTTGGGTCTGTCCATTTGGGGTAGTCCAAGATTGGCTGGGGCGGTTAAGACGTTTGTTTAAGGTCCGGGAGAGCGAGATTGGGCCGCTAACTAAAAAACGTCTGTCGACCGTCAAGTACGTGGTTTTGGCTTACGTGTCTTTTTTCCCGCTAATGGTGGGCTTGGGCTGGGTCCCGAGAGAATTTTCGCTGGCTTGGTGCCGTATTTGTCCGGCCAAGGTTCTTATGCCTTTATTCGTGGGTGATTTCGCCGCTTTATCCATGGACTCTGGGACCTTAATTATGACGGCGTTTTCCTTAACCATCTTGGGTTTGGCCGCTCTGACCTTGGTCGGGTCTTTTTTAAAAGACAGATTATTTTGCCTTTTTTGCCCTATGCTGGCCTTCATCAATCTCTTTCAGCGTTGGCAGCTTTTAAGGCTAGTCAAGGTACCTAGGTCTTGTTTAGGTTGTGGTAGCTGCCGGTCTGGTTGCGCCATGGACAACGACGCTAGCTATCGGGAAAAGTCTCCCAAAGAAACTCGGCTCTACGCCCCAGACTGCTTAGGCTGCTTTAAATGCGCCGCCAGTTGTTCCTCCGAAGGGGGCTTAAACGCGAGGTTAGGGCCGATTACCTTATTTTCCTCAAACCGTAAAAAAAGCCTTTAAACGGTAAGAGATAGCTTGACCAGTTCCGCGTCTATTGAAAAAAAGACCTGAGGACTCTCGCTCGCCCGAACAATTGGCTAGTTTAATCATTAACGATCGACTTCGACTTGAAACTCGCGGCCTCCAGCTTTCGGAAATCAATCGGGAGATCGAGTATTTGAGCCAAAGGCCCGATTATTTCTCGGAGTTAGATTACTTCCTCGATCTTTGTCTCCACATGGGGTCGCCCAAAAAGATCAGTCAAAGGACCAACCGCAAAGTCGCGCTCTTATGGTGCCTTTCCTCGCCGGTGGAAGTGGTTTTAGCCACGGGTTTTCAGCCTATACGTTTTCCGGGGGGTTGCGTGGCGCCAAGAAGCCTCTCAGAGGCCATGCTCAAATCGGTCAGCTGTCCCATGCTCCGCACGGCCATTGGCTCTCTTATGGCTCAAGACCCGGGCGAAGACGATCGAGTCGCCGCTATGGTCTTTCCGACCACTTGCGACTGGGCGGCCAAGACCGACGCGTTTTTGGATTTGGATAAAGTCTGGGATAAGACTCCAAGACTCCAAGTGAAGTTTCCCGTCTTAAAAGACCGTTTAGCCTGTCAAGAGGCTTGGTTAGACGAGGTCTACTCTTTAGTCGATTTTTTGGGGGGTTTAGGACATCCGCCAAAACGCCGGGACTTGTCCCAGGCCGTCGCCACTTTTGACAAAGCCTATTGGGCCTTGTCCGAATTGGTCGATTTAAAGCGTTTAGGGCTCGTGCCAGAGATATGGTTCCTTGTCATCGCTAATACTGTCTATTTAGATGTGACGGAGCGCTGGGTCAAGGCCGTGAAGAAAGTTAAAGATTATTTTCAAAAAGCAAAGCCCTTACCTGGCAAGGCCGTCTATTTAGCTGGATCGCCCATCTTTTTCCCGAACTTTAAGTTCTTAAAGCTCTTGGAAAAGGCGGGCTTAAAAGTCGTGGTCGACGATTTTTGCTCTTCGGAAAGAGCGGTGGTTGGCCCTATCAATCATGAAGACTCGTCGTTTCACGGGCGGCTTAAGGCCTTAACCCTGCGTTATCGGGAAAACTGTCTTTGTCCTTCCATAGTCGGTAGCGAGCACCGAGTTAAGCTCATCTTAGACCCAAAAAAACGCAAACTGTTCAATAGTGTCGTTTTTCACGTTTTAAAGGGCTGTCAACCTTTTGAGCTAGAGAGCCTAAATTTGGAAGCCAAAATAAAAGCCGAGGGCCTTAGGTTTATTAGAATTGAGGAGGATTACTCGCCAATAGAAGAGGCAGCCCTTTTGAATCGACTTCTAGATTTCGCTAAAGTCCTCTAAAAGCCGCGTTATTTTTAACCGTAAAAAAGCTTTAAGGGAAAGATTTAGTATTTTTTTGGCTAAACTTTAGGGCCTTAACTTCAAGAACTAAAGCTATCGCGGCTAAAGCTATCGTGACTAAAGCTATCGTGGCTTAAAATATCGCGACTAAAGCTATCGCGACTCAAGCTGTCGTGGCTCAAAATTTCGCGGCTAAAGCTATCTCGGTTAAATTTAAATCCTGGCCGGTAAGCCTTTTTTCTTTTTAACCAAAAAGACGAGTTTTTTCGCTAAAACATGAAGAGCTAAAACTTAAGTTAGGGCTAGATCCAGAACAAAACGAGAGGCTTTAAAAAAATATAAAAGGCAAAAAAGCCAGGGGTTATTTTCAATTGTCCGGGCCAGAACCGCCCTTTTTTTTGGCCAAGGAGCGGCTTTAAGGTGGCGCCTGGCTTCAAAAGAGAAGAGCCCCTTTTTGGCCAAATCGGGGAAAGAGTTCCTTTGTTTGTTTAGCTTTTTTAAGACGCTCTCCTCTAGCTAAAAAGGTTACTAAAAAGGTTACTACAAAGGTCGCTAAAAGATTAGTTATAAAGCTAGTTAAAGAATGACTAAAAGGCTTTCCGAAAATTTTATATAAAAAGACTATATGGCAAATAGTCTCGTCAATACTGGTTATTTTTATGTCTTATTATAAAAATAAAAATTTATTGGAAATTATGATTCCCAAAGGCATACCGTTCGCCGATTGTTTTCTGGATAACCGGACGAGCTGGCGGGCTTTTTTTATCGCGACGTCGGCCCACTTTCTTTGCGTCCTGATTTTAATTATAGCTCAGGGCCAGAAAGAGTTTCCGCGATTCCAAACTTTAGGCTCTCTTGATTTTCTTTATGATCCTTTAGGGGGAGCCCCCACCGAAGAAGTGGCGGAGGTCACGCCGACCCCAGAGTTGCCGCCACCCCCGCCGGAGCCCGAGGTAGAGGAACCCGAAGAGCTACCTTTATTGGAAAGCGCGAGCGATAAGGCCGAAGAAGTCCCCCCACCGCCGCCTAAACCTGTGGAAAAGCCCAAAGAAAAGCCGAAAGAAAAACCCAAACCCAAACCTAAACCCGAACTCGTCCCGTCTTCAGACTCAAATACCGCGGAAGGGACTGGCGGGGGGCAACCGACGACTGGGAGCGGTTTAGGCGGAACCGGAGGAACGAACGGCGGGGGGACGAACGACGTTTTGGCCGCTTACAAGTCTTTGGTCCGCCGACGCTTAGAGCGGGGTCGAAAATATCCGCCGCAAGCTCGACTTGGCCGAATCCAGGGCACGGTCCAGCTCAACTTTTCCTTAAATCGGCAAGGTCAGGTGACCTCTAGTCGAATGGCCCAAAGCTCTGGTCATGAAATTTTGGACAATGAGGCCTTAGCTCTCTTGCGTCGAGTCAGCCCTCTGCCGGCGTTTCCTAAAGAGCTGACCATTAACGCCTTAGATCTGACCGTCCCGATCCAGTTCGCTCTGCGTTAAGGGGGGGCCCTTTAATCTTGGCCCGCCCTTAGGGGCGACTTGCTATTAGGCGACAAATTTGAAATAATAGACTAAGTTTGCTTGGTAAATATTCAGTAAATGCTCACAAAAAGCTTGTCGTTTGAATCTACCTCTATCTCATTGTTTGGAGTTAGTCCCTAAGTTTCGCCCCAGAAGACTCCTTATTTAAGCTCTCTTTTTTGGTTTTTTTGAAGGGGGGTTTTATTTGGCGAGCGGCCCCTATATATATAGTTATAGTCCCAAAAAGACGGACCAGTCGCTTGACGTCAAACGTATATAATTACGTTCTGACCGCTCTGACGCTGGCCGCCCCTTAAACTACTCGTAGCTAAAAGGGGTGGTCCAATGTCGAGCCTTATTAAGGTCGCGCCGCGCCAAGGTCGAGCCCACCTATAAGATCGAGCCTTTCTAAAGGTCGAGCCTTTCTAAAGGTCGAACCCGACTTCTCTTTTTGGTCGAACCCTTGGCCAGCGGTTCCAAGCGAAAGGTTTTTTTCTTAAAGAGTCGTCGCTGTTTCAGCTAGTCGAATCGTCGTTGACCGTGGCCGCGGTTTTTTAGTTGGCCCCATTTTTTGGGGACTTCGATATCTATTTTGGTGTTGTGGTGAATTTTTTAAGCTTGTTAAAAGGGCGTGAATCCAAAATTAAACGGTTTGGCGTTTTAGCGATCCTGGCGTTAGGGGCTTACTGGGGGGTTTCTTTAGCCTTTTTTCCCAAAGAGGTTCCAGTAAGTTACCTGACCGACTTCGTTAAGCCTGGTCAGATTGTGAAAACAGTGGTGACCGTGGGCGAAGTCACCTCGCCCCAGTTGGTTAACGTGGGCGCTCAGGTCTCCGGCAAGATCGAAAAGCTCTACGTTGAGGCCGGGGACGAGGTCGTGGAAGGTCAGCTAGTCGCCGAGATCGACTCCACCACTCAAAGAAATACCTTAGAGTCCGAAAGAGCGAGGCTCAAGACTTACGAAGCCCAGCTCGTTTCTAAAGAGATAGCCCTAAAAACGGCTCAGTCCAAATACGAGCGGGAATTAAAGCTAAAAAGAAGCGACGCCACTTCCACGGAAAATTTAGAGGCCGCGGAGCAAAGCTTAGCCGCGGCTAAGGCTTCCCTTGAGGAAACCAAATCCAATATTCTTCAGTCAAGCACCTCGGTTAACACCGCCGAGACTAACCTGGCTTACACGCGCATCACCTCGCCTTTAGATGGCACCGTAGTCTCCGTCCCCGTTAGGCAAGGTCAGACCGTTAACGCCAATCAGACCACGCCCACCATAGTCCAGATCGCCGATCTGCGTTTTATGGAAATTAAAATGGAGATCTCCGAAGGCGACGTCACTAAGGTCAAACCCGGCCTGCCCGTGACCTACACGATCCTCTCCGAGCCGGACCGGTTTTTTACGGGGGTCTTGGAATCAGTGGACCCCGGGCTGACCTCGGTCTCTAACGGGAGTTACAGCGGGGCGAGCGACTCCAGCTCGGCGGTTTATTATTACGGAAAGCTAAAAGCGGACAACGCCGACGGCGTTCTTCGCATTGGCATGACCACGCAAAACGCCATCACCGTGGCCGAGGCCAAAGACGTTTTGATCGTGCCCACGGTCGCTCTGTCCAATATAGTTACCGCTAAAAGGTCAGCCGAACAAACGGGCGACTTAAGAGGGTCGCTAGATGGTTCCGGCCCAAGGCGGGGCGGCCGTGGCGAGCGAAGAGGCGAAGGCGGTCCAAGGGGGCGGCGGGCTTTTAACGGCGATAACCGGCCAGATCCAGAAAGAAGACGCGGTCAGGGCGAGGGCGGCCGAGGGCGAGGGTCGCGCCAAGACCGTTCCGAGAGCCAGAACTCAGCGGCGGCTAGATCCGCCGCGGCCGCGGCGGATCTAGCGACTCAACTTTCTTCTTTACAACCCGGCCAGAGCCTCGCCCAGACGTTGGTTATAAAAAATGGTCAGGCCGAGGTCAGAGATATCGTCATTGGCATTTCCGACAACATGAACACCGAGGTCGTCTCTGGCTTAGCCGATGGCGAGGAAGTGGTCGTGGCCCAGATGACCGGCGCCGAGATGGAAAAGAACCTGGCCGACCAGTCGAGCAATATGCGAAATAGGCAAAGGCGCGGTCCTGGCGGAGGGATGCCCAGGTTTTAGCTTATGAACGTCATTGAAATCAGGGGACTGAACAAATTCTTTGGTCAGGGCGAGAACCGGATCCACGTGCTTAAAGATATTGATCTTGATATAGCCAGAGGCGATTTTGTGGCTATTATGGGTCAATCTGGGTCTGGTAAAACAACTTTAATGAACACCTTAGGCTGCTTAGACACGCCGACTTCCGGCTCCTATCGGCTCTTGGGGCAAGAGACGGCCGAGTTGTCGCCGGACGAACAGGCCCAGCTAAGGGGTCGAGTGATTGGTTTCGTCTTTCAGCGCTATAACCTCCTGTCCAGCTTAAACGCCTTAGACAACGTGGCTCTGCCCGCGGTCTACGCTGGCCTTAATCAACAGACGCGGAATCAGCGAGGCCGGGAGCTACTGGCGAAACTGGAAATCCCCGAAAAAGAGTTAAACCTCCCTCACCAGTTGTCGGGTGGGCAGCAACAAAGGGTCAGCATCGCCCGAGCCTTAATGAACGGCGGGCAGCTGATTCTGGCCGACGAGCCAAGTGGGGCTTTGGACTCAAAAAGCGGGCTTATGGTTATGGAAACCCTCCGCTCTCTCCACGCGGGTGGTCATACGGTGATCGTGGTGACCCATGACCACAAGATAGCCGCTTACGCCAATCGGGTCGTGGAAATAAAGGATGGTCAGATCATTAACGACTCGCGTAGCCAGCCGGTTCCCGAGGCGCCCTCAGTTGAAACCGTGGACCACAAAATTAACCCCTTAATTTTTTATAAAGATCAGTTTATTGAATCTTTTAAGATGTCGATTCATGCGATAACAGCGCACAAGTTACGTTCTATTTTAACTATGCTAGGTATAATTATTGGCATAGCTTCCGTCGTGTCCGTGGTCGCCTTAGGTCGAGGGTCCCAAGAGCGGATCATGGCTAATATTAACGCCATGGGGACCAACACCAT
>JAIROO010000177.1 GCA_031257535.1 Deltaproteobacteria bacterium
CTATTCCGAGAACACCAGGAAAGGTTTTAAGGCCGTCGGCGTTTGTCTCGACGAAAAAACGCCCGCCGCGGAGTTGGCCGTGGACTTTATCAAAAATAAAGCCAAAATTAGCTTAACCATTGAAAATAATAGCCGGACCTTAAAAACAGTCGATCTGGACCCCGAGCGCGAGCGCGGGAGCGAAAACCTAAATGGGGCCCTAATAGTCGAAAGTTAAATCTAGTTATAAGATAACTTTAGCCCCAAAATTATCCTGAACTTAAGTTAGACTCCCCTATAATTATAAAAAAATCAAATTTATACCTTTTGGCGAAAAGGCATTGATGGCCAAAAGAAGGGCTAACCCTGAAAGAGTTTCTCGCCCCAAAGCTCAGAAAACCGCCAAAAGAATAATTATTAAAACGGGCCCCTTTTAACGCTACGGCCTCAACGCGCCCGCTCATAAGTCCTTTTTTTTAAGCCAAAACCAAAAATGGATTGCAGGCCAAAAAAGGAGCGAAGCCCCTAAGAAACCTAAACCAAAAACGGGTTAATGTTTTTTTTAACGTTCCCAAATAAGATATATTTCGCCGCGCGAAATGGCCTTTTTTAGTTATTAGGTCAGGCGTTTAGCTAAACGCCCCCCGTCTTAGAGGAACGTTTAAAAGCTAATACGCCGGCTAGACGATTGTCTAAATACTTTAGAAGACTAAAACGTCCACGCGGCTAGCTATCCTAGTCGCGTCGTCTCCCAAAAGTTCGCGCCATCTCTGGCGCGAGGAGACGGCCGAGCGTATTTGTTGCGAAAATGTTAAGATATGGAATCGAAAAACCCTTTTGGCCTTAGATTTCCAATTTCGCGTAAAGCTTAGGTTAACGTTATCCCCTTGGGAGTTTTCTATGACGCTTCGCCGCATGGCTATATGTATCGTGAGTTCGTTTATGGCTTTGGGTTTAGTCGCCCCAAAAGCTCTAGCCGTCTCGCCAGACAAAACCCTATACCAATCCTCGCCATTTGTCTCCGCTTACCGAACCATCCCGAGGGTTTTATTGATACTGTCCAAAGACTATAAAATGTTTCAACAAGCCTACAATGGTTTGATAGATATCGACGGCGACAAGAGAATCGACACTGGCTTCAATCCAATAGCCGTTTATTACGGCTATTTCGACCCTTATTCTTGTTACAAATACGTGGGTACGGTCAATCGAGCCGGGGATTCGACGGGTTACTTCCAAAGGGCTAAAGCCACCGTCGAAGACGATAGTCAAGCCACTTTAGACGGTATTAAACAATCGGCCTTAGGCGCGGCGGGCTCGGCCATCAAAGCCGCCCGGTCCACGGCCGGAATCTGTCAAGCCGCCCACTCCACTCAAACGTCTTCCGACACGTTTAGCGGTAGTTGGCTCAACTACGTCAACGCCAGTCGAATGGACGTTATTCGCAAAATTTTATACGGCGGGCACCGGATCGTCGATACGGCTCATAGCGCCTCAAAACCCGGCGGGGAAACGATTCTTTTAGGCTCCTTCGTGACTCGGGATTCCAATAGCTGGGGCACTGACGTCGTGGCCGACAATCGCTGGGTTAAAGAAACCCCCATGAACGTTTACTACGATATCTCCAAATTTACGCCTTTTCCCAAACCCAGCGCGGGCTCGGCCCATTTTTTCTGCCGGGTCAAAAACACCACTGGCGTGGACTCCTTAAACTTCCCGGTTTTTGAGTACATCTTAAACGCCAACGCCAGTATATTTAATTCCAAAATCATCATCACCGGGACTGGGCGGTATTTTGACTGGGTCCTCCAAGAAGGCCCTAATCCGTCGACGAAAGACGTGTTAAAAAGCCCCTCGACCGTCATTAAGACCTATACGCTACGAGTTAAAGTCTGCCAAAAAGACAACATTGGCGACGGCGAAGATTGCCGAGAGTACCCAGATGGCTCCATTAAACCCGTGGGACTCCTCCAAAAAAACGGGGAAAACGGGGATATGTATTTTGGCCTTTTGTCCGGCACTTTCGACAATAATTACAGTAATAGCTACGTCTTAGGTTTAAACGACACCCGCAATCGCGGTGGGGTCATCCGCAACCATATTGATCATTTAAATACCGCGGTTAACTTAGAAAATGGCCTCATTACAAAAGGCGGCCTTATTTGGTCTTTAGACACCTTTACCATTTCTGGCTTCGCCCTCCGCTCTGGAACCACCCTGGACACGAATCAGCAAAAATATATTAACGCCTCGAGTTGGGGTAACCCAACTGGGGAGATGCTTTACGAAGGAGTCCGTTACTTCGCCCGGCTCAGCCATAACCAAAGTTTACAGCCAACGCCCTCTTATATCCCGACCGCCGAATATAAATACAATATTTACAACTCCGCTAACGTCGCCGATCTCAAAAAAAACTGGAACAATACGCCTATTCTACCCGCCGGAGAATGCTCTAAACCCATTATTTTACTCATTACCGACATCTTGAGCGAAATGGACGGGGATACGGCCATTAACTCTGGCGATGGCGGCCTAACTTCGGCGAGCTTGTCGACTATCAAAGGCGACTCGTTTCCGAAATTCGACATGGCCACGTATTTACAAAAAATAACGGACCACGAAGGCCTAAATAAAGGCCAAAAGTTTTTTTACTCCTCGGGCAAAACTAGCAATTGCCATCCTAAAACCCTCTCGACCTTAAATAACGTCAGGGGGTTGTGCCCCTTTAAGCCAGGTTTTGAGGGTTCCTATAGCGCGGCGGCGGTCGCCTATTACGCTCATACTCACAACTTTGGCCTAGGCGACCGAGAGCTGGGCTTAGACGTTTATTCGGTGACCATGAGCGCCACTTTCCCGGCTTTGGACTTTCCCATCATTAACGACGCGGGCGAGGAATTGAAAAAAATCACTATCCTCCCCGCCTCAATGTCCAATTCCAGCGGAACTTTTACCACTGGCCGGATCTTAAGTTTTCTTAATTACTACATTTTAGAATGGTGGGTCGACGCCAAAGGCATGCCCTACCACGTAAAAATTAAAGTTAATTACGAAGACTCGGCCGTGGGTCATAGCCCGGATAACTCCTCTTGGCCCAACACGGATTGGGACATGGACATCCTCATGGAACACACCATTGATTTGGTGACCCAAAACGGGGCTAACCGCGATCTAACCACCAAAATAAAATACTCCTCTCCCCCAACCCCAGCCTCAGGGGCTTTAAAAGTCAAGGGCGGCGAGTACTATAAATTTAAAAACCAAGATGTCCCCTTTTCCATTCCCCCTTCGGACGTCGCGGGTTTGTCTATCAAATCTTGGAAAATCAATAACTCCTCTGGTCAGCGGATGGGCTTAGGTTATAGTATCAGCGGTTCCACCCACGACGGCACTTACATGGATATTGGCAATGGCGGTGGGGTCGCCACTTACGGGACCCCGGCTTCTTGTAATTGGCCGGCGGGCTATGGCGCGAGCTCCGCTAATGGCTCGAGTTGTTTTACGGCCTTTGGCTCATCCTTACAACACAACCAAGGGGACCCTGATTCCCAGTCGCAGACCCGGACCTTTGAGTTCGCCGATTCCCCGGACTCCGCTGGCTCGTACTTGGATAACCCCTTATATTTAGCCGCTAAATACGGAGGTTTTAAAGACTCCAATTACAACGGCAATCCCGACGCTGGGGAGTGGGAAGGCGCGGACGGTAACCCGAAAAACTATTTCCAGGCCACCAATATCACCGAGCTTCCGGCTAAACTTGAGGCGGCTTTCCAGGATATCGCCCGCTCGGTGTCCTCGGG
>JAIROO010000300.1 GCA_031257535.1 Deltaproteobacteria bacterium
GCAACCTTTTATTTTCTGTCAACCCTATTTCTCTAGGCGTTGTACTCGATAGCGACGCTATCTTTGCAAAAGTGAGCCAAAAATTCGCTTCTAGCCCCAATTATATCCCAAGCCCAAGAGACTCACTACTATTAGCCTTGTCGCCTCATGGCAGAGTCAAAGGAGACCGCCAAGCTTTTTGTCGAAATGTCGCTAACTTAACGGGTAAACTTTTTAATACGCCTGAACAGGAAAAATTTCTTGGTTTAGCCGCTGCCTTTATTAACAAATATTTAAAAGTTAGTGAATTTAGTTCTCTTTTAGGTTTGGAGGGTATTGAAATGTCAGAATTAGCTGATTTGTTTTCTAATGGTAAATATTCGTCTCAGAAAACCGAAATCGATAAACTCAAGATCGAAATCGATAAACTCAAGATCGAGGCCGCTAAATTCAAGGCCGAGGTCGCTGAGCTTAAAGCCGCGAAAGAGCTCGCTGAGCTTAAAGCCGCGAAAGAGCTCGCTGAGCTTAAAGTCGCGAAAGAACTCGCTGAGCTTAAAGCCGCGAAAGAACTCGCTGAGCTTAAAGTCGCGAAAGAGGCCGCTGAACTCAGGGAAAAAATTATACCAATGGTCTTTAAATTATCCCGTAGCATGACTAATTCGGCTGATATTGCTCATTATACTGGGTTACCAATCGAAGAAATTGAACAAATTTTAAATTAATTTACCAATCGGGTAGGAGGCGGGGTCTCCCCCGCCGTCCTCCCACACCATCGTACGTACCGTTCGATATACGGCGGTTCAATGGTTCCGCTATGAAGACTTCGCTCGAAGAGAATTGTATCGAACGAGTAAGCTGTCATAACCGTTAAGTTTTAACCACTCATTGGTTAGGACTGTTGATAGAATTTGGCTTCCGGCCACGCGCCAATAACCCTTTCGGGCGCTAACCCATTGCCAAGCTTGGTCCTTGTCTACTTCGAGCCCCATAAGGTTCTTAAACCTGGTCCTGACCCGTTTCCACCGCTTCCAGATGTACATCCCTATGTCGCCTTCGGACCCATCCGTCAAGTTGGGTGAGCCGGCTCTTCAGGTCAGCTATCTTGTAATATCCTAGCCAACCCTTAAAGTATCGACTCAGTTCGCTTAATATGGTCTGAAGACTTCGCCCCCTGCGCTTGGTAATTTCTTTAACCTTGCTTTTAAACCGTTGGAGAGTTTTCTCGTCTAGCCTGATTCCCGACTTCTTACCAATTTTCCAAAAGGAAAACCCTAAAAGAATTTGAGTTTCAGAGGTGAGCCAACCTGACTCTTATCCTGGTTGACCTTGAGCTTGAGCTTGTCCTCTAGGAAATGGGTTGAGGTCCCCATTACCCTTTCAGCGGCCCTTCTCGACCTCACGTAAATGTTACAGTCGTCGGCGTACCTGACGAACTTAAGACCTTTGGCCTCAAGTTCGATTATAACGACCGCCATATGAAGTATATAAACGCGCTTTCAAAAATTTAAATGGGATTTTTGCGAGATCGTCAGATATAAGCTGAAAGCCTAAAGTCAAAAGAAAATGAGCCTTAAATCAATCGTTAAGACGGCGATTAATAGGCTGGTCGCGTAAGTTGAAAAGTCAATGAGGCTAATCCCATAAGAACGCTTAACCCCCTAGCTTTTGGACTCCAGCCACAAGAAGACCAAAAAAGAAAGGTCGTGAGGTCAATGTTATCGCCTAAAGTGGCGTTTTTAGACGAGGCGCAAAAAAGGCCCTTTAACGTCTAAAGTCGTCTCCAAGTAATCTCATCATCGCCGCTTACGTAAAACGTGACGATCTGAACTGGCGTCTTTGGGAGGCGAGCTTGAACGGAAAGTCTATGACCTTCCACCTTGAGAGTTTAAGGCGACCTTAGGACCTTCTTAATCCTCCTGAAAAACCGAGCGACAGGCCAAGGGCATGCGCCAGCCGAGGCCAAAAGCCTGGCCCGTGATTTTTAAGACTGGCGCGGCTTGTTTTCTTTTAAACTCCGCCCCCTTCACCAAAGCCGCCACTTGACTGACGGTTTTGGGATTTTCGAGCCGACTGGCTTCTTTGGGGCTCAACTTCTCCTCTAACAAATAAACTAAAATCCGGTCGAGTTCCGCGTAAGGCGGCAGACTGTCTTGGTCGGTCTGGTCTGGCCTAAGCTCCGCGGAAGGAGGTTTGTTAATGGTGTTTTCTGGAATAACGACCCGCTCCCGGTTGAGCCACTTCGCCAGTCGAAAAACCTCGGTTTTGTAGAGATCCCCAATAACGGCCAGAGCCCCGCACATGTCCCCATATATAGTGCAGTAACCCACCGAGATCTCGGACTTATTGCCAGTGGTTAAAAGGAGGCGCCCAAACTTATTGGCCACGGCCATAAGTAACGACCCTCGAATCCGGGCTTGGACGTTTTCCTCGGTCAGATCCGCGGCTAGCCCCCTAAACAAGGGAGCTAAGGCCGTCGTAAACCCGTCCATGACCGGGACGATGGGGATTTGGGTCGCCGAGCCTAAGTTTAAGTTGTTGGCCAGTTCCTCGGCGTCGACCACGCTATGGAGACTGGAGTAAGGCGAGGGCATGATGAGACCGTGGACCTGACTCGCGCCTAAGGCCCCCACCGCGATGGCCGCGGTTAAAGCCGAGTCTACGCCTCCGGACAGCCCAATGACCACGGAGTTGACCCCACTTTTGCCACAGTAATCTTTCACCCCTAAACACAGGGCTAACCAGGTCTCCTCCTCAGAGCCATAGACGTCTGGGGGGCGGGGAGAAGCCGAGGAGTCCAGATCAATTATAGTTAGATCCTCGGCGAAAGCCGCGGCGCGGGCTAAAACCTGACCATATTGGTTTAAAAAAACGCTCCGACCGTCAAAAATTAGCTCGTCATTGGCCCCGATCTGGTTCACGTATAAGACTGGCCGGGCTAATTTTTTGGTTAAAGCGGCCAACATGGCTTCTCTTAACTTTTGCTTGCCCACGGAAAAGGGCGAAGCCGAAAGATTGACCAAAACGTCAAACGGCGGCAGATCGCTTAAGGGGTCCAAGGAGTACATAGGCCGCGGCCAAAAAGCCTCGTCGTTCCAAATGTCCTCGCAGATGGTGAGCGCCAACCGCTGACCAGCCACCGCCACGACCAGAGGTTTTTGACCTGGCTCAAAATAGCGAGCCTCGTCAAAAACGTCGTAGGTCGGTAAAAGTCTTTTCTCGTAAGTCGCCTTAATCTCCCCAGCTTGGAGAACCAAAGCCACGTTACTTAAAGGCCGACCCCGACCTGTTTCGCTAAAAGCGACCGAGCCTAAGATCAAGGTCAAATCTAGATCTTTAAGGCTGGCGGCGATTTTTAAAGCTTGGTTCCGGGCGGCTTCGATAAAGGCGGGATATAATAATAGATCTCTAGGGGGATAACCGATTAAGGCCATTTCCGCGGTAATGGCCAGCTCCGCCCCCGCGGCTTTAGCTTTCTTGGCTAGAGATAATATTTTCTCCCCATTAGCCGCTAAATCGCCGACTTTAGGGTTAAACTGAATCAGAGCGCACTTCACGAACAACCCTCCCCCACCTAAAAAAAGGCGGATTTAAGGGAAAAACCAAAAAAAAACAAGGCCTTAAGACAAAAAAGCCTAAAAAAAAAGGCGGATCTAAAAATGTTACGCGAAAGAACTTTAGAGATTATTATAGTTCAGAAAAGGGTTTTAAGGTCAAAAAAAGTTAAAGAGCGTCGCGCTTTGGTCCTAAGGCGCCTTGATAGATAGACCCTAAAGGCGAGAGCCAGGGAGTCCAAAAAGGGCGGCTCAGGCCTTAACGATTGGCTAATCCCCCTGTGGTCCCCGTTAAGCCCTAAAAAAAAAGAACCGGCCGCCTCAAGTATCGTCCGTAAATTTGCCGCGTAAAGGCTTGAGGTCCGCTTTAACCAAAATTAGACCAGGTCGTTTATCTATTTATTAGGGGAATTTTTATCATTAAACGTTATACTTTATTTAATATTCAATGAAAAAAGAAAAATAAAACAAACTATAAAGTCCTTATTAATGATGTCGATAAAACTTAAAGGGCTCGTCAAGACCCTGGCCTTGAAATTTTAGGGGCGTGGCCTCCTACATAAGCCGATCTAAAATTATAAAGAGCGCTATATAGCGGATATTACCGAATCCTCAATAATTAAAAAGGGGGCTTTACGATGGAGTAAAAACTTCAGTTTTTGAAATATAAGAGCCCCACTTATACTATATAAGCGGCTTATATTTTTTTTGATTACCACCTATTGTATTAAAATCAGTTTTCAAAAAATATAAAATTTTGATTTCCCGTGATTTTAAAGGTAAAATCAAAAAAGGCTTTTTTTTTAAGTCCCCTTAGTTAACGTTAGGAAGCTCGCCCTTTTCGCCACTTTTGGCCCCTGTTTTAATGGCGCGAGTCAAAATCAAAAATAACGGGAAAGCTCATTTTTAATCGCGGTACTAGGTTTACTATGGCCATAAAAAATAGCGGCGAACTTTTGACCCCTGTCTACGATTCCGTCCGGCGAATTGGGGCCGCGTTTCTTTTCGGCCAATCGCTGAGCCGCCTTGGGCTTTCCGACCTCCTCGACCAAATCTTTGGCCTTAAACGGGCCAGACAGATAAGAACCGCCGCGCTTTATATGACCATCAAGGGTAACGACTTAGCTGGCCTAGACGACTTTT
>JAIROO010000010.1 GCA_031257535.1 Deltaproteobacteria bacterium
TTGAAGACGTGTGCAGGCTCGAAAAATTTTATAATTTTTAGCTGGATCTCTTTGTAGAATAAAGCTCCAGAAGAATTTCAAATAAAATAGCCCGATAAAAAAATGGGAATTACGGATTAATACGATTTTTGGCAAAATTTAGCCAATATTTTTAATAGAAGTTATTATTATATAAAATTCTATTCTGTAATATTTTTTTATGTTATAATTGTTTTTACTGCAATATAAAAATATAGTTTATAAATATATATAGAAATAGGTTATGAAAGCCGTTATTATTTGGATTAGAACAAATAATAACGGCTTTTTTTATTTTGAAAAAATACAAAAATATAATAAAGTTAATAAAAAAATAATTAATATATAAGATTAAAATATATCAAACAATAGTATTATTAATAATTAGTCAATTGGGCGATTGATTAGTTAATTCATTCGTTAAAATTTGGTATAGTGTCTTTTAAGGAGAAATGATGAGGTTCTCACATGCTATTTATTTGGTATTCTTCATACTTTTGCTCAGCGCTCCATTGGCCGCGCAAGAGTCGTCGTCAAGTGCTGACAGCGAGTATACTATTTCTTCGCCAGTGTCGTTAGGAGAAATAGATATTAGAGGTATTGTCAGACGCGAAGAACTAAAATCAACAAGCGCGACTATATTAGAAAATAAAGACGTTAGCGATAGAGTCTTTTATCAGCCATTAGATATGGTTAATATGAGTCCTGGCGTTAGTATCATGCAATATGGCGAAGCGGGTATGTCGCCCCAGTTCCAGATGAGAGGTTTTAGCGGGAGAAATGATATGGCCATGTACCTTGATGGCATCCCTCTTCATGACAATGGACACGCGGCTGGGTTTACGGACTCGACGGTGGTTATTCCAATTGAAATTGAAAGCGTGGAAATTATCAAAGGTCCCGCGTCAGTTTACTATGGCGCCCGATCCGCTGGCGGGACCGTCGCCGTTCAGTCCATCAAATCAGGTAATTTTAACCGTCTAAATCTTCGATATGGGTCTTGGAACGATATAAACGTCTCAGGCTTAATCGCTAGATCCGGCGAAAAGTTGTCCCAGGTTTACGCTTTTGAGGGGTTTCACTCAGATGGTTATAGGGCCAATTCAAATTGGTATAGGCGAGTGGTCTCTGGGCGGTGGACGTATAATTTTTCCGATAAGCTCCAGGCCAGTTTAAACCTTAGGGCTTATAACTCGAAATGGGACTCGGCTGGCTACGTTTCGGCTAAACTTAACACCAAACGAGGTTGGGTTGACGATGGTTCGGGCGAAGGCAATGGCGGTAAAAGAGATCGTTACGACGCGCGTCTGTGGGCCAATTATTTAATTAGCGACGAATCTCAGTTAACGTACTATCTTTACGGAACGACAATGACGTTTACTCGATATCAAAGAGGAGATAGAACGATAAGAATTATTTTAAATAATACATATCCTAATATGACTGAACAATACAATAAGCACCAGCAATGGGGCACAGGTTTAATCTATAATTATAAAGGTCAGATAGCCGAAAAGGACGCGTCGTTTTCAGCCGGGTTTACTTATTCAAAAGATATGGATGACCCCAGAGCTGAATACTCTATACCTTGGGGTATGGGCCGCGATAGGGTTAGTGGCCCAACCTCGAAAAGAACGTTTAGTATCGCTAATCCTGGAGTTTTAGCTGAGTTTAGCTATCAAATTTTAAAGCAACTCAACGTTCGTATAGGTGGCCGCTATGATTGGTTAGATGGGAAACTGAAAGACGAATTAAGTGGCGCGACCGGCAGCGCTCAATATAAATTTTTTAGTCCCAAAGCTGGGGTAGTTTATTCGCCTTTTGATAACCTTGATGTTTTCGCTAATTTTGGGCGTGGTTTTTCCATGCCGACATATTTTACATTAGATCAAAAGACAGGATTCTTTAATTCTAAATCTAATCTTAAATTATCAAGAAGAGATCAATTTGAATTTGGCTATAGGTACTATCCATTAGATTGGTTAGGAATTGAAACAACAGTTTATCAATTAAAAACGTATGACGATGGCTTTACAGATCCAGTTTCAAACGATTATATCCAAGCGGGCCAAACTACCCGCGAAGGGATTGAATTTTCCCTCCAAGCCGCGCCAGCTAAAAATTGGCGGGTCACCGGGAATTTCGCCTATATGGAAGCGAAATATGATAAAATGATGAGTGGCCAACAAGACATGGCTGGGTATCGTTTGCCGTGGGTCCCAAGAAAAATCACCAATTTAGAAGTCGCCTACGCTCCAGAAACTGGACTTGGCGGGCGAGTCACTTTTCGGTGGGAAGCGGACATGCTGTACCAGGATTATCCGAAGACTTTGACCAATGGCCAGCCTAATCTTTCCTATGGAGTTCAACAGAAACCTTGGAAAGCTCCTGACAAAGGGTCCCTTGATATTCAACTTAGTTATATTTTTAATGAAAAATATAAACTTATTTTTGACGCTAAAAATATTGTTGGTAAAGCTTACGAAGGTTACGCGTACGGAATGGAATGGAACACTGGCGATTATCTAGTTAATTATACTAACCCAAGAGCCTTTTACCTGACTTTCCAAATTAACACTGACGCGAAATAAACGGTGATTTAGGCTAAGGCGACCCTTATAAGCCGCTTTAAGCCTTTTAAGTTTTCGTTGATTTTTGGTATCCTTGCGGAGCCCGAAAATTAAGCCGTTCTCCCGGCGATTAGCGAGGTATTTATTCTTAATCAATCGATTTATTTATCAAAAAACTGTTAGATAATCTTTTTTTCGATTTATCCGCTTACGCCAATCATGAAGATTGGTTTAAAGCGATTAGCGCGTAAAATAGAAATATCTTAGAAACTAAATAGTTTTTTGAACAATTTCTGTTTTTTACGTTTTATTGTATTTTTTAATTCTATAACAGTAAATTAGTGATTCCGGAATAGATTCTCCCCGATCTAGTTCCGAAAATTAAATTTAGGTCACGAAGGCCGTCTCTTTTTGGCGTTAAGTCATAAAGTGGCGGTTTTTTTTTTAAAAGGAGGCGCTTAGCGAGTTAAATTTTTAAATTCATTAAATCCCTCGAACTAGAAAAAAGGTGGGCTAGACCTGGCTTAGCCCACCTTTTTAACATTATTATTGTTCTTATCGATATTATTATTGATTTTATTATTTTCTTATTGTTTTTATTATTAATTTGTATTATTAATTTGTATTAATTATTGCTTCAAACATATTATTCAATTATTATAGGAAATATTAAAAAAAATAAAGATATAAAAAATTATATAATTACAAATATAATTTTTAAGTTTTGATTTTCGTTAGTTACAACGAAAAATATTTAACAAGGAGCGTTCTTCTATGAAGCTTAAGTTAACGTTTTTGTTCGCGATGGCGGCTATTTTGGCCTTTTCTGGGGTGGCTCTCGCCCATGACAATTGGGCCGAAGTCAAGGCCCCTAAGGCTAACCAACAGTTAACGGCTTTTATTGGCTATGGCCACAATTTTCCCGATGGCGAGGAAATCAAGCCAGAAGCTTTCACAGCCCGTTTTCAACAGCCCAAAGTTTATGGCGACCAAGGCGAATTGACTTTGGAGCCCGGGGCGGACAACCGGAATTATCTGACCGCCGAAAAACTGGCCTCTGGCAACTTCGTCGTGACCACGGCCACTAATCCCTCTTTTTCGACCCGGACTAAAACTGGCTGGGAAAGTAAACCAAAAAACGAGACCAAAGATCCGGTCAAGTGCTCCAATACTTACCGGTTTGGCAAGGAAGCCATCGTCTTAGGCTCGGCCAAGTATAGTGGTCTCGCCGCTAAGCCCTTAGGCCAGGATTTGGAGATCGTCCCCCAGGCCGATCCCTCCAAGATTAAGGTTGGCCAGCCTTTTCCGATTAAGGTTATCTACAAAGGTCAACCAATTAGAGGCGTGGAAGTCTCGGCTTATATCGCGGGCTTAGTTAAAAATAACGCGGCCCTGTTTTTCCAATCCAGGACAGATCCCGAGGGAAATGTTAACATAATTCCCTTAAAAGCTGGAGACTGGTTGGCTAAAGTGACGGTTGAGGAGCCTTATCCAGACACTAAAGTTTGTGACATTATTAACTACACTACTAGTTATACGTTTAGGGTTAAGTAATTTGTAACCAGAGCAACTAAAATTACTAATTACATGTAACAATTAGTTACTTTTAACGAGGATTTGGGCTTTGTAAGTGTTAGTGGCCGTAGATCAGTTTGATAGCCTGTCGATGGCGGCCTTTAAAAAGGCCTTCGTCTTTAGTGTCGCGTTTCATTGCGTGGTTCTTTTAGGATTGCTGGCGGAAATTGGGGACTCGCCGAAAGAGTACGCCCCTTTAGCGGTTATGGAGTTTGGCGATTACGATCCCTTAGGCGGTCAAGGCGGCGGGGGCGAAGAAGTAGTCCCTGAGCCCGAGCCTGAGCCTGAGCCTGAGCCTGAGCCAGAAGTCCCAGAAGAAGATTTAAAAGTCGTGGAAAGCGTGGCCCCAGAAGCTGAAGAAGCCCCTCCTCCTCCCCCTCCGCCCGTGGAAAAGCCAAAGGAAAAACCCAAAGTCAAACCTAAACCTAAGGTCGCGAGAGCCGAAGGGCCAGTCGGGGAAAACGTGGGCGCCGCCCCGGGGCCAGGGGGACCTGGCCCCGGGGGGACCCCGGGTGGGACGGGAACCGGAACCTCCAACGCTGAGGCGGCTTACCAAAACCAAATTAGGCGCCGTTTGGAAAGGAATAAAAAATATCCGCCCGCCTCCCAAAGTCGCCGCGAGGAGGGGGTCTCCGTGGTGGGTTTTCTGGTTCAAAAAGATGGGTCAGTGACTGGAGCGCGTTTAATTAAAAGCTCTGGCCATCAGCGACTCGACGACGAGGCCATGGCTTTATTACGGCGAGTTTCGCCCCTGCCGCCGATTCCGCCGGAGGTTGGGAAACAGAGTATGTCGCTGTCGGTTCCTTTACGCTTTTCGATCCGCTAGCGGTTGTCTTAACTATCCCTTTCGGGTGGTTTTTAGTTTTTAAGTCATTTAAAAAAACGAGGTAAAAACAAGGGTTTAGGCAAATATGGATTTTTGAGAGGCAATTTTGTTATTATCCCCTATTCGTTTTTTTATGACGGTTAACCCTCTTCTTCGGCTGGTTAGTTAGTCGCGGCGACTAATACAGCTCGCCAAAATCATCATTGTGAGGCCAGTATTTTAAACTTAACTAGGAGAAGGCCGTGACCTCGCCCGAGCCGTCGTTGGGGCTCCTTAGTCAGGTCGACCCCAGGCTCAAGGTTATTGTCTTAGTTCTGTGGTCCTTTTTACTAGCTTTTCTGCAAAATCAAGAAGCCGCTTTAGCCGGCTTAGGCGCGTCAGCTATAATTTACGCTTTATCGGGCCCTAAAAGCGTTCTAAAGGGCCTTAAAAGTTTATTGGCTATTAACGCCTTTTTACTTTTTATCTGGTTATTACTGCCTTTTTCTTTTTCCTACCCCGGGACCGTCGTTTACGTTTTAGGTCCGTTAAAGGTCACTAAAGAAGGCCTTAACCTTTCGATTTTGCTGTCTTTAAAGGCTTTATCCATCACCTTAGGGGCTTTGGCTATAACTGGCTCGGCGGGGGTTTTTGACTTGGTGGCTGGAGCGAGAAGGTTAGGAGCCCCGGAAAAAATGACCTCCATTCTATTAATGATGACTCGCTACGTTTCAGTTATTAGCCAAGAGTATTATCGTCTTAGGCAGGCCATGAAGATCCGGGGGTTTCGGCCCAGAACTAATCTCCATACTTTACGCTCTTACGCCAATCTGGCCGGCTTATTGTTGGTTAGAGGCTTAGATCGGGCCGAGCGAGTCCAGGCCGCCATGCTCTGTCGAGGTTATAATGGCCGTTTTTGGCTCAAGACGGATTTTAAGTTTAAACTATTAGATCTCTTGGTAGCTTTTCTGTTTTTGGGTTTAAGCCTAGTGGTGGCCGCTATTGACCGAGTCTAATTATCTGATAAAGCTAGACGAGATAGTCTACGGCTATCCAGGTCGACCCTTGACCCTTAACAATTTAAGTTTCGCTCTAGCCCCTAATGAGCTAGTCGGTCTCATTGGCCCTAATGGTTGTGGTAAGACCACTTTATT
>JAIROO010000032.1 GCA_031257535.1 Deltaproteobacteria bacterium
GGGCGACGTTAGCCAAAGCGTGGTTATCCTAGACAGCGTCAATTTAACCGGTAGTAACGGTCACGTCGTTGGCGGTTACTCCTTCAAGGGCGATGTCACCAATAATAGGGTCGAGTTAACTAACTTCAACGTCTCAAGCGCTAGCCCCGACGCCATCTTTGGCGGTTACGCCAATGATGGGGACGCTAAAAGTAACAGCGTCTCCATTGATTCGAGTGAAATTACTAGCGCTTATGGTGGTTATACTTATGGTAATGGCGCGGCTGAAAATAACTCCCTTGAAGTTTTGAATAGCGGGGTTAGCGGCAGTTTATACGGCGGTTATTCTGCAGATGGCGCGGCTGACAATAACTCCCTTAAAGTTTTGAATAGCCAGGCGTCCGATTTATACGGCGGTTTCAGCGCGTTTAATGGCAACGCTAGTTACAACTATCTTGGGGTTTCTAATTCCAACGTCACTAATCTCACCGGTGGTTATAGCCGAACTGGTAACGCCACTTACAACTTAGTAGTACTAGCGACTGGGGCCAACGTTAGCGGTAACGTCTCGGGCGGTCTGGCTGGCGTCGCTTACGATAACTTTACTGGCAACACTTTACGTCTTGATTCTTATACCCCGATTGATGGCGCGCCTATTGACGTAGTCCAAAATTTTGAGAATTACGAATTCTTCTTGCCAGCTTCGGTCACCGACGGTTTTGTGGCTTTACAGGCTAACACGATAAATCTTGGCCCAGCGGCTACTACTTCTAAAGTCACCAGATTAGAAATTATGGGCGGACGGCCTCTTCTTAGGGCGGGCGATACCATTACTTTGCTTAACGCTACCACGGTAAACGGAAACTTTGATGTCGATACCATTGAGTCGGCTTCCATGGGCTTTTTCTTCAAATACGATTTCGACGTCTATCAGGATACCTATGACAAATCCATCAAAGCCATGGCTAGCTCGTCGGCTCGCATAAACCCCCAGGCCAAGGCCGTCACGGAAACCTCGGCCGCTCGTTTAGCCTTTGTCAACCAAGGCCAGGACTTTTTGACCGACCAAGGCATAGAGTTGGCTCGAGCCAGATCGGCCACGGAAAACGGTCTTGGGGTTTTCTTAGCGTTTACCGGCGGCAAGAGTCGCTACGACACCGGCTCCCACGTGGATCTCGCCGGCTTTAACACTTTACTTGGCGTCTCCATGGGCAACTATTTTGACCAGAATCGTCTGACCTTTGGCGTTTTTGGCGAGTTAGGTTTTGGTAATTACGATTCTTACACCCCGGCTGGGGGCGAACCGGCTCTAAAAGCCGAGGGCGACGTCTCTTACGTGGGCGGCGGCGTCTTTGGTCGCCTGGACGTCCAGTCGAGCGCGGGGACCGCTTACGTCGAGGCTTCTGGCCGGATCGGGAACTCCAAGGCCGAGTTTGAGGCCAAAAATTTCCGAATTGGCCCCCATAAGGCGACTTATAAAACCTCGGGAACCTACCTGGGAGCGCACGCGGGCGTGGGTTACGATCTGCGCGTGACCGAAGAAACCGATCTTGACGTTTTCTTTAAATACCTCTGGACCCGGCAAAATGGGGCGGACGAAAGGGTCTTAGGGGCCAACTTTACCTTAGACGACGCCGACTCCTCCCGAATCAAAACCGGGGCTCGGCTGAAATACAACTACAACGACTTCATTAAACCCTACGTTGGGGGCGCCTATATTTACGAGTTCGACGGCGAAACCGACGCCCGGGTTTATGGGATCAACCTCCCCAACGCCGATCTTAAAGGCAGCTCGGCCTTAGCCGAAGCCGGCATAACCTTACTCAACGACGACACTATTCCCATTAGCCTTGACGCGGGAATTCAAGGTCACTTTGGCAACCGGCGAGGCTTTTCTGGCTCTTTAGACATTAAGTACGAGTTTTAAACCAATACCAATTGACGGGGGGGCCGCCCCCCACGTCAATTGGTTAAAGCTAAAAACTTGAACCAAAATACCTTATGTTAGCCGCTTTGTTAAATTAAATAAGCTAACCTAAGGTTTTTTTTTGGCCAATGTAATATTTAACGCGCTTAAAATCTCCTTTTAATATTAGACGCCATTTTATTAATGATATATAATCGTTATAAAACTATTAATTAGCCTGTAAAAAAACGCGCTCGCTAAAAATATAACAAACTATAGTTTTTTTGGGGGGCTTATGACGGAGAGCCAGCTAAGCGGCGAAACTATAAGGCTATAGACCGAAAACTTATGGGCTAAGGCGGCGCGGGAGGTTGATTTTAACTTTAAGGCTTTTTTGAGGTCTTTTTAAGTTTTTTTTGGGCGAGGATAGGTTTAAAGATCAAATCCAGAGCCCATAAGTCAACTTCAGGAGTCACGATAGTTTTTTTTATATTAAACGCTAGTTATAAGACTATTTTTAGCGTGTTTTAAGATTTTAAAGGCCGCCATTTTAGACGGCCGTGACGGTGGCTGGTTGGGTAAAGCTCTCTTGGCTTAAGACGATCTCTTCGGCGTCTTGATAATTGGCCATGAGGTTGGCGACGATATTGCCGGCTATTTTGTTTTTGCCCACCATGTCGCGCATGATTTTTTCCACCACCGCCTGATCCAGTTTTTTCCGGTAAGGCCGGTTTTCGGTGAGGGCCACGAAGATATCGGCCACGGCCATGATGCGGGCGCCGATGGTTAACTCAACGGCCCCTAAGCGAAAAGGGTAGCCTTGGCCGTCTAAAGTCTCGTGATGCCAGGCGGCCCAAGCGGCCACGGTTTCCATGTTTTCGATCTGGGAGAGGATCCGGTAGGTGAAAAAAGTGTGCTGCCGGATGGTCAGAAGCTGTTCTGGGTCTAAGGGGCCGGGTTTTTCCAAAATTTCGTTGGGGATGGACAGTTTCCCCAAATCGTGGAGGAGCCCGGAGATTTTCATTAACTGCTGCTCCGAGTCGCTAAAACCGCTAAGTTTGGCCAAGAAGACCGCCACCCCAGAGACGCTTCGGGAGTGAGTGGCCGTATAGCGACTCATGCGGTCGATTAAGGTGGCGAACAGCTCGGCGATTTTGACCAGATCGTTAATGTTGTAAGGGGCCACGCCTAGGTTCATGCGGTGTTTAAAGGAATCCACGTAATCGGGCATGGTCAGGTCTAGCCAGAAGCTTTCCTTAACCGAACAATCTAAAAAGGCCTCGATCACGGCCGGATCGAAAACCTGGCCATGGTTGGCTTTAATAAGTTTTTGGAGATCAGCCCGGCAAGCTAAAATCGGTTTTTTTTTGTCGATATTGATCTCGACTCGGTCGGCTAGGTGGATGATCCTCGAGTGTAAGGGGATCCGGTCGCCCACAAGTCCCGAGGGGTTACCGCCGGACCACTGGTCGTGATGGTGGCGGATGGTCTCGGCGATAAAGGAAAAGGGCTCGGAGTCTTTTAGAAGGATGTAACCATTTTCCGCGTGGACGAATATTTCTTGAGGCCGGCCAGCGAAGTTAGGGTTAGAGATTTTTTTCCGTTCGTCGCTAAAGGAGGCGGCCCCGATATCGTGCATGAGGGCGGCGGACAGGAGAGCTTGCTCGTCTTGGGATTTTAAGCCTATCTTTTCGGCGATATGGCCACACATAATGGCCACTCGCTTTTGATGTAAGCTCACGCCATCGACCGCTAGATCCAAAGCCATAGCTAAGGTGCGCATCAGATTAACCGGGCTGATGGAAAAGAGATTCATTTGTAAAACCTGTATTTAAAGCGGAAAGGCAATAATTTAGTCAATAAAATAATATATTGAAGTCTAGATCACTTGGTTGGAGTTCAAAGAGAGAATGGTTAAGGCTAGAGGGACGACACAGTCAGGTCGAAGGCCGAAAGAGTCAAACCGCCACCAGCCGAAGAAGTCAAAAGCCGTTAAGCCGACGTCTTGACGGAAGATTATAGGCTTTCGCTTGGGGCTTTGTAAACACTTTAAGGCTTTTAAAAATAAGGCGAAAATAGGCCTTTGCTAAGGACAATTAAGTCGGGCGCGCTAGTATTTTTGAAGCGTTTAAGACATTCTATTTTTTAGTAATTACTATATTTTTGCTTAAAAAATTTTTTTGGTATATTTATTTTAAATTTCATATGTCATATATATTATTTATAATTATTAAAAACAATATATAGTAAAAAATAGTTAAAGTTTGTTTAGATAATAGGCTCTCGGCGCGCGTTCCTTAAACAAAAGAGTCGTTAGGGGGCCTAGAAAGGCTGGTTTTTTCTTGACAAGTCGGCTAACTGACTGTATTAATAAAATATCCGTGGTTGGTTTAGCGTTTTGAGGGAGAACGAAGCTTGGTCGAGTCGCTGGTGGTCAGGCGGCGAGTTACCTTGACGCTCATCTTAAATGTTTAAGTTTTCTAAAAATGGGGCCTTTTGACCTAATTCGACGCGATTGACGTTTTGGACGGTTTGAACCATGAACAAGTCTCAATTGACTCAAGAATTGGCGGAAGCCACTGAATTGAATCTTAAACAAGCCGAACAGGTTGTCAATATCTTTTTCGACTCTATTATTGAGGGTCTGACCAACGACGAAAGAGTCGAGCTCCGGGGCTTTAGCTCTTTTAGGATTAAACACTACCCACCTTATCAGGGCCGCAACCCCAAAAGCGGCGGGGCCATCATCGTTAAAGCCAAGAAAATGCCCTTCTTCAAAGTTGGAAAAGAGCTCCGGGACATGGTCGACAAGGTCTCTGATTGAACTTTCTTTTAAATCCCTTTAAATAACTTAAATATTTAGTTTATTTTTAAGTTTACCCTCCAATTAGTCGATAAATATACGGGCGTTAATGACTAACGCCTAATCTTGAACCAGGGAGGGTAAGATGGTTACGCTCATAGCCTCGACTAGCGATAGCCTGCCAGGTAAGCTAGTTAGCTCCCTCTACGAGGGTCAAAAGCAACAGGTGGACCTGGCCATCAAAGCCGTCCAGCTCGTGGCCGAGCAGAAACTAGCCTTAGAGCGGCAGCAAACCACGCTTCAAGCCGTGGCTCTTTTAACCGGCTTAGGCAACAAGTTGGACATTTTCGCTTAAACCTTGTCTTCGCGGGCCACTTTTAGGCCAAAAAAGACGACTAACCAGAAGGTCGGCCAAAAGGAGTTTTTCGCCTGAGGCTGGCCTTCTTTTTTTGGTTATAGGGGCCGCCAAAGTTTAATCGCTCTTTGGACGCGGCCCCGGCGAAGTGGGCCAACGTAGGCCAGGAAATCAGAAGATTTTGGCTAGGGAAAAATGGGTTAGAGTCTTTTAGATTTAGGACGATTTAGCCTTTCGGTAATGATTTCGGCTAGTTATGGAAAGTCGCCCCCTTTAGTTAAGCGTCTTGAGCGGGAGCGTAAAGGATTTTCCATTTTATTGGCCAGAAGGGCCCTTTTATATTGGCCAAATGGACAATTTTGATTGGCCAAATGGACCATTTTGATTGACCAAATGGCTCATTTTGATTGGCCAAATGGA
>JAIROO010000077.1 GCA_031257535.1 Deltaproteobacteria bacterium
GCCTTCCTCTCGGCCTTCCTCCTTACTTCTCTGCTTAATCCTTTGGAGGATACTGGTGTTGTCAATCAGTTTAACTAGTTCTGGCATTTGATCAAACGCCTCCTCGAAGTTTTTGGGGTTAGCCTTTTCTATTACGTCCAAACAGTTCAAATAAAAGTCTTGTGGCGCGCCAATTTCTATTATGTCGGCCGCCAGTTTTTTTATTTTATCCGTTGGCGCGCCTTTCCGAAGGAGACCAAAATACAGTTCTTCTTTGTCCGTAAGTTTATCAGTTAAAACAAATTGAATCGGATAGTGAAAACCGGAACCGGAATAAATTATAGGGCCTTTTCTTACTAAAGTTAAACCATCTAATTCAAGAGTTTCCATAACCTCTCTAGGAAAGTGAGACAAGAAAAATGTTAAAGTTGTATTTTTAATTGCATCATGAGGTTTAGTATGTAAAAAAATAGAAACTCTAGAAGTGCAAAGTAAATACTCTTTAAAATTAAAAACATCTAAAGGTGATTTATATTCAATAATATTAAATTCCCTGAAAAACTTGCCAATTAGATCTTTTAATCTCTTTTTAGCCGGATTTATTATCAATAAATCAGCCCTGCGTTGACTTATTTTGAAATTACTTTCTATGTCAAACGCGGTATTTCTCTAAAAAGGCCTTTAGCCTAAGTAGCGTCAGAGAGCTATTTCGCGATGATCTTGGCTTTAGCGTTCTGTTTGATACTGGAGGCGAAGTAAGGCTTATGGCCTAAAACTCTTTGAGGCCGTCCACCGAAGTCAGATAAAGGGTCAGGGAATTTTAGTTACCCCTAAATCAAAGGCGGCGGCTCACCGTGGCCACGGGGCCTTCAGTTAGTCAAGTAACCGCTGACGGTCTTGATAGTCTTAGCGAGGGAAACAAGCGTAAAAGAGGTTTTAAATAATGAGGGGTCTTTTGCCCTTTAACGTCGCCTTTTTTAGTCTTTTTGACTTTTTTCGGCTTACCACCCTCTTTACGGCTTTCGGTTAACTTAAAGAACTCTTGATAGACCTAGGGCGGTCGAAAGAGGCCTTTAGCTACTCATTTTATCTCTTAAGCTACCCACTTTAGTCGAAAAGTTTAAGATTTTGTTTTTTTACAGCTTTTTTCAAAAAAACGTCTCCCCAAAAACGTCTCCCCGAAAACGCCTCCCAGAAAAAGGCGAGACGACCTAAAAAGAGAGGCTTGGCGTTTTTTATATGGGTATTAGGGTAAAAATAGTCCTAAGTCGCCATAAAAATAGCCTTTTTTTAATGCTTTTGGTCGTCTTTGCGGTTTTTAGCCAATTCTAGCTCTTCTTTTATTTTCAAAAGCGTTAAAACCATTTCTGGTTTGGCGTCTTCCGGCAGATCGAGCCTTTTTAAACACTCCCGCCGGATCTGGCGCATGTATTCGACGCGGTCGAATTTTTCAGGATCTTTAGGGGGGTTGTTCTTATCGTCAGCCACGCCGTCTCCCTCTTATTAAGGCGATCAGTCCTCGGCTAAGCGCTTATCAAGAGCGTCCTTTAACCGTTTTTTGACTACTCGCGAGTCTAAACCCAAAAGTCCCGCCGCGGCCAGATAGTCGCTAAAAGAAGTGGCTAGCTCTTCGGAGTAAGGGATTTTAGGGTTTTTAACCAAATAATTGCCTAAAATTAGCTCGGCTTTGCGGTCCCAGGCCTGAGTATTGGTCGGAGCGAGGTTCCAGTCCAAGCTCCACAGGGCCAGGCCATTTTGCCCTAAGGTTAAAAGCGAGGCGTTATCGGAGCTAAAACGTAAAAAACTAACGCCCCCCGCCTCTAAGCGCCGAACTGGGAGAAAAGCCCCTTTGGAGCCATTGGGGGCCAGACCCACTAAAAGTCGTCCGTCGGCCATGGCCACGGCCCACAGACGAGCGTCAAAACTAATGGCCGCGGCCGTTACGGGAGCCGCGAACTCCGACAAATCCAGTTGCCAATCCGTGTCAAACAAAGGATGAAACCTTAAGCCGCCGCGATGGCCAGAGATCAGATAACGGTTAAAAGGATCCGCGGCTAAGGCCGTGACCTCAAACGGAGGCCCGCCGCCAAAGTCCAAAGACCCCTCGCCTTGGCTGGCTTCTATGGGCCACGACCTAACTGGCCCATTTAACTTTTCCGCGGACAGGCGATGCTCCATTAAGCCGTCTAAAATGGTTAAAAGACGGCCGTTGGGCGAGATGGCCAAGGCGACTAAGGGCCGCTCGGCGATCTGGCGAACTAAAAGTGGGCTCCCTTTGTCTAAGTAGCCATGGCCAGTATCCCACATCTTGAGCTCGCCCTCGGCTCCGGCCGTAAATAGTCGCCGCCCATCGGGACTAAAGGCCAAAGCTCGGCCAGCTTGGCTATGGGCTCGGGTCTGGCCAGCCCCGGTTCCAGTTTGCGGGTCAAACAGCCACAGATGCCCTTCGGCGGTTAAGGTGGCGGCCAGTTTGCCGCTTTCGGCTAAGGTTAAAGCCACGGGCGGGTTAGCCAGTTTAGTCTCGGCCGTAGCCGCCATGGGGGTGTTAAAATGGCGACAGAAATAGATCCGGTTCCCGCTAGTTAAGACCATAATCCCGGCCCCATAAGCGGCTAGCTCCCCGGTCGTCTGGCCGGTTAAGCCCTTGTCTTCCCAGATGTCCCTAAGATCGGTCCGGCTGACGCGATTGTAGAGCCCGCGCCACAGAGCCAAGGCTTCGGGCGACTGGTTCTGGCCAGGCAGACGCCTGGCCTCTTTTAGTTTCTCCAAAGCCAGGGGCAAGTCGTTTTGAGCTAAAAGCTCGCGGGCTTTAACTAAAAGAGGGCCTAAAAGCTTTTGGCCTAGCTCGTCGTCGGAGCGCTCCCTAATCCGCGACAGATGAAACATGGCCGGTTTAGCCCTTTCGATCTGGCCGCGGCCATGGCGACTTTTTTCTAAGATCTCGCCCAAACGCCGGGCCTCGTGGCTTAAGGGCGGACCGTCGTAAGTCTGGAGGGCCTGACCCGCCTCGAGCCACAACCCCATCTCCAAGTAACCAGCGCACAGCATTAAAGGCAGATCGACTAGCCTTTGGCCCGCGGCTAAACGGGCGAGGTCGTTTAACTGGCCTTTAAACATTTCTTTGGTGAGCTGGTTTTGCCGGTAACGAAAAAGGGCCAAGTTAAAAAAAGCCGTGACGTGATTGGGCTCGTCTCGTAAGGCTTCCTTCCACAGGCTCTCGGCCTCCTCGTGCCGGCCTAAGTCCAGCATGGAGACGGCTTGGTTGTTTAAGTTGTCGGCCGAGTCGGGCACGGCGTAGGGTTTTAAGCGAAAATAGTCTTTCCCGGCGATCTCGTAATAGATCCGCGCGAGCTCCTCGGCCATCTCCGTGGAGGATAGGCCGCGTCGCGTGGGATCTTGGTGAAAAGATTTTCGAAAAAAAGCCATGACCGCCGGCGGGGGCTTGGTGATGGGCCGAACCGCGACTAAGAACTGCTCCAAAGCCGCCCCCACCGCGCTCCCGTTCTCCCAGGTCCTTTGGCCAATAAACATCTCTAAGATAGTTAAAGCCAAAGCCCAAAGGTCGAAACTTTGGTTAGGCAACCGCTTTTCCACGCTTTCCGGGGACATGTACTGGGGCGTGCCAAACCCTTGGGGGGTCTCGGCGCCCTTGGCGGGATTCGAGGGGTTGGACTGGCTTTTGTCGGCGTTTTTCTGGTCGCCCGGCCACAAAGAGGCGCTGTCGGAGGGGGATTTGGCGTCTTTGGCCGCTCTAGCCAACCCAAAGTCGGTCACCAAGATCCGACCGGTCTCCTCTTCGGCTAAGAGGTTTTGCGGTTTGACGTCCAGATGCAAAACCCCGCGGCTATGGGCGTACTCTAAACCCCAGGCCGCTTGAATGGCCACGTCCAAGATCCGCAAAGCCCTGGTGGTCTCGTCCCCGTGAAATAAAGGCGGTAGCTGCGAAGAGCCTTTGGGCTCTAATAGCTCCTTTAACGAGCCCCCAGAGACGTACTCCATAAAAATGGACGGCACCCCCATTAAAGGGCGCACGTAATAACAGGTGACCACGTGGGGATGGAGCCCCAAACCGACCCAGGTCTCGGCCTCGTTTTTGAGGTTTTGAAAATAATGGGCCTCCATGACGCTGTGGTAAGGCAGCTTTAAAGCCAGCTCTTTGCGCCACTCCCGGTGGCGAACTCGAAAAACCTGGCCCAAACCGCCGCGGCCCAAAACGTCTTGGACCACGTAGACCCCCAAAACCACCTGCCCGACCCTCAGATCGAGCCCTTTTTCCCACACTCGGGTGGCTAGCTCGTTTAAGGCGGCCGTGGTGTCCAGCCAGCGGGTGGGCGTCTCCTCGGCTAAGGGCAATAAATGAAAGTTCTGGCCACATTTGACGCAGATGGAGCGGTGGCCTAAGTTTCCAGGGGACAGACGGTAGCCGGTCCGGCACTTGGGGCAAAAAGCGGTGCCTAAGGTCGCGCTGTTGTCCGACATGGCCTTAAGACTCGTCAACTTTAAGGCCGTCTAATTGGGCGGCTTTAATTAAGGCCGTTTTTAAGCTTAAGGCCTGTTGATGGATAATGGCGGGGTTGTCGACCAGAGCCTCGTCAATGACCCGGGCGAGGTTAGCCGGCAGATCGGCTCGCCTTTCGAGGATAGGCTTGGGGGCGACGTTTAAGACCACCCGCCAAGGATCCTCTTTGTCGGGAAAGTCCCTAGGGTAGTCTCCGGTTAAAAGCTTATACAAAGAAGCCGCGGCCGCCCACACGTCGACTTCGGGGCCGGCTCTTTTAAAGTTAATCACCTGCTGGCGGGGCATGGTGGCGGGGGAGCCAGCCACCGAGCCGGTGCGGGTAAAGCCATAAGTTAAACTATTATTATAGAGCTTACCCACCCCAATGTCGGCGATTTTGGGACAAGAGCCGTCGGGGCCGCCTAAAAATATATTAGCCGGTTTTAGATCCCTATGCACTAGCCCCCGCGACTGGGGGGAAACGTGCTCCTCGACTTTGGCCGCGGCTAATTTAACGTTGTGGAGATAATTAAGGCCGTCTAAAACCGGCAGAATCACCCGCAAAGCCGCCAAGGGATCCATGCGGCCCCCGGCGGCTTGGCGCTTTTCTTCGCTATTGCCGCCCGGGCAAAACTCCATTAGATAAAAATAAGCCCCTCCATAATAACCAAAGTCATATAATTTTGTGACGTTATTATGCTTTAAGGCCCGACCAATAGCCACTTCCCGCAAAAAACTTTTGCGGGCCCACTCGTTATCGGAAATAGCCGGGGACATGACTTTTAAAGCCATCTGGATTTTGGTGTCTTTGCGTTCGACTAAAAAAACCACCGAGGTCGAGCCCCGACCTAAAGTGCGGGTGACGCGGAGACCTTTTAGGGGTTCCAAGTTTTTAGCCCGACGAGTTAAGCCGGCTTTAAAAAGTTTTAAGGAAGCCAAAGGGTTAGGTCGACAGTCGGCGCACAAAACGTCGGCGCACTTGGACAAAGGAATGGGGTTATGGGGCCGACCGCAAGCCGGACAGTTAGGGTTAATCTCCACTGGGGAAATGGCGGCCGGGAGATCGTAGGAGGACTCGTCGACCAGACCTAACCGAAAATTAAAAAGTCCGGCCAAGGTGACGATGTCCCCGTCTTTGACCTGGACCCCAAAGCCAGTCACCGCGAACCCTGGGCCCCGGTCCTCTTCCCTTCGGCTAACTAAGTGACCATTAATAAAGGTGCCGTTTAAGCTACAGAGATCCCGTAAGGTGGCCCGATTGCGACTTAACTCAATGACGGCGTGATGCCGAGAGACGGCTAAAAAGTCGCCGGAGTCGGGCAGTTTGACCGCCGAGACCCCGCCGCGACCCAAAACCACGGCTCGGGGCCCCGTAAACTCCCAAACGTGGGGCTCGCCAAAATCCGAAGACAAGATTAAACGTAAAGCCGAGGGCGATTTGTCGGCCTTTGATTTAATGGAGGCGCGGGACGGGCGGGAGGCGGTAGGTGAATTGTCGGGTCGCTGGCTCATGAATGAAAATAGCGGGTCTCGCCCGAAAAAATCGGCGTTAGCGAAAAATAATAAAAAATCCTAAAAAACAAAGGCGTTTTAATTAGGGGCCAAAATATCGCTTTGATTAAAGGAAAAATGGTGGCGACGAGCTTAGAGGCCATTTAACGTTTTTAGGGAAATAAATATCCCATAAGCTAAACCTTAACTATTAAACGTCAATTCTTTAAAGGCGAAGTAAACTATTCGCCTATTTTTTTCGTCCTCGCGTCGCCAAAAAAGGACATCGCGACTTTATTCGCGAGGTAAACTTTCCGCTTTAAATCAATATTAAGCGTTAATTAGCGAAAAAAAGAGAGATTACGCGGCCTGTGGCCAGAAAGAACCTTAAAAAAGTCGGCGCGCCTTATAAACGTAAAGCGAAAAAAAAGCGCCCAATAGCGTTAAGCCAAAAGACAAGAGGCAATTAAATATTATGCCGCGAAGGCGAAAACTTGTCAAATCTTGATAACAAAGGGGGTATAGATAAAAAAAACTACTAATTTTTTGCTGAGAATTCAGTGACCTCAAATCCTCAGCAAGCTCAAATAAACCTTTAGCCAGCATATTTTTGATATGTAGGTTTTATAACGTCCGATTCCCAAAGACCATTTCTAGCTTTGGAAACCAACGTGACAACCGCTTGAGCTGACTCAATATTCCAGAGCATTGCCCCATACTTAAGATATCGCTGGAGCACGGTCTTATTTGAACTCTCAATTGCGCCACTTCCAATAAAATACCCTTTATCTATATAGTCAGCATAGTCAATGTTATCAAAATTATTCATGATGTAATTAA
>JAIROO010000219.1 GCA_031257535.1 Deltaproteobacteria bacterium
AACCTTAAAATAGCCTAGAACCTTAAGGTATTTAACCTAAAATAGCCTAGAACCATAAGGGATTAAACCTTAAAATAGCCTATAACCTTAAGTGATTAAACCTTAAAATAGCCTAGAACCTTAAGGAATTAAACCTTAAAAATGCCTATAATCTTAAGGTATTTAACCTTAAAATGGCCCAAAAACCATAAAAAGACCAAAAAACCTTAAAGAGACGGGGAGCGGCCAGATCAATAATGACTTCTTTAACCGATAAACATCAGCGCTTAAAAGACCTAGTCGCGACCTACCCTAGCGCCGCCATCGCCTTTTCCGGGGGCGTGGACTCGACCTTTCTTCTGGCCGTGGCCTTTGATCTTTTAGGCGACAAGGTCGCGGCCGTGACCGGCCGCTCTTTAAGCTTTCCAGCGCGCGAGTTAAACGCGGCCAAGGCTTTCGCGACCGAGCGCGGAGTTAGGCATTACCTCGTCGACTCCGAAGAGCTGGATCTCCCCGGTTTTGACCATAACCCCCCTAACCGCTGCTATCTGTGCAAAAAAGAGCTTTTTGGCAAGATTAAGGCTCTAGCTAAAGAAAAAAAACTCGCCGTGGTCATGGAAGCCTCAAACGTCGACGACGAGGGCGATTACCGGCCAGGCTTAACGGCTTTGGCCGAGCTGGAGATTGTCAGCCCCTTAAGGGCGGCCCGCCTGACCAAAGACGAGATCCGGGCTTTGTCTAAGGATTTAAGTCTGCCCACCTGGGACAAACCTTCCTTCGCTTGCCTGGCCTCAAGATTTCCTTATGGCGAGGAAATTACTCCCGAAAGGCTCAGCCTTTTAGACCAAGCCGAGCAATTTTTATTGGATTTGGGGTTAAGGCAAGCCCGGGCTCGCTTACATGAAAAAGCCACCCTAGTCCGGATAGAGACCGACGAGGCGGGGCTAGCCATAATTTTTAAAGACTCTAACCGGCTTAAAATCCACGAGTTTTTAAAAAGCTTAGGTTTCACCTACGTGGCCGTGGATCTTTTGGGTTACCGGACGGGCAGCATGAACGCGACCTTACCCAAAGCTTAAAGCGAGCCTATTTTTGTTTTTTTCTCTAAATCGCGCTTTTCGTCGTCTAGCTAGCGGAGGGGACTTAAAAAGCCCATCTAAACCAAAAACAGTTGGCCTCGTGGGCCGAGAGAGGCGACGGGACTCTTGAAAATTAGGTCGCTTTTGGAAACTAGTGGAATTTTGGAAACTAGGGAAATTTTGGCGACGAGGAAAATTTTAGATATTAGGTAAATTATGGAAATTAGGGGGTTTTTAGCCATTAGGGCTCTTGGAACAATTAGGGATCGGTGGACGACTTGGAGGTTTTGGCCACCCAAGGCCCTTTTGGCGATTGGAGGATTATGGTCGCTCAAGGCCCTTTTTAGCGACTTGGGGGGGGTTGGCCGCCCAAGGCCCATTTCGCGACTTTAGAGGGTTTTGATTTTTTGGTTAAAAGGCTCATTTCAAGGAACCTTCTCTATGGTTAAAAGAGGTTAAAGGGGCGTCCAGTTTTAAGCTTCTAGTGGTGGGTAAGCGGTCAAACTGGACTATGTAGAGACGTTCTTCTAGATCGACCCTAACTATCCGACCAGAACCAAAGGTACTGTGGCCGACCCTATCGTTGACGGCCAAAAGCCTTTCAGGCGGGGGCCTATGTTTTTTGGTCTTGGCGGTTTTAGAAACGAGGCTGTCGGGGACTGGGTGGACGTAGTCTAAGAGATCTTGGCCAATTTCCTCCAAAAAACGCGAGGGGGTTTTATGTTGGCCTTCTAAGGTTTTGCCAGACGAATCCGAGAGATAAAGGCCGTCAATGGCCCGGGTCATGGCCACGTAGGCTAAGCGCCTTTCCTCTTCTAAGGCTTCCAAATCGTGGCTCCGATGGCTAGGGAGAACGCCTTCGGACAATCCTATTAAAAAAACTTGGCTAAACTCCAGACCCTTAGCCGCGTGGATGGTCATAAGCTTAATGGCCTCCTTAGGCCTTTCTCGATCCAGATCGGTAAAAAGGGCGGTTCTGGCCAAAAAGTCCTCTAAGGTCGCCTCCTGGTCTTGGGCGTACTCTTGTAAAAACCTTTTGAGGGAGGCTAGGTTGTCTAAGCGCTCTTGTTCGCCTTGGAGGCGGAGGTAGCTTTCGTAACCAGAGAAATCCAAAATGGACTGTAAAAGATTGTCTAAGGACAGCTCGGGTCGGGCTCGTCGACAGTACTCAATGGCGCTGACGTATTGTTTGGCCGTGGTCTTTTGAAATATCTCCGAGTCCAAGTTGATCTTTAAAGCCTCGTATAGGGTTAAGCCTTTCTTTTCGGCGAACTCCCGCAAAAAGTCGCGGCTTCTTTGCCCAATGTAGCGTTTGGGCGTGTTGTGGGTCCGGATAAAGGCCAGATCGTCGCCGTAAGCCACCATCCTTAAGTAACAGATGACGTCTTTGATCTCTCGGCGGCGGTAAAACTCGATCCCGCTGTAAATCTGGTAGGGCAACTTTTTGGTGGTGAGCCTTTCCTCAATATCCCGGGTCACGTAGCTATGGGCCCGGTAGAGGATAGCCACCTCGTTTAAGGAAACGCCCTTATCGCGTAATTTTTCGATTTCTTGACAGATCCACTCGTTCTCCAAATGGTCGGTTTTCGCGTGGCAGTAGACGGGTTTAGGGCCATCCGGTCGATTGGCCTTTAAAGCCCTCTGGATCCTTAAGGTATTGCGCTCAATTAATTTATCGGCCACGGCCGTGATCTGGGGGGTCGAGCGGTAATTTAAGCTTAAGTCAATGGTCACGGCGTCGGGGTAGATTTTGGGAAAATCCAAAAAAAGCCGCACATGGGCCCCTCGCCAAGTGTAGATGGTCTGGTCGGGGTCGCCGACGATGAAAATGTTGCCGTGGTGCCCCGCCAAAAGACGGGCTAGCTGATACTGGCGGGCGGAGACGTCTTGGAACTCGTCGACCATCACGTACTGAAGGCGCTCTTGCCATTTT
>JAIROO010000157.1 GCA_031257535.1 Deltaproteobacteria bacterium
ATCGGGATACCTAAGGTTCACCAAATCTCACGTCTAATGTATTCAGAACCATGCTCACAAACGGGTACGGGACGCCAGAGTTCATCCGGTTACTTGTCTGACTGGGTCATTATAGACAAAAAGCGCTGTTTCTTTCAATTTGCGGCGGCGCGCCTGGGGGTCGCTTAGGAGCTCATAATGAATTTCGCCGCTAGACGCTTCTCCTTTTCGCGCGTCTTAACTATTTATATATTGCCCTAAATTTTAACGAGCCGAAGTCTAAAAATAGCCGCCAGCCGTTTTTAGGGCCTATATTTTTTTGGTAAGAAAAATAAGTAAAAGCGACAAAGCTACTAAAATATAAGCCAAAGAAGGGTTTAAAAATACTATAAATCATTCTTTTATCGCTTTTTAATTTAAAAATTTCAATAATTGTTTTGTTTATTGTTTTTCTTGACGGACTCAAACGCCATTTTAAAGCCAGGCCTAGTGGACGGTCCAGGGTTTGGCTAAAAACTCTGGTCGCTATTTTGTGACTACCGTTTTAGTGGCTGTCTGTCGTTTTTTAGTTTCGATTTTAAAAATTTTGTCTACCAATTCCGCCCGCTAGGCTTGACCATCTTGGCTCTTTTTTGGTTAAGGACGAGATCTGGGAGGCTTGAACCCTCCAGTAAGTCAACTTTGTGGTTTTTTTCGTTTATCTCTAGCCGCGCCTCCCTTTGACGGCGCTTTTATCTTATTATATAAACCTTGGAATCCATCAATGCTGAAACAAACTGAAATGACGGTCTTTAAAGCTAAAACGCTGACCAAGCCTCAAAATGGCCCTGACGCCGGCGACACCCAAAAGGTTAACGGCTATTTAGAGCCAGGCGTCAAACTGTCGGCCTTAGGCCAAATTAACGAATCCGGATTCGCCGAAAGTGAGCCCACCAAAGGCCTAGTCGATAGCCGACCAAGCCAGAGCGTGGCCCGATCGGTCGAAGCGAACCAGATCTTGGACGTCGTTTCTTAACTAAATAGCCTATTAGGCGCGGCTTAAAAGGGATTAAGGGCCCGCTAAGCCGAAATAATTTTTTTTTTAACGTTAGGGCTATATTCGCGGCTGATCGCTTAAGATTGTCTAAATCTTATCGCCAAAACTTGACAGATAATGGTTTCTAAGCGCGGCTTTTTTTGGTTTTGCTCTTATTTGGCCGGACCAAAGGGGAGGGCTTTGTTTAAGCCTTAGGCGTTTGACTCCCTAAGCGCTTAGCTGGCCTAAAAAGCCCTAACTAAGGCTTGGGCTAGTTTTTTTGGCTCTAAGGTTTTTTTGGCTTTAAGGGGCGGGGCCTTGTTTAAGCTTAAACTCTAAAGGCGAAAAGGCTTTCCCTTCTTAAGGCTAAAGTCGCGTTTGGGCGCGTTTGAGGCTTAAGTCCGGCTTTTTGGCGAGTCAAAATAAAGTTTTTATTGGCGTTTTTTGGGGCGCGCTTTTTTTTATCAGGCTATTTTTTTTGTCTAAAAATAAGATTAATATCTTATAAAAACCTAATTCTCTCATCTTTTTTTATCCTCATCTCCATCTAGAGCCCCCATGTCATGTTATTTGGTTTATAAAACCTTGAAACGACTAAACAAAATAAAAATTCAAAAAAACTAAACGATGACTTGACAAGACCTATGGTCGGTTGTATTTTATCTTACTAGGACTCGCCTCTTTCTAAAAACCAAGGTCGATCAAACAAGTCTACCTATCAAGGCCAAAGGTCAAAGGTAACCAGACTGGATCTCATTTTTTCAGTTCGATCTGGTTGGGGTCGATATCGCTCTGGTTAGGGCCGGCGCGTCGCTCTGGTAAGGGCCGTTATATCCCTCTTCTGGTTTTTGGTCGTTAGATCCCTCTGGTAAGAGCCGGCGTGTCGCTCCGGTTAGGGCCTTTATATCCCTCAGGTTAGAGCCGGCGTCTCGCTCTGGTTAGGGCCTTTATATCCCTCTGGTTAGGGCCGGCGTAAAAAGGAGAGCTAACCATTGACCTAGCTGGATTTTGGTTTTTGGTTAAGGATGGGGGGAGACTTAATGACTGACGATTCCTCGCCAAAAGGTTTTTTTGGAAATTTACTGAACCATTTAGGCTTTGACGAAATAGCCAAAAAGTGTTAAGTTTTGTTTTTAACTAATAATTAAATATAATTATTCATATAACTATTATTAATATCTAAAACGTTATCTTTTTTCACGATATTTAGCTCGTGAAAGTAGCTAAAAACCAAATCTTTGGAGTTTTCAATGAGTCTTGACCCCTTGACCGTGGTTTTTAAGCGGGTTAGCCAAGATCCCGACTGGCCTTTGCCTAGCCGAGGCACGGCTGGAGCGGCTGGCCTGGATCTGGCCGCCGATCTGGCCGCCCCCTTAACTTTAAGTCCGGGCCAAATCGCTTTGGTCCCCACGGGCTGGGCCATGGCCCTGCCCGGGGGCTACGAAGCCCAGGCCCGGCCCCGTAGCGGCCTAGCTTTACGGAAGGGAGTCACTCTGATTAACTCGCCCGCCACCATTGACTCGGATTATCGCGGCGAGATCGCTTTACCGCTTATTAATTTAGGCCCTTCGCCCGTCGTCGTTAACCGAGGCGACCGGGTGGCTCAGCTGGTCGTGGCCAAGGTGGAAACGCCAGTCTTAGAGATTCGAGAAACCTTAGACGACACTGGCCGCGGGGCGGGCGGTTTTGGCTCGACGGGCGCTTAAACCGTGAAGTTTTGCGTTTTAGCCAGTGGCAGTAAAGGTAACGCCACCTGGATTGAGGAAGGGCAAAAGGCCATTTTAATTGACAATGGCTTGTCGGCTAAAGAGCTTAAGGCTAGGGCCGACTGTCGCGGGCTTAACCTAAATCGCCTGATGGCGGTGGTCGTCAGCCATGAGCACTCCGACCACGTCAAAGGGGTCGGGCCCTTGGCTCGCCAGTTGGATCTAACGGTCTATGGCACCTTGGGAACTTTAAAAGCCGCGGCCAGCTCTTTACAAGGCTTGCGCTTAAAAACTTTTAAGTCCGGCGACGAATTAGATCTAAAATTCATGCGGCTTACGGCCGTGTCCGTGTCCCACGACGCGGCCGAGCCCGTGGCTTTCGTGATTTGCGGGCAATCCGGGCGTTTGGGCCTTTTAACCGATCTGGGGACCCCGACTCATCTGGTCAGAGAGTCGTTTCGGGAGTTAAACGCTTTAATCGTGGAGTTTAACCATGATCTAGAGATGCTCGTCGAAGGGCCTTATCCGGCTTTTTTAAAGCAAAGGGTCAAAGGCAACCTAGGCCATCTCTCGAACGAAGCCGGGGCCAAGCTATTGGGTCGCTTGTGTCATGAGGGCCTGGCTAAAGTGATTTTAGGCCACCTATCGGATATTAATAACACCCCAAAACTGGCCTTAAAAGAAGCCCGACGGGTTCTGGACCAGTTAGGGGCCAATCCCGACGTTTTAGCCGCCGAACAGGTCAAGCCCACCCAAGTGTTTGAGATTTGAGACGCCCCCCATTCGCGCGTTTAGCCAAAAAGCTCGCTCTTAAGCTTTAAGGGCGAGCTTTTTGGCGAAAAAACGGCTAGAGTCTTAAAAAAACTTCTGATTTAAAGGCGTTATATTTTTTCGGTCGCCA
>JAIROO010000167.1 GCA_031257535.1 Deltaproteobacteria bacterium
ATGCCCAAAAATAATTGAGGGAAAACCGTGATTTAAAAATTTCTTCCCAAGCAGTTGATCACCTTTCCAAGCGACACCATAGCTGCTGTAGAAAGGAGAATCCAAAATTAGAATTGCTGCAATTTTTTTTCATGTGTATAGCTCTCACGCGCCTAAAATATTTTTCCGACAAATTTAAGAGATCACGTGCCTTTGAGACACCTTTCAATCCAATCACATCTCTGCCTTTTAACTTCCTTCTGGTTAACGGAGCGATACATGAGTTGGTTAAAACGATCCTCCTACATTGCTCTCCACGACTCTTGGATTTCCGACAGCTAACACGAAAGGTGCGCTATCTTAGATACTAGCCAACGCGCTTATGGTCAACACCGCCTTGAAACGTTCCAAGAAGCCAAAGTTTTAACAGGAAAATTACAGTAAGAATATAGGTAACAAGTTCTTATCTTTACTCTTTAGGTCATCAATATTTTGTAACAGATATATATAATTGATATAGTATGGTTCAAGAGACTTAATTAATTAAATTTATATCATTATTTTACTCTAATTGATGGTACTTATCAAGAAATATTCCAACGCCAAGAGTTCTATTTTTTTCACATCACGATATTCTTTTATATTAGGCAAGGCACGTGTTCGCTAAAAAATGTCGAAAAACATTTTAAGGAACGTGAACACTATAACCATGAAGCGCTTTTTACGAGGGTAAACTAAGATGGCCTCGTAAAAACCCCCTTTTATTTTTTGAAGACTTGTCTATCCACATTATAAGGTAGTCGCAATAACTTTAGATTAGCGTTTTTAGTAGAGCCACGCGCCTAATATCACGAAACAGGGGTTTCTACGGGGCCATCAACTAAAAGCCTAAAACGATTATGATAATATCTCAGCTTAAAATAATTAATCTTTGATCATTAAGCGCGCTAAATAAAGTTTTACCTTTATCCACTAAACGTCATATATTAAAACTATTTTATGGCTAATTGTCAAAGTGATATTCTTTGACCTTTAAAACTTTACAGTTTTCCAAAACGCTCTTTACGGTTTGAGAATCGAAGCCTTTAGGGCAATCGGCCTCCACTTCAAAAGTGAGCTTTATGGTCACGTTTGGTGAACTTTCAATATTGCTTAAAATCTCTTTGATAATTGTTTGGATCTCACTAATCACCCTAACTTTGTCTAACTCGGCTGACATGTTAAATCGCGTCGGCCTAGGCTCCGGCGGCGACACAGGTTTACTCGTGGCCACTTCTGGTTTGTCGTAAGGTTCCAGCGTTTTGGGCTTTTCGACCAGACTTTCAGTGGCCGCCACTAGTTTTAAGGCCTCGGCGGCGGCGACTAAGTAACCGTCTTCGCTAAACTCTGGCAGATCTTTCTTAAACTTTAGCCCCACCACCTCGCCATCTTTGACCTCCTCGGCGTAACCAAAAACCCCCTCATATATCCCCCGTCTTATGGCTCCGGCTAAAACCGAGTAGTCTAAAAGGCGAGGCAGATAACAATAACCTCTTAAACAATCCCAGACTTTACTGATCCGGATGGGTTCTTCGGTCTTCCAGACCACCTTCTGGATCTCAAACAGCAAGGGTTCGGGCGCCCAATTCTCCATAACAAAAGCCGAGTTTCGGACCGTCTTCACAATCTTTAACATTAAGGGCTCGTCTAGGCCGTCTAATCTATGTCGATCGAACCTAATCGCGTGTTTGTTAATCTCGTCTGAGATAGACTCATTAACCGAGCTTAAGGGGATAAAAAGGCAACAGTAAGCCGTTTTGATCTGTAAATCGACAGTCTCGTCGCTCCGCTTAACGCTGTAGTCGAGCTCCCGAGTTTGAGCTGGCCCAAGATCGAAAGCGTCCTGATTGTCTTTAATCGATTTCCAGGCTAAATAGATCCTAGTCGAGCCTTGAAGAGCGAGAGAAGCTTCTTTTTCCGCGGCTAAAAAAATCAGCATATTTTGGTTATACCGCGCGGCCTGACCACAAGTGGTGAGAATCTTTAAAGCCATAGCCACGGCTCGGCCAGAATCGGAGGGCTCGCTATTGGTAAAGTAGTCTTTATAGTGGAGGATCACTAGCCTGGCCCTGGCTTCGTCATGAACTGGTTTCGATTCTCGAGGGCAAATAAAAACAGGGCTTAAAGGAGGATATTTTCTTAATTTTCCTAACCGCTTTTCTAACTCATCCTCCACCTCGTATTCCGGCGTCTGAGCGGCCTTTTCTTCCATGATTTTGCGCAAGGTGCGCCGCGTGTCATACCAGAAAACGTCGCTGGTCGAGTAGAGGTAAGTTAATTGGTTTTCTAAAGTGTTTAAAGCGTCGCGGAAGATGGAAATCCCTTCTTTGGGTTGAACCGCTCCTAAAATGACTCGAACGCGGTGGATCCCTCGGGGTCGACTTTTGCTGGAATCGCCACCGCCGCCTTCGACCGACTCGGAGTTAGGAGCGCTACCCAACATTATGGTCCGGGCCACTCGCCTCGCGGCCATAAGTTGACCATAACGAGGATTGGCGGCGTCCATTAGGTAGGGCTCAGACCCAGGGCCATCCACGTCCCGGTCGACCACGGTGTTCCAAGTGTCGGGCAGATACCGCGTCAGTTCGTCGCGGACGGCGGGTTTGTTAAACGGCAGCGACCCGGGCATGATTAATAAGCTCGGATCATTGGCAATCCACAACTCATGGATGACCCCGGCCATCAGCCTTAACACGCCCCTAGTTCTTTGGAATCTATCTAAAGTGGCCCAGTCGTCGTATAAGCGGTCAAAAACCTCGGGGTGGATGGGATAACAGGCCCTGATCCGCTCAACGTAAGCTGGCTCGCTGGCGAAAGGCGGGAAATCGCCTCGGTTTTCGTGGTAAAACTTAGCGAACCGCGCGCAGACCTTATCGCGCTCAGCGGGTAATTTACAGTCCAAAAAGAGCCTTCGTCTGACTACCTCAAACCCCTCGCTCGCGGCTACGGGTTTCCAGATGGACTGGACCCGACCAAAAACGTGCTCAAACGTCTCTAAGGTTTTTTTGCCCGCGACCCCGCCAATCTCCAGATCCGATTCCGGTAAAGTCGCCACTAGTAAGCTATTTTTGCTCTGTTTGACTCCCTCGGTCAAAGCTTGAATAAAAGTTATAAAATTCTCAAAAGTGCCGGCCGCTAAGCCACTGGCCCCATAAAGACGCCGCCCATAAGCGACCAGCTCGTCCAAAAGGATTAAACCCTGGCCAGCTTCGTCAAAAAGCTTTCTTAAGGTCTCAGCTCCTGGGGCCACGGACTTTTGGTCGGCTTCTCTCACCAAGTCGTAAAGCTCTGGCCGACCGGCTTCTAAAGATAGCTGAGCCCCAATCTCTCCCCAAATGGTCTTAATGGGCGTGTCCGGCAGATGGTCGTAATGATTAGGGCTCACCGGATCTAAAGCCGTCCCCACGATCACGGCGACTTTGGCTAAGGGGGGACTCGTTAACCCAACCAGATCTAAGACCGGCTTTAACGAAGGCACGGACTCTAAAGACATCCGACCCCTTAAGAGGTGGTATAAAGCCAACATGCTGTGGGTTTTACCGCCGCCAAAGGCCGTCTTTAGTTGGATAATGGGCTCGCCTTGTTGGTCGGTGACCCGTTTTAAGGCCTCCACCAATAGGCCTTTAATGCCTTCGGTCATATAAGTTCTAGCGAAAAACTCCACTGGATCTTGATACTCAAAGGCCCCCTGACCATTAGCCACCTGAAAAAGGTCGGCCGCGAACTCGGCGGTTTTATATAAACCTCCAGAGACGTCGGGATGTGGCCAGACAACCTCCCGCCAGCCCAAACAGGTTGGGTCGGGAGCGGCCTTAAGAACCTCGAGGGTCTGGGTCCGCCCCTCAGTTGAGGCTGACGAAGAGGTCGGTCCATCAGTTGAGGCTGAAGAAGAGGTCTCCTCAGCTTTAGCGGACGAATAGGTCGGCTCCTCGGCATTAGCGGGCGAAGAGGTCGGCCCTTGGTATAGCCTTGACCCAGCTGGATCGCCATAACGGGCCACTCTTTGGAGGATCCTTATGGCCTCGACTTGATTAGGGGCCATTCTTTCGCCTAAAAGGGCCATGGCGTCCAAGGCTCGGAAAGTTAGGTTGTCGTCAAACTCCGCGGCTCCCTCTTGGGTCCAGTTACGCCAAAAATCGCTTAGCTCATCCACCCAGTTTCGGCACTCTTTAGACAGTTTTTTGCTAAAAACGTCAGACCAATTAAGAGCGATAAGACTAAGACCAAGTTTGATATCAATCTTAGAGATCAAATCATTGTCATTAGAGGCGGAAAACTGTAAATCTTTCTGGCGATCCAAGTCAAATTTGGCGATAACGCCCTCTAACCACCATTTTTCCCCTTTAGCGGATTTTAATTCGGCCGCCACGTAAGGGGCTAAAACGCCTAAAAGAAGCTCAAAACCTTTCCCAATCCGAGTCCGATTGCTTTCCACGAAAGCGACCTCACTTTTCGCGAGCGCGATAAAAGGAGCCAACGTAAACAAACCGTCCGCTAAAGAATAACAACTTAACGAACAACAAATATTAATATATAATTATATAAAAAATTATAGATAAATAAAGCTAAAAAAATAGAGCTTAAAAAGATAGAGCTATAATTAGATTAGACTGATATGACCATAAAATTCCGCTTAAAATCCTTAAATTTCTTTGAAGAGATTTTTCTTTAGCCTATCGACCTTAGGTTAATAGCGTTATTTTTGGGTTAAGCCACCGCGTTTAGCTTTTTCATCAAGACGAAAAAGTCTCAAACGCCATGGCTTTATAGTTAGAGATGTCTAAATTTATAGAAGGTATCCCAAAATCAAGCTTGTTAATAAAGGGATTTTTGACATACCAAGTGGTTTTCCTCTCCCCGTCCAGCTCCACCAAGGCCAGGATATAGTCTTCCTGTTTATTTAAGGCGGTCAGATGCTCGGTTTTGGTGACCGTGACCGTCGTGGACCCTTTGACCCGGCCTTTAACCTCGATAAACCTCAGAATTGACCCCGAGCCCCGACTTTCCACTGGCCTTACCGACTCGATATCGTAACCCAGCTTTTCCGCGCTCACGTCCTTGGGTATAAAACCTAAAGACCGTTCAACGCGCATGACCTCAGCCATGGCCGCCAGTTCCGCGGCTTTACGATCTAAGCCCCCAAAATCCGGCTCTTCCGTCTCAGGCGTCCCCATTAGTTGGTGGACCAGACCTATGGGGACGACCAGCGCCCCGCCCACAAGAACCGGGGGCAGAGCCGAGATACTTTTTTCCCGCTCCAGCTCCTTTAGCCTATCTTTCAGTCTTATTTCCAGATCATTAGCCCTTTTACGAGCTCTTTGGGCGGTCATTTTTTTGGAGCCGTTTTTGCCCTCGGCTTCCTGGTCGGCTAGTTCGGCGGCCTGGAAATCCCAGTACCTAATCTCGCTAATTAAGCGTTCTTTGACTTGAGCGATAGTTTTTTCGACCAGTTCTTCTTTGCGTTCCTTGACCGCCTTTAAATGCTTGGGCGTAAGTTCGTTTAAGGCGTACTCCATGGCCATGGCCTCAAGATCGCCTAAAAGCCAACTCGCTTTTGGCGGATACTCTTTTATGGCCGCTATTTCCGCCTCATTAGCGGCTCTATAGTTAAGATAAGGAGCGATACCAGCGCTTTTAGCCGTCTTTGATTCGTCTAGCTCCACATATTGAAGATCCCGGGCGATGACTCTTTGTCGTCCGTCTTTGGTTACGGTCGCGTCTTGGATAGCGCTCTCTAGGTAAAATAAGAGTCTAGCCGCCTCGCTATAGTCGCTATCGTCAATAAGAATCGTCCCTCTTTTTAAAACGTCGTGGCCTCTTTCCCGGACCACGTCCACGACCGAGTCTAAAAGGGGGTGGCCAGGATAGACCAGCTCAGCCGGAATTTGATCTGGCCGCGTCTGAAGTCGTTTCTCAAAGCAGATCCGCTCGTAACGACTCAAAACTGGGGGTCCGCCGTTTAAAATTGATCGACTTTGGACCACGGAAGGGACGGTTTTTATTTCATAACGGCCATTTTCCCGGGGCCGAATCTGCCCGCCTAAACTCCGATAAGCCGCCAGAAAAAAAGTCTCTATGTAGTGGGGCTGGGTCTTTCTGGCCTCTAAACGCTCCATCTTTTCTTTCACGTTTTGGCAGACCGCGAGGTTCATATAGTCTTCGGTCAAAACTTTAGATTTGATGAGTTCTTCCAAAGACTTCTGGTCCGTCGCCTCGCTCACCACTTTCGACATCTTATCCCGGACCTCTTGGTCGTTATTGTAACAAACCGCCTCAATTAGGAGATCTTTTAAAGATTTCTCGTCAAAGGTTAGGCGGCCTAAGACGTCAAAAACTTTACCTCCTAGAGCTTCTCTGGCCTTTTCTAGCTTGTCAAAAAGAAGCTGAAAGACCAGACCCTCTCGGGTTTCGCTAGCCACTAGATTCCACAAGTGACAGACTTCCAGCTGGCCTATGCGGTGGATCCGGCCAAAACGCTGCTCTAAACGATTGGGGTTCCAAGGCAGGTCATAATTGACCATTAAATGGGCCCGTTGTAAGTTAATGCCCTCGCCCGCGGCGTCCGTGGCGATGAGAATAAAGGCCTCTTTATCTTGCTTAAAGAGGGCCTCCACCTTTCGCCGTTCTTCGCGACCTAATCCCCCATGAATATTAACCACCGCTTTTTCTTTGTTTAAAAGTAAACGTATTTTAGTGGTTAGATAGTTTAAAGTGTCGCGATGTTCGGTGAAAATAATTAGTTTTTGGCGTTGACCATTGGGACCGACCATTAAAAAGTTATCGCTAAGTAAACCAGCCAGCTCTTGCCACTTACGGTCCTCGCCGCTAGCCCGAACTTGGGAAGCTAGCTCGACTAAACCTTTTAGGATCAGGATCTCGGCCTCAAGTTCTTTGACGGTTTTCGCGGCCGTCGCCCGATCGACTATATTCTGCTCTAACTCCTCAAACTCCCCTGATGGCCAGTCGTCGCCGTCTTCTAGAGTTGAGGCGTAATATTCCGCGGTCTCGGCGGAAGTTTCTAACTTGGCTCGACCGTTTTTGACCTCCTCCAAACGGTTGGTCAAACGTTCGCGTCTTCTTTTTAAGGACTGGTAAATAGCCTCGGGCGAGGAAGCTAAGCGTCTTTGAAGAATAGTTAGGGCGAATCCAACTGAGGTCTTTTGCTCATTATTTAGTTTGTTGGCCCGATTAAACTCCACTCGGACGTATTCAGTAACTTTATCGTAGAGTTCGCTTTCGTTTTTAGCCAAAGCGTAATTAACCGTATAAGCTAGGCGCTCTGGAAAAAGGGGAGTTCCGTCAAACCGTAAAAGCTCTTCCTTAACTAAACGCCGCATCACGTCCGAGACGTTCCTGGCCTCGTAGCTCTTCTTAGGGGAGCATTCAAATCGGTCTTCGTCGATTAAGGACAAAAACAGCTGAAAATCGTTCTCTTTGCCGTTGTGGGGGGTGGCCGTTAATAGCAAAAAGTGTCTCGACAGCCGCGACAAGAGCTTACCTAAATCGAATCTTTTGGTTCTTTTGATCTCCCAGCCAAAAATGGTGGCCGACATCTTATGGGCCTCGTCGCAGACGATCAGATCCCAGTCCGTGGCTTTTAGCTGTTTTTGGAGCTCCTCGTTTCTAGCTAAGGTATCTAGCCTCGCGATTACCTTGTCGGTCTCGGCCAAGAAGTTACTGGTCAAAGAGGGGGTGAGTCGATCGGAGCTTAAAAGCTCAAACCGGACGTGAAACTTTTGCCAGAGTTCTTCCTGCCACTGGTGGACCAAACCCCCAGGAGCCACGATCAGACAGCGCCTTAAATCGGCCCTAACCATTAACTCCTTAATAAAAAGCCCGGTCATAATGGTTTTGCCAGCCCCGGGATCGTCGGCCAGAATATACCTTAAAGGCTGACGTTTAATCATCTCGTCGTAAACGGCCAGGATCTGATG
>JAIROO010000248.1 GCA_031257535.1 Deltaproteobacteria bacterium
CGGCGAATTTTTGGCCTTTAGCTCCTATACAGGTCGCGCGGCGAATTTTTGGCCTTTAGCTCCTATACAGGTCGCGCGGCGAATTTTTGGCCTTTAGCTCCTATACTGGGCGCGCGGGATGTATTTTTGGCCTTTAGCTCCTATACTGGGCGCGCGGGACGTATTTTTGGCCTAAAGATTTTGACCTAAGACTTTTGCGGATCCGCTAAGAGAGCCCTTTAGAAAATAGAGCCGCTATAAGGCCAGAGCCCTTTTTTAGCTTAAAATCTAAAACGATTTTAGCGGGAAATAATATTTTAGGCGGCGACTTAAGGGTCCAGCCGGCTAGCCTTAATTAAATAAAATTCGCCAATTTTTTATGAAGTATAATTTTTTATAAAGGGAACTTTAGTTAGCGAAAACTTCAGGGCTCTTTTTTGGTTAAAGGCGGTCGAAATTAGAATCGCTTTTTTTGGGGGAAATTATGGTTGACTAGAAATCTTAAATGTAATACAGTGATACGTTTTCGGGGTCAAGAACTCCTTAAGGGACTTTTTTTAAAGAACTGTTTTTTTGGGCCATTAAAGTCCGCCTGGACTTTTTAGGTCTAAAGTAACCTCGCGGAACGTTTTGGTCCCAAAGTCTAAATTATGACGTTTCGGTCAAAATACCCCATAAAAAAGTCTTGAAGGACCATCTAAGGGCGTTTAAGGTTATAAAAGACCTAAAAATGTCCTTAAAATGATTTTTTTGCCCCAAAAAATTGGCTTTTAGCCAAAATCATTCAAAAGGATTTAGAGGATTAATCGGGAGACGCGTTCGATGAGAGTGTACAATTTTAACGGCGGGCCCGCGGCCTTGCCTTTACCGGTTCTAGAAAGAGCGGCCGCTGAGATGCTCGACTGGAACGGGACCGGCATGTCGATCATGGAAAATAGCCATCGGGCTAAGGAAGTGGTGGCCATGGCCGAGGAGACTCAGGCGGTTTTAAAGGAGTTACTGGGTTTAGGCGACGAGTGGAAGGTTCTCTTTTGCCAGGGTGGAGCCAGCCTCCAGTTCGCCATGATCCCTTTAAACTTCGGCCAAGGCCAGGTCTGCGATTACGTGGACACGGGGATGTGGTCGACCAAGGCTTATCAAGAGGCCCAGATCTGTGGGGCCAAAGCCCACTTAGCCGCCTCCTCCAAAGCCGAGGACTATACCTTTATCCCGGAGCGGTATGACTTTTCGTCAAACCCAAGGTACGTTTATCTAACGAGCAACAATACCGTCCGGGGCACTCAGTGGCCTTCTTTTATCCAAAACGCGCCGGCTCCCTTAATCTCCGACATGTCCTCGGATTTCCTCTCGCGCCCCGTTAACCTGGAGAATTTCGTTTTAGTCCACGCTGGAGCTCAGAAGAACGTCGGGCCCGCGGGCTTAACTATTGTTTTAATTAAGCCAACGTGGGCCGAGACGGGTCAAAAAGACTTGCCCCACATGCTGGACTACCGCACCTATATTGAGCATGACAGCATGTTCAACACCCCGCCGGTCTTCGCTATTTATATCGCCGGCCTCACCTTTAAATGGCTGCGCGACGAGATTGGCGGTTTAGCTAAGGCCGAAAAGCTTAATCAAGCCAAAGCCGCGCTTTTGTATAAAACCATCGACGACAGCGGCGGTTTTTACCAAGGCACGGCCCAGAAGGCTAGCCGCTCGCTCATGAACGTGACCTTCCGTTTAGCCCAAACGGATCTGGAAAAGACCTTTTTGAGCGAAGCCAAAGACGCGGGGCTAGTGGGTTTAAACGGCCACCGGAGCGTTGGCGGGATGCGGGCCTCCTTATATAACGCCGTCAATCTCACGGCCGTTCAAGCTTTAACTGATTTTATGGTCGAATTTAAGAATAAAAAAGGTTAATAGGCAAAAAGGATAATAATATGCCCCCAACCGTTTTATTAAGCGACAAAATCGAAAGCGTCTGCCCGGAAACCCTCAAAAAAGCGGGGATCGCGGTGGTGGAAAAGTCGGGTTTGAGCCCTTCGGACCTGGAAAAAGAGATTGGCCAATACGATGGATTAGTCGTCCGCAGCGCCACCACCGTCACCCGGGGAGTTTTAGAAAAGGGCAAAGCCGGGGCCTTAAAGATCGTCGGCCGAGCTGGAGCGGGTTTAGACAATATCGACGGGGTAGCGGCCCAAGAGCTAGGGATTAAAGTGGTCAACACCCCTGGCTTAAACGCCAACGCCGTGGCCGAACTGACCGTAGCTTTGGCCATTGTCTTGGCTAGAAAGCTGGATCTGGCCTTTTCCTCGACCAAGGCCGGGCGCTGGGAGAAAAAGAATCTCGTCGGGACCGAATTGTCCGGTAAAGTCATCGGGCTAGTCGGCTTTGGTTACGTCGGCCGTTTGGTGGCTAAAAAAGCCGTGGGTCTGGATATGACCGTCTGGGCCTACGATCCTTTCTTAAAGCCAGAGACTTTAGCCCAGAGCCAAGCCACGGCCAAGACCTTAGACGAGATCTGGACGGGGGCCGATTACGTCTCCCTCCATCTGCCCAAAACCCCAGAGACCGTAAATCTAGTCAATGAGGCGGTTATAGCTAAACTAAAAAAAGGGGCTATTTTGCTCAATTGCGCCCGCGGGGGTTTAGTTGACGAAAAAGCCCTTTACCAAGCCTTAAAAAGTGGCCATTTAGCTGGGGCGGCTTTAGACGTTTTCGCGACCGAGCCCCCCGCCGACAATCCCTTACTAACCTTAGACAACTTTGTGGCTACCCCGCACGTGGGGGCTTCAACCTTAGAAGCCCAGTTAAACGTGGCCGAGGAAGTGGCCCGGCTTTTAGTGGATTTTCTAAAGCCGGGAGCCTGACGGTTGACGGGCGTTTTTTCCATTTGTTTGTTCTTGGCGGCCCTTTCGGTCAACGCCTTAGGGCCGCCTCAGCCGATTTTTTTTGACTTTCCTCCCCCCCCGCCCAAAGTCACTCTTAAAGCCGAGTCCCCTCCCGCTAGTTTAAGTCGCCACGGTCGACGCCTGGTCGCTTACGAGCGGGCGGTGGCCTTTATTCGGGCGGAAAAATTCGACGAAGCTTTAAAATTTATCCAAAAACAAACTCTTGAGGTCAAGTCTTGGCCCGCTCTGGCCGCTTTAGAGGCTGGCTTGTCCTCGGCGGCTAAACCGGCCGAGTCTTTAGCCTTATACGAGCGGATCCTCAAAGACTCCCCAAAAGATCGCTACTGGGTCCGAGCCTTAGCTGGTTATCGAGCTTTACTTAGAGATCTCTCCCAAAAGGGCGATTATTTGGCTAGGGCGCGCTTAGTTAAGCTTTTGGCCGAAGAGTGGCGAAACGTTGAGGCCATGAGTCTTTTGGACGCGACCTTGGCTGACCTAAATCTGCCCACCGCCGCCCGGCGAGATCTAGAAGCCTTTAGGGCGGTCTTGGCCTTAAGAGTTGGGGATTTCGCCGCGGCCGAGGGTTTTTGGGCCGACAAGCCCGATGTCGCCTCTCGCCGCTATCTGGCGGCTTTACGCGTAAGGCAAGGAAGATTCGCCGAGGCCGCCGACATTCGGTTAGAGATCGCCGAGCTTTTAAAAGGCGAGGCTCGGTTAAAGGAGCTGGCCCGGGCCTTTGACGCCTTAACTAAAGGCGGTTTTACCCAAAAGGCCCTGGAGTTAATAGATAAGGAAGGGGACTTAAAGAAAAGGCTCGCGTCGTGGTCTTTTTATTTAGGCTTGTCGGCCCTTATCGCTAAAGACCCCGAGGCGGCGGAGAAGTATTTTACGGCCGAAGAAAACCAGCCAGGGGCGGCGGGGACTAGGGCTTTGTACTTTAAGGGCCGGTCCTTGGAAGCGAGGCAGAGTTTCGCCGCGGCTTCTAGCGTCTATCAAAAGGCCCGCGACCGTAAACCTGGCTATTACCAGCTCTTAGCCGCTGGCCGGTATGAGTTCTTAAACGACGAAGGGGCCCCTAAATCCCAAGCCCAAGACCTGATTCGGCTCTTAGAAGGCCCAAGAGACCAGGACTCTTTGGGTTTTTACCTTTGGCTTAGCGATAAGGTATCATGGCCCTGGCCAGACCTTTTAACCTTAAACCCGAAAAAATCTGGACCCGGGGAGGCGACCCGAACTCGGGCGGCCATAGTTCATTATTTAAAAGAGGGCGACTGGCCAATGGCCGCGGCTGAACTAGCCGGAGGAGCCGAGGTTTTAGTCCCTAAAAAACCCGAGTTTATCGACGAGGACCAAAGTCGCTTTATTCTTTTAGCCGCCCTAAGTGGCGATTACCGCTTAGCCATCCGGTTTTTAAGCCAGGTCAAATCAAAAGGCGCTCCCTCGCCCTATCGAGTCTGGCTCCACCCTTTAGTCTATGGCCAGCCAGTTATAAAAGCCTTTCGTCTTTATGGCATAGAGCCGCAAAAGACGCTGTCGGTCATTAGGGTCGAGAGCGCGTTTCAAGTGGACGCGGTCTCGGCTTCTAACGCTAGGGGTTTAATGCAGATTCTACCTTCCACGGCCAAGTCTATCGCGGCCAGTGTCGGGGATCCTGAGCCTCGGGAAGAGGATTTGTTTGATCCAGCCTTAAATATCCGCTACGGAACTTGGTACTTAAACGAGCTTAATCAGGCGTTTGGCCAGTGGCCTTTGGCTTTGGCCGCTTATAATGGTGGGCCTTTTAACGTAAAAAGTTACTTAATGGCGCGCCTTGGCCTATCTTTAGATGTTTTTATCGAGACCTTACCCCTGCCCGAGACCATCCGCTACGTCCAGTCCGCGCTTGAAAGTCAGTTCGTTTACGACGCGGCTTATTTAGGCGTTAAAAACTATCCCAACCTCACTAATCCCATTGGGCCCCTGAAAAAGGAACCGCCGGCTTTTTAGAGGCTATCTAGGGGTTATTGGCCTTAAAGCTTTCGGGCGTAAAAGTTTTCAGGCGTAATAATCGACTAGGGGCCATAAAACTAAAGGTTAAAAGCGACTATGGGTGGCTCTAAAACTAAAAGTTAATAGCGGTTAGGGGCCATAAAACTCAGGGTTTATAGCTATTAGGGGCCATAAAACTTAGAGTTAAAGCGGCTAGCGCCCCTAAAACTAAAAGTTAAAGTGGTTAGGGGCCATAAAACTTAGAGTTAAAGCGGCTAATAGCCCTAAATATATAGTTAAAGAGGTTAGTGGCCCTTAAATCTTTCAGGCTAATAAGGGGCGTTAAGCCACATACAATAAATTATTATAGAGGACGCTAATTTAAGCGGAAGCGATACTTATGAATCAGGCTTAGGTGCTTTCGCCAGTCATGATGCCGCGGGAATAATTCACGAGTAACCATTCAGGTGGGGTCAATCCCGTAGCCCTAACTAGTCCTTTTTATCGTTATTTAGATTTTTACCAGTCTTCTTTAGGTTCAACTGAAAAAAAATATCAGATTTTCCTAAATATTTTATAAGAAACAGCAAACTTAATTTTAGGCATAAACCCTACTGTCCAGGCCATTGTCCGGCTTTAAACCGTTTTTTTTAATTATACGAAAGATCGCATAATTTTAGTTAAATAATATCGCCTTCGGCGATCCAATTAAATGGAGCCCTTTAATAATAATTGATTTAATATTTCGTTAGGAGAAACTATTAAACCGCCTTTTTTTGTTTTTGACTGACCTTTTTGCTTTTGCTTAGTGCTTTTAGTATTGCTTTTATGCTTGCTTTGAGGAATATTTTTATCCTCTGTGTTGAAAACAGCAGGCGAATCTGAAGGCTCGTTGATTAAAATATCAAGCAAATTAGTTGTCAAAATAGGTGAATTTTTTGGCATATTAGTAGATAAATCAGTCGAAGTAGATGTAGTAGGATTTTCTTCTGCCTTTTGAGCAGGCATATCGACCGAATTAGAAGTAACAATAGATTCGCGCGAATTATTATGAGCGTCAGTTGAATTAGGCTCCGTTTGCGAATCTGATGGCTCGTTGACGGGTTTTTCGACAAGTTGGAAGCCTAAGGCTATTAGCTTTGGCTTCCAAAGAACGAAGACGGGCCGCGCGAGCTTTTTCTTCTAGTTCTTTCGCTCCTTGGGCTACATAATCCTCGCCTTTGGTCATTAGAGCGCAAACGATTCTGGCCAGTTTGTGGGCCATGGCTGTAATTGCCTTCGCGGATCCTTTACGAATGAGTAAACCGCGAAACTTTTGGCCTAGCCAGCTTTTTGACCTTCTCAGGCTATTAGCCGCAAGCCTTAAATGGATTCGGACGAAGAGAAGTGGGCCATTTTTGCCCACTTTGGCCAAAGAGAAATGGGGCACCTTTTTTAAAAATGGCCATCAAAAATGGTCTCCTCCATACTCAGAAAAAAATGTTTCCCCTTGAAAAACTTCAGGCCAAGAGCGTAGCGAATAAATTATTTCCCGTTATTTGGCTAACGCTCATTTGGGTCATATTGGCCACCTCATAGGTGGCGGCCCCCTGGGAGACTTTTTTCAGCTCTTTTAAGATATCCCCTAAGACCTTGTGGGACGTGTTTTTCTTGGGGGTTAAACGAGTGGCCAACTGCGCTTTGGTTAAAGAGATTGAACTTGGCGCATAAACAAGCTTAATCAGGCTTTTACCCAGTGACTTTTGGCTTTGGCCACCTATAATAGTGGAATTTTAACGTTAAAAGTTACATAATGGCAGGCCTAGGCCTGTCTTTATACATTATTATCAAAACTTTACTCCTGCCCGAGACAGTCCGCTACGTCCAGTGCGTGGTTGAAAACTAGTTCGATTACGACGCGGCTTATAGGCGTTAAAAACTATCCCAACCTCGCCAATCCCAAGGGCATAGATTAAAAAAAGTGAGGTTATCAGTGTTTTTCACCCAATCCCCATTTAGCGATAATTGTTAGAAAAAAAAAATCTCCACGGAAGGCTCATCGTACTCCTCGTAGGCGGCATTTACAACGTCTGATTCCCATCGCTGGCTTCGTTTTTTTGCCACCAAAGTGACGACGGCTTGGCCTGAGGCTATATTCCAACGCATAGCCCCAAATTTG
>JAIROO010000339.1 GCA_031257535.1 Deltaproteobacteria bacterium
TAAAAAGTTCCTCGAACTTTAAAGAAGAAGGAAAAGTTTAAGAAAATCGCCTTTAACCACGCTGGTCTATGGGGAAAGACGCGTCGTTATCGAAAAAGACGCGCTTTGACGTCTTATAAATCGGCGAAAACGCCTTTTAAGCGTTGGACGTCTAAAATAAGGTCAAAAGTTGGCCTCGTCTAAAAGTTGGCTAAAACCAGTTTAAGACCACCTTGGCATTTCGCTTAACGTCCTTTTCGGCGGCGATATTCCTTTTAGGGTTAAAACTTATTCGATAAATTAAGGGCTATTACGCGAGGCGGAGCCCCAGGGATAATTTAGCCATTCAAAAGACCAGTTTAGATCCTCCTCTGAAGAGAGCGTTTAACCAGCCGAAAAAGGTCAGGAATTTTAAGGCTATTAGACTAAAAGCGGCGAATCGCGGCCAGAAGGCGACGATTTTTTAACCCCAAAGGCGTTTAAAATAGTTTATTATCGTCTAATAAGGCGGTTTTTTGGCTTTTCTAAACTCTTGACGCGCTTTTGGAAAAACCTCCTTTTAAATTTTTGAAGAGCGTAGATAATCAATATATTGTGGTCAATATAATTATCAATAAGCTTGTATGGTAGAACGACGCGCTTAAATTATCAAAGCGAGCTACCTTCCCCCGCGGGAACGGGGCGCTTTCTAGCGAAAAGAAAGTCAAGTTTTAGTCAGCGAAGAAACGTGGACGACCTCGGAAGATCGTCGCCGACCAAAAGTAACCTTGGCCGGCCTAAAACTCTCATAACTTGCGGCTTCACCCCAGAGCCATGAAACATATTTTTTTAAAAAATATTTGTTTCACGTTTAAAAATAGAATAAAAGGGACTATAAATTTTAATAACATTTTTTTGTTGGAATTAATATATATAGTATAGATTGCCTAAATTTAATGTCATATATTGACATATAAATAGTCCTTTCATGTATCTGTTTTGTTCATATCGCATAATTATTGCTATATTATGTCTTTTTAATGCGATAAAAAATATTACGCGTCTTTTTTTTGGTTTGAGTATTTTGTTTTAGGGTATTTTTTTAAGTGATTAATTAATTTATTATGTATTTTATTATATTATTATCGTATTTGTAGTTTTTTTGCGTTTAAAACTGTTAATAAATAAAATTATATAATTTTCATCGATTATTATATAGTTATTTAATACTAAACATAATAAATTAAATCGCTATATTCTTTAAGAACGACTTTCTGGCTGGTTTTGGCTCTTCACTATGAAAAGCCATAAGGCTCCTTTTTTGATTTTTTGTTTTTTTTAGAAATAATCTAAAACCGTTCGGGTCCAGAAAAATCTTGACTTTTTTGGTTTTATTTATTTACAATCTTGAAAGTGGCTTTTGGCTAAAAGGGGGGTCGTTCCTAGCTTTTTTGTGGACTGACCCTTTAAAAGCCTAAAACGTTAAGCCAGACGGGCGGTGATCTTTTTTTGAGCAGCAATGACACGGGGATTGAGGTCTCAGTTCGCGACAACGACGTAGAGCAGGCCATTAAGGCCTTAAAACGGAAGATAGCCCGCGACGGTTTACTAAAACAGCTGAAAAGCAAAAAGACCTACGAAAAACCTAGCGAAAGGCGCAAACGCAAAGAGCGAGAGTCAAAACGGCGGATTAGAAAAGCTCTAGCGCGTCGCGCTCGGCGGATTCCTAAGGAATAGAGACGGCGATTTCCGGTTAACCATTTTCTGGCGGCCTCACTTTTAATTTGAACGTGATGGCCGCTATTGTTTTATTTTCCAGGGTTTTTTTGACTTAAGCGCTTAAGGTTTTTTGGCGGAGGGTTTTATGAGCGAGAATCTGGGCATTACCATTTCTAACCATTTCCTCCTAAACCAACAGCTCTCGCCGGGCGCGACCGGCTCTTTTACTCGTCTTCTCCAGTCCTTGGTTTTAGCTTGTAAAATTATCCAAAAAGACGTGGGCAAAGCCGGATTGGTCGACGTTTTAGGTCGAGCCGGCAGCGTTAACGTCCAAGGCGAGGAAGTTCAAAAGCTCGACGAGTTGGCTAATTTTACTATAAAAAGGCGTCTTTCCGTGTCCGGGGAGGTTTGCGCCCTGGTTTCCGAAGAGGAAGCCGATATAATCGAGATCCCTCGTCAGTACCCCATGGGCAACTACGTGGTTCATTTTGACCCCTTAGACGGTAGTTCCAATATTGACGCCAACGTCTCCATTGGGACTATTTTTTCCATCTATCGACGGGTGACTCCCTCGGGCTCGGAGACCAACGACAAGGACGCTTTGCAGCCTGGCTTAAAGCAGGTCGCGGCTGGTTACGTTATTTATGGCTCGTCTTGCGTGTTGGTTTTTTCCACGGGCCAAGGGGTTAATGGCTTTACCTTAGACCCTTCCATTGGCGAGTTTTTGCTTTCTCACCCCAATATCCGGACCCCTAGGCGCGGCAAGATCTACTCCATTAACGAGGGTAACTATAGCTACTGGGACGATGGCACCCGGCGCTACGTGGACTGGCTCAAGCACGGTTACGCGGAGCACAACATCCATTACTCTAGCCGCTATATCGGCTCTTTAGTGGCTGACTTTCACCGGAACATGCTCTATGGGGGCATTTTTATGTACCCGGCCGATTACAAGGACCCCTTAAAACCCCAAGGCAAACTGCGGTTAATGTGCGAGGCTAATCCTTTGGCTTACTTAATTGAGCAGGCCGGCGGCATGGCGACTACTGGCCATAACCGAATCCTGGAGATCGAGCCTAGCTACATTCATCAACGCGTGCCCCTGATTATTGGCTCCCCAGACGACGTGACCACGTATCAGGATTTTATTAACGGTCGACGTTAAGGGTAATATTGGCCGCTCTTTGTTCTTTAAATGGCTTGTCTTAATTGGGTCGTCCACCCTTATTACTTTAGGTTTGGACTATTTTGGGTTACCCGCCTCCCGTTTTATGGGTCCTTTGGGGGCGGGGATAATTTTAGCTCTCTATAAAGTCCCTTTAACCATCCACCCGCTTCTTTATCCTTTAGCCCAAGGTCTGATTGGCCTTTTGGTCGCCTCAAGTTTAAAACCCTCTACCTATGGCGCTTTGGCCGCTTCTTGGCCCATTATGGCCTTAGGCGTCGTCTGGACTTTGGCCTCGGCCATGGTTTTGGGCCTGGTTTTAAGGCGTTTTAAGGTCTTGCCAGAGTCGACCGCTCTTTGGAGTTTAGCTCCGGGCACGGCCGGGGTTATAACCATTATGAGCGGCGAGTTTGGCGCGGACCAAAGGTTAGTGGCCTTTACCCAATATTTACGGGTTTTAATCGTCTCTTTGGTGGCCGTGGGGGTGGCTCGTCAGTTTATAGGCCAAACAACGGACGCGCAAGGGGTGGATCTTTTTCCACCTTTAAATGGACTAGATTTTTTAAGCCTTTGGGCCTGTCTTTTTTTTGGCCTAATCCTCACTAAAATAAGTCGTTTGCCGGGGGGTTTGATTTTTTGGCCCTTGATTTTAGGGTTCGCGGCTGAAAATTTCTTAGCCTTAAACGTCGCTCCCCCGCCTTGGCTGATGGTCTTAGCTTACGCGGTTATGGGCTGGAAGGTCGGGCTAACCTTTGACCGGGACGCGGTCGTTAAATCCGTAAAAACCCTGCCCGCGGCTCTTTTAGCTATTCTGGTTTTAATCGCCTCTTGCGGCCTTTTCGCGGTGGGCATGGTTTTTTTAGGCGATTTTGACCCTTTAACCGCTTATCTGGCCTCAAGCCCTGGGGGTTTGGACGCCGTCACCATCATCGCCAGCTCCTCCGGGGCCGATCTCCCCTTGGTCATGGCCATGCAGGCTTGTCGTCTGTTACTGGTCGTGGTGGCCACGCCTAGTTTGGCTCGCTTCTTACGGGCGAAATAGCCAATACCTTTTTTCTCGCGATAAAACGTTTATTATATTTTTTATAATGTAAAAAGACCTAAATTTTTTTGGTCTTTTTTATATAGTTTAACGTAAATTGACTTAAAATTTTTTGGTCAATTCTTAATAGTTTAACGTAAATAGCTCTAAATTTTTGGCCTTTTTATTTAATAGTTTAATGTCAATAGCAATAAATTATGGCGAAATAAATAGGCTTCACCAGCGTAAAATCGCCATTTTTAATTTTTTATCAAGGCTATTTACCCACGACATTTAGGTTAGTATTTTTTTTGTTTATATAGCGCGTTTACGTTTAAAATTATTAAAAATTTGTTTTTCCCGACTTAAGTTAAAGGTTAGCGGCCTTTTATTTAAGGGTCTAACTGTTAGCGGTCGCGGCTCACGAAAGGTTTATAGGGGCGGGGTTTGTTAATTAAATGGTTAGCCTTAATCGCGTTGTCCGTTCTCTTGACCTTGGGTTTAGACTACTTAGAGCTGCCGGCCTCGCGGTTTTTAGGGCCCTTAGGGGCGGGGATCGCTTTAGCTCTCTTTAACGTTCGCTTAACCTTAAACCCTAATCTCCAGCCAGTGGCCCAAGGGTTAATTGGCCTATTGGTGGGTTCGAGCCTTAATCCCAAGACCTTAGGCGTTTTGGGCTGGGCTTGGCCTTTTATGGCTTTAGGGACTTTTTGGTCCATCGGCGTGTCCGTAGGCTTGGGTCTGGTTTTAAGTCGCTTAAGGATCCTGCCCGAGTCGGCGGCCATCTGGGGTCTATCCCCAGGGGCGGCCGGGGTCATGACCATTATGAGCGGCGACTACGGGGCGGACGCGCGGTTGGTGGCCTTTACCCAGTACTTAAGGGTTTTAATCGTGTCTTTGGTGGCGGTGGGGGTCGCGAGTCAAGCCATTGAGCCGGGACTTGGGGTTAGTAGGGCCACGGTGGATTATTTTCCGCGAATCTTGTGGCCCGACGCTCTCTTCGCTTTGGGGGCCTTAGTCGCGGGCCTTTATCTAACCAAGATCTTCCGCGTCCCGGGCGGCCTTATTCTCCTCCCTTTGATCTTAGGGGCCGGAGTCGAAAATTTTCTCGGGGCTAGCGTCGCTCCCCCGCCTTCGCTAATGATTGTGGCTTACGCGGTCATGGGCTGGCGGGTGGGCCTGACTTTTGACCGAGAGATGGTGGCCAAAACCTTAAGAACCTTGCCAGCCGCCTTACTTGCCATTAGCTTTTTGATCGCCGCTTGCGGGCTCTTCGCCGTGGCCATGGTCGTTTATGGTGGTTTTGACCCTTTAACGGCTTATCTGGCCTCAAGTCCTGGGGGCTTAGACGCGGTCACTATTATCGCCACCGCCTCAGGGGCCGATCTGCCTATGGTTATGGCCATGCAGTCTTGCCGCTTGTTCTTGGTGATTGTGACCGCTCCTTACCTCGCCCGGTGGATTAGCCAAAAGAAATTTTCGCGAAATAGTGGCTAACCTAAGGTAATTTTTTGGTGTTATTTTAGTCTTTTTTAGTTTAAATAGTTTAAAAAGTCTAAAAAATTAAACAAAAATTATGAAAAGGTGGTTAATAACTAGGTAAAAGCTAGTTGATGGCCGCCTTAAAAACCCCGGTTTTGCGGTTTTAGGGGCGTGGCTCCATATACGCTAAACTATAATTATAGCGACTACTGTATAATAGTATATTAAAGAGCCCTCAAAAATTAAAAAAGGGAGGGGTTTTTACGAGAGCGTCCTCGCTAAAAACTAGCTAAAAGTTAGCTCAAAGCTAGCCAGCCTTACGGACAGAGCTTGTCCAAGGGATCAAAAGCTTTCGGGTTTTTTAAGACGGTTTGGTAGGGTTTTAAGTCTTTAGGATAACCTTTTTCTTGATGGGTCGACTTAAGCGTCTCATAAAGGCGGTTGGCCCCGGTTTTATCTTTTAAGGCCACGTAGAGGTAAAAAGAGCGATCGAGGCTCTGGGCGGCCAAAGGGATCTGGTCTAAATTTTTTTGAGCTCGGCCTAAGATCTCCAAGTTCTGGGCAAGTCCGGCCATGTTTTCGGCTTTTCGATCTAAGTCTAAGGCTTGGTTTACGTAGTTTAAGGCGACTTCGGTCTGGCCCTGGTCCAAGGCTAAGGCGGCGCCCAAGGCCAGGGCGTCGGCCCTGGCCCCTATCGGGGTTTGGCTATTTTGGCTCGCGGCTAAGGCCAGGGTCACGGTCGTGGCGAATAGAGGAGCGTTATTTTCCGCTTGATAAAGACGGGCCAGATTAGCGAGATAAATGGCTTTTCTGGGCTCGGGGGCGGCTTCGGTGGCCTTAGTCCAAAAATCAAGGGCGTCGGCTGGCCGTTTGGCTTGAAAGGCTAAGGTCCCTAAATTGCCTAAGACGCTATCCAGCTCGGGTTTTTCAGGCAGAGTTAAGGAGAGCTCTAAGGCTTCGGCTAGCTTTTCGGCGGCCTCGGTTAAGCGGTTTTGGGCTAAAAAGGCCGCGCCTAACGTGTTTTGGGCCATGACGATTAAGGGGGTCGAGTCGGCTAAGCGGGCGAATTCTAACCCTTCGCCAAAGAAACGCCCGGCTTCCTTATAACAGCCCCGGCCGTACCAGTAGTAGCCGTTGTTGAGGCTGTCCTTGGCCTCGGCGAGGTGAAAAGGGTCTTGGGGCGGTAAAGGCCCGCAAGCGTTAATTAAAGCCAGCCCCATAACTAGGGCTAGGGCCAGTAAAGCTTTTTGGCCCATTTTAACGCTCCCTAAGAGGGCGGGTCAGGCTTTCTGGCGGGTTTTCTGGGCTGAGGTTACCGCGGATCAAAAAGTTGCGTTTGACCGAGTCTAAGATCTGGTCGACTTCCCTTAAGCCCTCCCGCGCCCCTCTCGCCACTTCGGGAAAGGAGCGGGTTCCGGTCTCGACTTGTCTTAAAATGGAGTCGATCTTGGCCGTTAAGCTCGGGATATCCTTTTTAAGGCCTTTAACGGTCTGGTTAAGGCTCTCGCTGACTCCTCTTAACTCGACTAAAGAGTTTAAAATCTCTTGCCGGACGTCGTCTTTCGTGATCAGACCCCCGATAGTGCCTTCGCCGGCGGCCACGGAGCCCGTAACTCGTCTGAGATTTTCCATGGTCCCAAAAATCGGACCTTGGGGGTCTTGGAGCTTAGTGGTCAAAGAGACGAGATTAATCATGATATCGTCAAATTGTTTAAGTTTTTGCTCCAATTGAAAAGAGGCCACAATGTCGTCGATGGTCTGGGGATCGCGGGCGGGGATCTGACCGCCCGGCGGAATGGGTTGGCCATTGGGATCGCCGGGGATAATCTCAATATACTCGCTGCCAATGATGGTGGGGCTATTGACGTTGGCCAGGCTATCGCCTTTTAAGCGGTCCGCGTACTCGGTTAAGATGGCCAGTTGGATTTTGACCAAGTTGTCCTCGGTCAGCTCAAAATCCGTGACTCGACCAATGTCTAAGCGTAAAAATTTAACTTTAACCCCGGGCAATAAGCCATGGCCGCTATTTAAAAGCAAAAAATAATTTTGGTAGCTTGACAGCCACTCGCGGCCGGCGCCGACTAAGACCATGGCCCCGGCGATGAGGATAAAACCAAAAATGATCAGGAGACCGGCCGCTTTTTCTGGCCAGGTGTACATGGCGCCTCCAAAAAAGGGGGGGGAGCTAAAGGTCGCTTAAGCCTTTATGATCATTAAGAAGGCCCGCTTTAGGCCCTGACGATAATTAAGTCGGAACTGGGCGGCTTTTCGCGCTTAAACAAGCTCTCGTCGCGCTCAAAGATAATTATGGCCAAGTTTCGAGCCTTATGTTCGGTTTTTAGGACTTCCAAAGCCAAGGGAAAGGACCCGCCGAATTTTAATCTTGGCCTTTCTAGCAAAAACAGATCCGGGTTTTTGGCGAGGTTTAAAGCCAAAAGAGCCATTGGATAAAGGGTCGGGTTTAAGTTTTCGGCTAAAGTATAGGTTTCTTTGGTTAGCTCTAGCTTATCTAACCACTTTTGGCTATCTTTAAAGGCTCGATCATGGTCAAAGCCCAGACAGTACTCATAGCCCAAAGCCAGATTTTCTATTAAGGTTAACCCAGAGATTAAGCGGCCCTTATTGGGAATATAGCCTAGGCGTCTTTGAAACGCGGCCGTGCCCCAGATGTCGTTAGCTTGGGGTTTGGGGGAGCCAAACCACAGGATCTGACCCCAGGCTGGGCTATTGACCCCTAAAGCTAGATCCCGGTAAGTCTCGGCCAAAAGCGGATCGGTCTCCACCCACAGAGCCCACTGGCCTGGCCACAAAGCGAGGTTTAAGGGGGTGGCCGGGGATCTTAAGGGCCCTAAACTGACCGACTCAAACGCTAAAGCCGGGTGGGTGGGTTTAGTCATACAAGATGGTCGCTAAGACCACGCAAATATTCGAGTAAACAAAGGTCTCGGCCATGGCCCAGCGAGCCAGCCGCGGAATGGAGCGCAACTGGCCGGGTTGGACCCGCCAGCTGTGATATAAACAGAAAAAATTGAGGCAAAAGCCGACCATTAAGCATTTAGCCCCCATTTTTAAAAACTTAAACTCCACTAAATTAGCGTGAGCGGCGTTCAAAAAATCCCATAAAGACAGGCCAATAAACTGCCTTATCCCTAAATACAAACCAACTAAAGTAAAAATAGCTAAAGTCAGACAAAAAACAGGAAAAGAGACTAGACCTGTCCACAAGCGGGGCCAGGCTAAAAAATGTTCGGGCGGGACGCCTTGGGCGATTAAGGTCGCGAACTCGCCTTGGCTTTTGCGTAAAGCCAGATCCACGGTCATGGGCACCCCATGGCCCATGGTAATGACCATGGTGGCTAAGATTGGGGTGACCTCTTGTAATTGCACGGAAAAGATCAGCGAGATTAAGTACTCGGAGCCGCCAATGTTGTTTAAGACCCCAAACCAGATACCGTCCCACAAAAGGCCCGCTAAAAGACCTATAACGATAATCATGACGCTCGTGGTCTGAATCAAGCGCGCGGTTTCGGTTAAGAATAAGCGCCGGCTTAAGGCGGCGCGGCCTTTTTGACGGTCGTTACCAGTTAAGCCCGCTAAGACCAGGCGGCCAGCGAAAGACAGCTGGTCCTCGTAACGTAAGGCTAAGGCTTTGACCCGGCTAAAAATAAAGTGGCCCACCGCCCCCGCCAATCTTAGGGGCGGGGCCACGATAGTTGGAGCCTTAGAGAGGGAGGCCAATGGTTTGAGTTTTGCCTTCGCCAATCTTCACTTTTAAGTTAAGCCGCGTCGGCCGGTCGGCCTCGGCGGGAAAATATAATAAACCATGGGTGTTTTCGCCGGGTTCCACGGCGCTGTGGTTTAAGGCCAAAGACGAGTAGTCGCGAGCCACTTCGGCCGTGGAGTCCTCCCCGCCAGCGCCTAAAACCGCCGAACCCACGCCAATGGCTCCGCCCACGGCCGCGCCTTTACCCACGGCTTCGCCAACGTTAGTCCCCGTGGCCACGCCAATGGCCGCGCCCAAAATAGCCCCGACCAGGGCTCCTTTAGCGGTCCGACCAAGGCCTTCCTCGGCCGTCACGCCACTGGTGTAGTCGCCTATGCGGTTGACGACCACGTCTTGGGGCAAGATATCCCAGGACTGGCCCTTGGCGTCGGTTAAAGTGACCCCGGGTAAAATGAGGGTCACGTCCTCGCCCCGGTTGTCGACTAAGAGGTTAACGGGAATGACCCCGGCTTTTTTCAGGTTATAGCCAAAACGCTCCTCCAACAGCTTGTCGTCGTAAAGGGCTTCGGCGGCGAGGAAAACGTCGTGAATTTCTAAGTGGTTAAAATAAGAGTCCACGCTACGAATGGGTTGAGCCCTATATTCGTGTTTCTCGGCGCAAGCGAGGAGAAATAGACAGCTTAAGAGAGCTATAGCGAGACGGGTTCGGTTGGTAAAAGACATAAGTCACCAAATTATCTTCGAAGTCAAGAAAACAAAAATTTAGGCTTACTAAAGGTTATAGCCTAAATAAGGGTTTAGAATGTAGGAACTCACATGGCTCCTAATTCCTCGGCCGACAAGACCAGATCTATGTTTAAAAGGATCTTGACCCCATCGCTGGTCTTGGTCATGCCCAGGATGAAATTCATATCAATAGTCGAGCCAAACGCTGGGGCGGGCTCAATCTCGTGAGCCTGGATATTAATAACCTCGGACACGGTGTCAACGACGATACCAATGGGGATGTTATTGGTTAAACCCTTGACTTCCACCACGATAATGCTGGTTCTTTCGGTATATTCTTCTTCGGGTAACCCGAATTTGAGCCGTAAGTCGACCACCGGGATGACTTGACCCCGTAAATTGATGACCCCCTTTAAAAAACCTGGGGTCTGGGGGACAGGAGTCACGGGTAGCATGCCGATTATTTCCCGGACTTTTAAAATGCCGATCCCGTAGCCCTCGTCGATCAATTGGAAAGTTAAATATTTACCGTCATTTTCCGAAGAGGGGACTAGCGGGTAGTCCGTTTTTTGCGCGACTTCGTTCATGAAAGGGCTCCCATTAGGACGCTAAGGCGGATCGCCAGGCTTTACGGACGCCGAAAAAAAGCGATAACTTGAAAGATTATAGGTTAAAGATGGGCTATTTGGCAAGAACAAACCAAAGGGCCTTGGAAAATGGCTAGACATTTTTCAAAGGCCCTTGGCTCTAACGAAGAAAAAGGAGAAAAATCAATACTTATCCAGACGTTATAGGTCTGGTTAGGCCATAAATTCTCTTTGACCAACCCCGGGAAAGTTTGGTGGAGGAGACCAAAACGAGAGCCTCAAATGATCATTCGTTCCTACGGAAAGATTGACGACCGCCGCTTCTTTCCTCACGGCCACGGGCTTCGTTAACCCTCAGGCTCCGGCCGCCAAGCTCAATGCCGTTTAAGTTTTCGATAGCCGTTAAGGCTTGCTCCGGATCCATCTCCACGAAGCCAAAGCCCCGGGGACGGCCGGTTTCCCGGTCACTGATTAAATTGACCGAGTGGACAGTGCCGTAGCGACCAAAAAGATCGCTAATTTCAGCTTGAGTGGAGCTGAATGGCAGGTTACCAACGTAAATCGTTTTCATTATCAACTACTCCGTAACGCTATGTCGCCGCTGTAAAAAGCGGGCCAAAAAAAACTAAGCTAGACCTCCAGGAAGGTCAGAACATATATATATAAAGAGACAATTCAGCGGTCGCCCCAGACCTCGCCGGAAAGAGAGCCCCATCCGGCCAAAAAGGTCAGGGGACTCAGGTAGCGCTGTCGAGGGCGACAAAACTGCCAGTGTGCCATCTTTGGTTGTAAGTGAAAAAAAGTTAATAGAAAAGAACTAAATAAAGACAAATTTGAGCCTAAAAATAGGGGACCCGGAACAAGAAAAGTCTCTAAATCCCGGGGTCAGGGGCGGGATTGGAAGACAAAGAGAAAAAAACCCAAAAAATAAACTAAATATGGAAGATTACAGAGGGTCAAAAGTATGGCCACTAAAAAGAGGTTCTGAAAAAAATCAAAACACACTTTTTACAAATGTATCTTCACATAAAGAAAAGTGAAAATCAAGAGAAAAATCGGATTTTTTGGTAAAAAAGCCCATTTCCCTGAACGGAAAAATTCGCGATTTTTTAAAAAGCCGCGAGACCTCGAGGCCAAAAGTCCTAAAACTGAACTCAACGCAATTTTTGGCGTTTGACAAGCAAAAACCGGGCCAAAAAAGACGGATCCTATTGATTTATGGGTTAAATAGCCTATTTCGTTTTATAAAAGGGAAAAAGGCTGGTTAAATAGCCGCCGGACCTCGAACGAAGAAGCGGCTAAAGTTATATTTAGTGGACGAAAATTACTCAGTCCATGGGTCGAATTGGGCAGCCTCGGGTTAATAAATAATTTTTCAATTCCTTAATATCGTACTGACGAAAATGGACGATGGAGGCCACTAAGACCGCCGAGGCCAAGCCTTGGGTTAAGGCTTCCCACAGGTGCCTAGGCTCCCCGGCCCCGCCCGAGGCGATGACCGGGACGGTCACCGCCTCGGCGATTTTCCGGGTAATGGTCAGCTCGTAGCCGTTTTGGGTGCCATCGGCGTCAATGGAGTTAAGGCAGATTTCCCCTATCCCCAAGCTTTCGGCTTTAAGGGCCCAAGCTAAAGCGTCGAGACCCGTAGGCACGCGGCCGCCGTTTACGACCACCTCGTAACCACAGGGGCAAGCGGGATTTTTTAAGGCGTCTAAGCCTAAAACCACGGCTTGCGACCCAAAAGCGGCCGCGGCTTTGGCGATTAAGCTCGGATCTTTGACGGCCGCGGAGTTTAAGGAAATTTTTTCCGCCCCGGCTAAGAGAACGTCCCGCATCTGGGCCACCGACGACAAGCCCCCGCCCACGGAAAAGGGGATAAAAATGGCCGCGGCCACTTTTTCCACGACTTTTAAAAATAAAGTCCGGCCCTCGTGGGAGGCGGTAATGTCGTAGAAAACGATTTCGTCGGCCCCTTCTAGGTAATAGCGTCGGGCCGCTTCCACGGGGTCGCCTAGATTCTGGTTGTCCAGAAATTTAACGCCCTTGGTTAATAAGCCGTCGCGAACGTCTAAGCAGGGGATAAGTCTTTTACTCAGCATGGGCCTTTTTCTGGCAATAAGCCGCGAAGTTTTTTAAGAGTCGTAAACCTGGCGGGCCACTTTTTTCCGGGTGAAACTGGACGGCCCACAGACCATCGCGCCCCAAAAAAGCCGCGAATTTATGGCCATGCTCGGTTAAGCCTAAGGTTAGGTCGCTGGCCGGGGCGGGATAATACGAATGCACAAAATAAAACTGGTCTAAAGGGCCAATTCCCTCCCAAAGGCAAGTTGGTTTAACTAATTGAACCTCATTCCAGCCCATATGGGGGACGCGGATGGGTTGGCGGTCCTGGTCTAGGGTTTGGGGATCAAAGCGGACGGTCTGGCCAGGTAAAAGGCCTAAAGTAGTAGTCGCGTTTTCCTCGCTCCGTTCTAGCATGATCTGGCAACCAAGACAGACGCCTAAAAAAGGTCGCCCGGCCGCGACTAAGGCCGCTATCTCTTGGTCTAAGCCGGTTTTTTTGAGGCGCTCCATGGCTTGACCAGCCGCCCCGACTCCCGGAAAGACCACGCCTTGGGCCGCCCACAGCTCGCGCGGCTGGCTGGTGATTACGGCCGGGGTCCTTAGAAAGTCAAAGGCCCGGCGGACGCTGGTTTGATTTCCGGCCTCGTAATCAATAATGGCGATCAAGGGCGGCTGCCTCCTTAAGCGACGCTTGCGTCAAAATCCCTGTTAATTTTAGTTGGTTTATTTATATTAAAATATAGTAGTCACGAAATTACAGACTGAAGTATCTCGGAACGCGGGTAAAAAAAGGTCAAGCTATCCCTCTTTTTACGAGCGCGTCTTAACTATAAATCGTAAAGGTCCGAAAAACCCCAAAAACTTAAAAAAACTGTAAAAAGACCTAAAACTTAAAAAAAGTCGCGAAAAGGCCTCAAGCTTAAAAAAACCAAAAAGACCTAAAGCTTTAAAAAGGCCGAAAAAACCATAAAATTAAAAAAACTCGCTAGCGAAAATAAAAAGCTCTCCAGCCAAAAAAAACTAAGAGTCGATTGGCCTTTTTAAACCCTTTAAGTAAAACCAGCCCCACCAGCCACTCGCGAGTAAGAGGGCCAGCTGGACTACACGGTTCAAGCCTTGGGCCAAAAGAGCCTCGGCCGGGGAAAAACCTAAAGCCTGGCCCGCTAAGACCGCGAAAGCCTCGACTACCCCCAAACCAGCCGGGGTTAAGTTAATAATGGTGGAATGAATCTGGACGGCTGAGAAAAAAAGAGCCTTATTAAAACTTAATTCCACCTGAAAAGCGGCGAAACACTGAGAATTGACTGCCGCTAGAATAATAAAATACATCGTTTGGAGGCTTAAGAGGCGACCCAAAAGCTTAGGGTTAGCCCGAAAAACGTCCCAACCTTGAATTAAGGCCCCTAAGCGAGGGTGGCTTTTGGCCCATTTTAAACGGCCTAACCAAAGCAATAAGGCCCCGCCTAAGAGAAAAGTTCCGGCGAAATAAGCCAAAAGAGGTCCTTTGGCTCGGCTAGGCTCTAAGGCTAAGAGCCCGAAAAAAGCCAAAAAAGAACCCGTGATCAAGCTCACCACGCTAATGGCCAACAACTGGGACAAAAAAGCGGTCAAAGGCAGTCGCCAGCGGGCCACTAAATAATAGGCCCTTAAACCCGCCCCGCCTTTAAAGGGGATAAAATAGTTGGCGGCCATGGTCGACATGTTTAAGGCCAACCCTTCTTTAAAATCTAAAGGCGCGCCTTGGGCTTTAACGCCTAAGCGCAGGAGTTCGCTATTTAAGACCAAGGTCGCGGCTAAACCTAAAATAAGCTTAAGCCAGGTTTTAGCCCCAATAGGCTGGGTCAATAACGCCCGAAACTCGGGCCAATGAGTATAAATATAGTTGGCCGCCAAAGCAAAAAGGGCTAAGGTTAGGCCAACGCTTAAATACGCCCGGCGTTTGTCTCTCTGGCCCAAGGTTAAAAAAGGGACCTTTTAACTTAAAAGGTTTAGGGTAAAAGGGTTGTCCGAATGGATCTCGTCGTTTAAGCGGCGGGTTAATTCTTGGACAATGGGGCCAACTTTGCCGTCGCCGACTGGTTGGCCATTCCAGTTGGTGACCGCGAGGACGTCAAAGGTCGAGGCGGTTAAAAATAACTCTTGGGCTTCTTTTTCGATTTTTTGCCGGCTAATGTCTCTTAAGCCCGCCCATTTTAAGCGCCCATCTTTAACTAAATCTTGGGCGTGGGCTAAAACTCGACCCAAGGTCACGCCTTTTAAGACTCGTTCGTAGGAGGGGGCCAAAAGCTCTTGGTCTTGGGTGACGACCAGGGCGTTTTCCGTGGCTCCCTCAGTTAAAAGATCGTTCTCGTCAAAACTAATGACGTAATCCGCCCCCTGGTCTAAGGCCGCTTTTTTGGCTAAAACCTGAGGTAAGTAGTTAAAGCTTTTAATATGGGCGAAGGCGGTTTGAGCGGGAAAAGGCGCGGTCCAAGCTTTAACTCCTTGGGCGTAGACATAATCTGAGGGTCTTCTTAACAGGGTGGTCGTGACGTAGAGTTCGGCTCTTTGGGCTTCGTAAGGGTTGACCGTAAAGCTCCCTGGGCCCCTGGAGACGTTGACGCGGACCAAAACGTCCGAGGCCTGGCCTAAGAAAAAAGCCTCGCCGACAATGTCGACAATCTGCTCAAACTCGGGCGGCAAAGTCAGATCAATGGCCGCGGCCGAGGCTTTTAAACGGGCCAAATGGGCGTCTAAACAATAAATCCGGCCGTTGACTATTTTAAAGGCCTCAAAAACCCCGTCGCCCCGGTGGACCATGTGGTCGTCCGGGGGCACGCTCCATAAAGCTGGATCGGTTATGAAGCCACCTAAATAGCTGGAGAACATTACCATATATGTTTGGTGCCAAGGCCGGCGCAAACGTTCGACGACTTTGGCGATCTCGGGAGCGGTAGTATAGATTGGCCACCTGGCCATGAAAAACTCCTTATTAAAGGCGCGAATAAAAAAAAAGCTTTTAGCGGCGTAAGCGAGCTAGGGCTTCTTTATAGTCGGGGGACCGAAAAAGATAGGCCCCGCTGACTAAGACCGTGGCCCCGGCTTGGATTAAAAAGGGAGCCACGCTTTCCGAGACCCCACCGTCGACCTCAATTAAGGGAGCGGGGACGTTGGAGTTAGCGTTGGGTCGATTGGCGATAAGGCTAGCCGCGGTCTCCACTCGTCGAATCGCGTTGGGCACAAAAGTCTGGCCCGAGAAGCCGGGGTTGACGCCCATCACGACGACCAGATCCACGTACTCTAAACACTCTTCCAGATAACAAAGGGGGGTTAAAGGATTTAAAGCCACCCCTGGTTTGGCTCCGGCCAGGCGGATAGCGGCTAAGGCTCGGTGGAGGTGGACGGTGGCTTCCACGTGGATGGAGACGTAATCGGCTCCAGCCCGGGCGAAGGTGGGACCATAAGTTAAGGGGTCGGTCACCATTAGGTGGGCGTCAATGGGTAGACGGGTCAATTTGCGGGCCATTTCCACGATCCAGGGCCCAAAAGTCAGGTTGGGCGCGAAGTGGCCGTCTATGACGTCAATATGCAGCCAATCGGCGCCAGCCGCTTCTAAAGACTCAATCTCTCGCGCCAGATGACCGTGGTCAGCGGAGAGAAGAGAAGGGGCGACGATAATCATTGTCAAACCGTGAAAAACCTAAAAATATCGTTCGCTCGCCTAAAAGCCAATAAAACGCGACCTAAAAAATAAATAGGTCAATCATAAAATCAGGGGTCAAGGCAAAAAACAGAGTTAGAGCGAAAAAAACAAAAAAAATGGGGCCAGAGTCATAGGCCAGGCCGCCGGTTTCGCTATAAGGCCCAATTAAGGGATTAAGAAAATATGTCCCTTCGCGAAAATCGGTATTTTATAATAAGAGTCTCAAGCTGTCAATCCACAAAAAAAACGGGCCTAATTTTAATATAAAAAGGAGTTAAAAAGAAGTTAAAATTAACTTATGAAAGTATATAAATTAAGAAAATAAAATTGTTATAACATTGAAAAGAGAATTTTTCGCTTGATTAATTTAAAGGTTAAAGCCACGACGGACGGCGACCGGAAAAGAGCGGCGGTGGTTTTGGACCAAAAGTCTCTGGCTTCTGGTTGGCGAGCTGTGGCTTATTTATAGTTAATTAATTAGAATGACAATTTATTATATAGATTATTAGCATATTTTTATTGTTATATTAAGATTATTAATTTATATTTAAATTAATAAAACGCGTTAAATAGAATTATAACTGTTAATTAGTATCCTTTAACTGGAATATTTAAGTTAAATAGTCAGCCGAAAACCCCTTGGATAACCAAAAAGAAGCGTCGCGGAATCAAGGTCTACGAACTGTCGTTAGTTATAGGAAAAGTCGTTCCTAGAAAACGTTTTTTTAAAAAACGTCTCTTGATAGGGCGGCTACCAGAGACTCAACGGCTAGAACATTTTTTATGTTTTTTAATCACTAAGTAACTTTTTTTTATTGAGTTTTTAATCAATAAAATATTGTTTTATGTTAAATAATTGATAATTGACGTTATATAATAAATCATTAAAAATTGACGTTCTATGATAAATTATTAAAAATTAACGATCTATGGTAAATCATTAGTAATTAACGTTTTAGGGTAAATCATTAATAATTGACGTTTTAGGGAAAATCATTTAAAATTGACGTTCTAAGGTAAACGATTAAAAATTGACGTTTTATGGTAAATCATTGAAAATTGGCGATTTCTGGTAACTTTTCCCTTAAAGGCCCGCCCCATTTTTAGCTATGCCAATTTAGGCGAAGAAAAAAACGTGTGTCAAAGTCCAAAACCGCCCAAGTCTCCCTTAAATCCAGAGCCAGATTTTACCCTGGTCGCCGATTTGACGGCGGCTATCCGGGGTCAAGGCCCAAATCCTGCCCTCCTTTCGCTGGTTGGCCAAGCTTTCTATCGAAATGGCGGTTACTTAGGGACCGAGGCGGGCTTAAAGCGGCTTTTCGACCACAGCCTGATTTTTCTTTTACGGCTCATTTTCACGGCCGCCCTGATCGCCAAAAGAGAACCCCTTAAAGCCGCCCTAAACTCAAAAGGGCTTAACGCTCCGCCTAATCTGGGAGCCTTGGCGAGCCTTATGGCTTTAAAAGACTTAACTCGCGATCTCCCCGGGCTTAAGGGCGTTTACAAAGGCAGGGCTCGCCTCATCCAGCTTGGGAATAATCTAGAAGGGGCGGACTCCCAAGGCGACCCGATTTTAGAAGGTAGTTTAAATTCGCTCGACTTTTGTTCCAATTCGTTTGGGGCCGACTTCTTGGACGATTGGGAGCTGGTCGCTTTGTGGACTGGCCTATTTCAAGGCCAAGAAGGCCAAGATCGGGATTGGGCGGCTTTTAACCCGGCTAGTTTGGGGCGCCTTTACGAAGGGTTAATGGATCTAGAGTTTCAGTTCTCTTCGCCTTGCGACCAAAAAGGCCAGGGGATCGAGCCTAAGTTGCGTTTAAGCCAAGCCCCCGCCAATCGGAAGATTGGCGGGGGCTATTACACGCCCTTAAGCTTAGCGAAACCTTTGACAGCTCAAGGCTTAGAGCTTCTTTTGGCGAGATTAGGTCAAGGGCGCTCGATTTTAACCTTAAAGATTTTAGACGCTTCTTGCGGGGGTGGGCGGTTACTTTTAGCGGCCTTAGACGAGTTAAGCTCCTTAGCTTTACGAAGGGTTAAAGCTAACCAGGAAAAAGACCTCCAAAACCTCTTGGACCATGATAGTCGCCTTTTAACCGAAAAAAGGCGCCTTTGGAACTTAGACCCTGACTTAGAGCCGATTAGGGCGACAATTATGAAAAGACGGCTCTTGTCCACGTGCTTTTATGGGGTCGATCTGGCGAAAGTGGCCGTAGCCGTCGCCAAGATGACCTTAGCTCTGGCCACGGACGTGATTGGGGGCCCGGCGCTTTTTTTGGACGAGCGCCTAAAACAGGGGGACAGTCTCCTGGGGGCGGATCTAAAGTCTTGGCCCAAGTTTAAGTCCGAAAATCAGGGGGACGGGGCGGGTCTTGGGGCGAGGCTTAAGGCCACGGATTTAAAGTTATTCCACTGGCCAGTCGAATTTCCAGAGGTCTTTTCTGGGAGTGAAACCCAAGGACCAGGCGGTTTTGACCTAATCGTGGCCAACCCGCCCTGGGAGAAAACTAAGTTTGAGGAGCCTTTGTTTTTCGCCCAGTATCAAGCCAATTACCGGAGCTTAAGTCCCAGCCAAAAGAAAGAAGTGGCTCAAAAGCTTTTAGCCGAGCCCAAAGTCGCCGCCAAATACGTTAAGGCGAAAGACAGGGCCATTTTGGTCAATAGCCTCCTCAAAGACCAGTACCCCCAAAGCGGCGGGGCGGGGGATGGCAATCTTTTTCGATTTTTTGTCGAAAGATCTTTAAATTTGTTAGCTCCGGGCGGAATTTTAAGCCTCATAGCCCCGACTGGGCTTTTGACGGAGGCGGGCTCGACCTTGCTTAGGCGATGGATCTTAACCGAATATAAGCTTTTAACGTTTAATGGCTTTGAAAATAGGCTCAAGGTTTTTCCCGCCGTCCATGGGCGTTATAAGTTTGGCCTATTTCAAATCGAAAAACCACAAGGATCGTCGCAAGGGTCGCTAAAAGGGTCGCTGACTAAGGCCGCTCCGCCTAAGACCAGGTGTCGGTTTGGGCTAAAGGATCCGAACGAGCTGGCCAACGATGACCAAGTTTTTGATTATAGCCTCAAAGACGTGGTGGCCACTTCGCCCAAAAACTGGGCCTTTTTAGAGCTCTTAGGCGGGGCGGTAGATCTGGCCATCGCGAAAAAACTTTACGCGCGCTTTCCAACCTTTAATTTAAATTGGCTAGATTTCCGGGGCGAACTCCACGCGACGGCCGACAAAGCGATTTTCGCGGAACAAAATGAGCCGGGGTATTTGCCTCTTTATAAAGGCCAGATGATCTGGCGATACGATCCTAAGGTGGCCAAAGCCAAAGCTTATCTTGACCCTTTAGTTTTTGACGCCCATTTAAAAGCGGCTCGAGTTAGCCAGCTGGTCCGCGATCTGACTAAACTCCCCCTAAACGCGGCTAGAGGAGAAAAAGGAATAAAAGAGGAAAAAGCGACTGATTTGGCTGAAATTTTGGCGTTTTTAAAGTTAAAACAAAAGTCCGACTTGGGTCAGTTCGTCAAACCAGAGCGTCTTTTTCCCCGGCTCGCTTTTCGGGCCGTGGCTAGCGACGCCAACGAAAGAACCTTGGTGGCGAGCCTTTTGCCTAAAAACGTGGGGGCCCAGAATTCTTTATGGACGTCTATCCCCGGCCGCTACGTTTTGGACCGCGAAAATGGAACGGTTAAATACCAAGTAGCCCCCTTAGAAAGGCTTCTTTTCGCTTTGGCTTTATTTAACAGTTTAACCGTCGATTGGCTTTTAAGGGCCTCGATGGCCATGAACGTCAATAAAATTTATCTGGTCCGGTTGCCTCTGCCTCAGCCGACCGACTCGGAGCTCCAAAATAAGCCTGATTATCGCGATCTTATCCACAGGGCCGCGTTGCTAAGCTTATATCGGGCCCCAGAGCTAAGGGCGGATTTGGGGAGGCTGGGCGTTATGGATCAAAAAGAGCTGATAAAGGATGAATATGGCTTTAAGGTTAATCAAGCTTGGTTGGATGTCAAAATAGCTAGTTTATATGGTTTGTCGGTTAGTGAGTTTGATCAAATAATTTATAGCTTTAATGTTTTTAGAAATAAAAATAAGTCTTATATAGACTATATATCAGAACAAGCTAATTTAGTATTGTAATTCATTTTAACATACTTGGCTGATCTGGCGGAGTTGGCCAGCGGGAGCTATGAGTCAAGCTCGACCAAGGTCCGCGTTAAGCGTTAAAAGGTGGTCATTTTTATAAATGAACCTAAAAATATACTAAGGTTTTTATATAACAATACATATTTAACTAAAAAAATGTATATGTAAAAGTTAATTTTTATAATAAAAAATTTTATTGAGTATTCGCGACAACTAGTTTTATTAAAATCAAGTTTTCGCGAATATTGTATATTTAGTTAAAAGTCTTAGGTAACGCTAAGAGTCGCGGTAAATGGCGGCACCCTATTGCCATAATAGTACCTCCCATCGCTTGATTGTTTTCCATCAAGAGCGCCCTAGCGACCTCCAGGCGCGCCGCCGCAAATTGAAAGAAACAGCGTTTTTTGTCTATAATGGCTTAGTCAGACAAGTAACCGGATGAGCTCTGGTGTTCCGTACCCGTTCAAGAGCATGGTTCTGAATAC
>JAIROO010000034.1 GCA_031257535.1 Deltaproteobacteria bacterium
TCGCAATAAGGGTTTTCTAAGGACCATGTTTTTTTTCTTGTGCCTTGAATAGGCCTTGAAAGGGCCTTGAAAGCCATTACCCCTGCTTTTTTAAAAAGGGGTTTTTACGAGGCCATCAAGAAAAAAGCCGGACCAAAGTCCGGCTTTTTTCTTGCTAGTTATTAAACTTTTTAAACTTAAACTGGTTTATAAAAAGGACTCTCTAAAATTCAAAGTCGTCGTCCGAGTCCATGGGGATAGCCCGGTTATTGGCTATCTGGCCACCTCCCCGAGCGGCGGGCGACGGAGGCGGGGGAGCTAAGGCTTTTCGGGACCTAGTCGGCGGAGTATTGGACAGTGGGCCTTGGCCAGCGCCATGGACGATCCGGGTGATGTGGTCAACGGCGCTCATCAGATTACCGGCCTGGACCGAAAGGCTGCTCGCGGCGCTGGCCGACTCTTCGGCGGAGGCGGCGTTGTTTTGCGTGACCTTATCCATTTGGTTCATGGCGGTGGTGATCTGGTTAATGCCCTGAGACTGTTCTTTCGAAGCTTCAGCCACTTCCGAGACTAACTGGGCGACCTTAGCCGAGTGAGTGGAGACGGTATGGAAATTTTCGGAAGTCGAGTTAACCATCTCGGAGCCAGAATTGATGTTAGAAATAGTGGCGGCGATAAGGTCGGCCGTATTTTTGGCCGCGTCGGCGCTGCGGATGGCCAGGTTCCTAACCTCGTCGGCCACGACCGCGAAACCCGCTCCAGCTTCGCCAGCTCTGGCCGCTTCCACGGCCGCGTTTAGAGCTAAGAGGTTAGTCTGGAAGGCGATCTCGTCGATGGTTTTAATAATTTTCCCGATTTCGTTACCCGAAGAGGCGATATGGTCCATGGCCTGGATAACGTTGGTCATGGAGTTCTCGGCCTTGGCGACGGCTTCCGTGGCTTGACTCATTAAAGCGTTGGCTTCCATGGCGTTGTCGGAGTTGCGCTTAGTCATGGAAGAGAGCTGCTCTAGAGCCGCGCTCGTCTGTTCTAAGGAGGCGGCGTTTTCCGTGGCTCCTTCGGCTAAGGTGTTGGAGGCCGAAGACAGTTCGCCAGAAGCCCCATCCACTTCTTGAGCCCCTTCCGCCAAGGTCCCGATGACCCGGTTAATGGGCACGGTAATATTACGGGTAATTAAGATTGACAAGATCGCGCTAATAACGAGAGCTATGATACCGCCGACGACGATGGTCCAAAAGGAGCTAGATAGAGAGGAGGTCGAGATGGCCACGAATTCATTGGCTAGCTCGGTCATGGCGTGGGCCAGAGAAGAAGTCGTGTCAATGGACTTGTTACGGTAAGAGATGCGGATCTGCTTGTCGTCTAAAAAGACAATCATGATCTTATGGAGATCTAGGAGAGCGGCGTTAGAGTTTTTAGCGGAATCCAAAAGATTGGTGACTAGAGACCGGGTAGCCGCGTTGGTGGAATCGTTTAAGATGTCATTGCCTTCGGCCAAGATCTTGGTGTTTAAATCCGAAGCCGTCTGAAGGTACTTGGGGTCCTGATAGTAAAGAGCCCGTAAGAAGTTTACGTAAAGTTCGTCGGCCATGTCCTGAATCTCGATGGCTCGAGTGAGGTCCTTCATGGTTTGGCGGAAGGTTTCGGTATCGATGCCAGTGGGATTATTAGCCAGTTCCGTAACCTGCGACAACTTTTCCGTGCGGTATTTGTCCACGTTTTCGTTAAAAGCGTTGTAAGCGTTTAAGGTCGCGGTCCGGTTGGTTAAAATGCTGTTCAAGACCGGCGGCAGTTTTTTGGACGCGGCTTGGAAAGCCAGATAATCTTTTTCCATCTCCGTCACGAGATCTCTAACCGCGGGATTGTTCGCGGCTAAACCTTGGCGGATCATGGATTTAAGGTCTTCTATGGTTTGTGAGGCGTTATTGTCGAACTGGTTGTACTTATCTAAAGAGTCTTGGGCGTGAGAGTAGCTGTAATCCAGCATATTGAGGCCGGCTTGGGTGATAAAGGACATGACGTAGTTAGTCTTATCGTTGCCGGGCATTATTTTGTCGCGCAGAAGAAGGGTTTCGTTTTGGACGGAACGTAAAGAGAACATGACCAGCACGCTTATAATAGAAAAAATTAAACAGGTGCTGACAAATCCTAGGATAATTTTCGTAGCCAATTTCATCGAAATCCTCCTATTCGTATCGACCACGCCCGGACGCGGAAAAAAACTCAAGATTATAGATGACGGACAAAAAATTTTTTTAAGCCCGTTAAATTAGATATTGAGTAAAATTAGCTTGAAGTCAAAAATAAAGTCGAAAATAACCAAAAATTTTTCGGAGCGAAAGAGTCTCTTATTTCCCCCAGTTTATAATAAAAAAAACCTGATAGCAACTAAATAATGATCGGAGTTCTAATCAAGATGACTTCGTAAAAACCCTGGCCTTGTCATTTTAGGCGTGGGGCTAAACCTATATAATCCATAATAAATTATATATACTACTATATAGTCTATATTAACGAATTATCAAAAATTAAAAACAGGAGTTTTTACGAGAGCGACAATCAAAAGAAGAACGAACGTTTTTGGAGGGTGGCGAAAAGAAGAGAAAAAGATTTTTGCCCTAAAAATCTGGCTAGGGAGAAATTATTTTGGTTAAAGAAATCTTGGAAGAGCGGTCTTAAAGCATAGTTGATGGCTTCGTAAAAATCTCATTTTGCGATTGTTGGAGTATGGCTCTACTATATAAGCTAACCTTAAATTATAGTGGCAATATAAATAGTATCCAAACAAGGCGTTAAAAATTAAAATGGGGTTTTTACGATGGTGTCATAGTTAGCTAATAGCAAAATAAGCGAAAATAAATATAAAATAAGATAAGTATAATAAAAGATAATTTATAACAATAAAAACTAATAATAAATAGATTTATATTATTATGTAATGAAATATTACTTTTACTAACAAGTTAACCGCCAAAGCTTGACAGATCGTGCAATCTATGCAGACTCTTTTAGATAAAAATATTGGTTTTATTCTATTTATATCCTAAATAATGAATAATAAATAAATCTAAAATCTAAATAGCGACCTTAAGGGCTCCCTTTTAGCGGCCCAAAACCGCTTATATTTCTACGTCTTTTAAATAATGGCCATTTTGTGAGTTTGACCACCCTTTTTAAGGCTGACCAAAAGAACCCTATAAGCCAAATAAGTTAAAGACTTATTTTATTATGGGTTCTTTTGGCCGCTAAAGACTGAACTTAAAACTCAAAATTATCGTCGTCCAAAGGCAAAGCTTTGGGGTTAACTCGCTGCGTTGATCTTATAACCGACTGTTGGCCTCTAGATCGCCCATGGCCGTTACTTCGGCTGCCGGGGGCGGGTAGGGCTTCGGTCTTTTGGCCCCCTCCCCCATGGACGATCTTGGACATATGGGAGACCGCGTTCATTAAAGAGCTGGCTTGCTGGGCTAGTTTCCCGGCCGCGCTGGCCGACTCTTCGGCTGAGGCGGCGTTACTTTGGGTTACCTTGTCCATTTGGGTCATGGCCGTGGCGATTTGGTTAATACCTTGAGACTGTTCTTTTGAAGCCTCAGCTACTTCCGAGACTAATTGGGCGACTTTGGCCGTGTGAGTGGAGACGGTTTTGAAATTAACGGAAGTGAAGTTGACCATCTCGGACCCGGAATTGATGTTAGCGATGGTAGCGGCGATTAGGTCGGCCGTATTTTTGGCGGCGTCGGCGCTGCGGATGGCTAGATTCCTAACTTCGTCGGCCACGACCGCGAAACCAGCTCCGGCTTCCCCGGCTCTGGCCGCTTCCACGGCCGCGTTTAAAGCCAAGAGGTTGGTCTGGAAGGCGATCTCGTCAATGGTTTTAATGATTTTCCCGATCTCGTTGCCTGAGGTCGCGATATGATTCATGGCTTCAATAACGCTCGACATGGAGAGCTCGGCTTTCCCCACGGCGTCGGTGGCTTGGCTCATTAAAGCGTTAGCCTCGACCGCGTTGTCGGCGTTTCTTTTGGTCATGGAGGAGAGTTCTTCCAAAGCCGCGCTAGTTTGCTCTAAGGAGGCGGCGTTTTCTGTGGCCCCCTCGGCTAAAGTATTCGAGGAGATGGACAACTCGTCCGAGGTCTGGTCGACTTCTTTGGCTCCCTCGGCCAAAGATCCAATGACTAGGTTAATGGGGCCAGTGATGTTCCGGGTCAAAATGAAGCTTAAGAAGCCGCTAATGATTAAAGCTAAACACCCGCCAATGAGCATAGTTAAAAAGGAGGCGTTTAAGGAGGACTTGGTATCGAGGGTAAAGTCTAAGGTCATTTCGGTTAAAGCTTCAGCTAATTTGGCCGTGGCCTCTAAAGTCTCGGTGCGGGTCTTGTCGCGGTCTTCTTTGTCGTCTAGGTACTTAACCATAATGTCGCGAAAGAGGGCGGAAACGTTGGAAGAGGTCTGGGCGGATTCCACTATTTTGGTCAGTTGGCTCCGGTTAAGTTCCTGAGACGTTTGTTTTAAAAGGTTTTTAGATTCCTCTAAAATATTACTTATCAATTCTATAGAATTAATAAAATGCTCAGGTTTTTGGTAGTAAAGCCCTCTTAAAATCTCAATATAATAGTCGTCGAGTCTATCTTTGATGAACATAGCCATTTCTATGCGCGAAAACCGAGTTTGCATAGCGTCGCCAGAGACCCCTTGGCTAATGGCCTCGCGGAGCTGGTCGAGCTGGGAAACCCGGTATTCTTCCACGTCTTTGGAGAGCGATTCAAAATAAGCTATGGCCTGACCGCGGTTACTGATAATAGCGTTAATCTGCGCGGGGAGATTTTTGGCTTCTTCGTGAAAAAGCTGGTATTGCCGGTCGGCGGTAGCTAAAAGCTCAATGACTTTAGGGTTGTTTTGACCTAAACCAGCTTGGGCCAGGTTTTTTAAATTCGCTAAGGAGTTTAAAGTGGAGGCGTCAAAAGTATTAAAAAGAGTCAGGGATTTTTCCGAGTTAGAGTAGCCGTAATCCAGGATGTTCAAACCCCCACGGGCGGCGGAGAAGAGGACGTTGGCCGCTTGAGCGTTGGCTGGCATAATCTTAAGCCCCAAATTGTCGGTCTCCTGGTTGACCGCCATGAGGGAGAAGATGACCACGCTGATGATGACCACGAAAATAGCGCAGATCGCGAGGAATCCGAATATAATTTTTGTCCCGAGTTTCATCTTATGTTCCTTCTTTGACGAAAGCTATACAAATGGGATTTTTTGAGATTTAAGGGCGAATCAGTTAAAGGTTGGCCGCGAGAACCTCTGTAAGACCTTCGCCAAAATCACCCAGTATAATTTTTGATGGCCGATTGTTCAACATGTCGTGGCGGCAAAAAGCTTTATTACCTTATTTAGAAATATTTAGCGGGTAAAATTTCAAAAGAAAGATTTTTGCGACCGCGACCTGTTTCCCGCCTCCCGCGAAAAGCAATATAAATAGCGGTTTAGTGTAAAATATACAGTATTTAAATAGCTAAGTAAAGGCTAAAGAAGCGATATATTAATCTACTATATTTGCCGCTTAAAAAGTATAATAAATATGGTAATATGAGGCGAATTTTTTATGAAAATTACACAGAACTAAAAAGGCGGGCCCGCTTCAGGCCGGCTAGATAGGGTAAAAAAGGCTGGTCAAATAGGGAGATTTAAAGGGCAAATGAACGAACGGTAGCTTGAGAAGCAAGGACAAAAAAATAAAAAGCGAATAATGCCTAAATAAGTCTAATTTAATTATTTTGTGGCCAAAAAAATAAAGGGACCTCGTCAAAAACTTAAGGAAATTATGCGACAAAACCGTGAGGATGTCAAGCTGAAGCCCTTTTGTTAAAGGAACATTTGGCTCTAACCGAGGGGTTGGGATAATTTGGTTGAGTATTGAATGAATGGGTGAATAAAATAATAAAAAATCTCAAATAAGTCAGGATGAAAAGCCAAAAAAATCGCTTAAGTCGAAAAAGACGATCAAACGCTAGTCTGTTTAAATGTAAAAAATAGTTCGACATTGGTTTTTTTGGTTTTCCGGCCAAAAAGTTAAGCCAAAGATAAAGTTATGAGCCAATAGGCGCGAAGAAAAAACGGACCCTAAAAAAAAGGGGCCTAAAAAATCGGGCCTAAAAAAGACCCTTAGGTAAAAAACGGGCCTAAAGCAAAAGCCCCTGGCTTAAACAAAAATGATGACCTCGTAAAAACCCATGTTTTGAAATTTTAGGATTGGACCAGTACTATATAAGCTAATAAAAAATTACAATGACCATAATTTATAGTATATAAGCCAGCCCATAACGATTAAGAGGGTTTTTACGAAGGCATCAAAAATGGGCTTATAAAAAAACCGGGCCTTTAAAAGACCCGGTAGATAGGGTAAAAAATATAAAATTGAAATTTTTAGTCAACTAAAAAAATGTTTAAACAGTGTTTTGAATAGTTTTAGTCGTTACTCGTAATTATACGAGGACCTATTAGACTCTAGTAAGTCTTGAGAGGCCCCCCTATCGTGGCCATTAGAGTTAGCCGGCGCTCCGTGGACCACGCTGGACATGTGTAAAACAGCCTCCATCAAAGAGCTAGCTTGATTTGACAGTTTCCCGGCCGCGCTAGCTGACTCTTGGGCGGAGGCGGCGTTGTTTTGGGTGACCTTGTCCATTTGATTCATGGCCGTGGCGATTTGACTAATGCCTTGCGACTGTTCTTTGGAAGCCTCGGCCACTTCCGAGACCAGCTGGGCCACTTTGGCGGAATGGTGGGAGACGGTTTGAAAACTTTCGGAGGTCGAGGTTACCATCTCGGAGCCAGAATTGATATTGGCGATGGTCCCCGCGATGAGGTCGGCCGTGCTTTTAGCTGCGTCGGCGCTCCGGATGGCTAAGTTTCTGACTTCGTCGGCCACCACCGCGAACCCAGCCCCGGCTTCTCCAGCTCTAGCCGCTTCCACGGCCGCGTTTAAGGCTAAAAGGTTGGTTTGAAAAGCGATCTCGTCGATATTTTTAATGATCTTGCCGATGGCCGCGCCCGAGGCCGCGATGTTGTCCATGGCTTGAATGACGTTTAACATGGAGTTTTCGGCTTGCGACACGGCGTCGGAAGCCCGGCTCATCAAATTATTGGCTTCCATGGCGTTATCGGAGTTTCTTTTGGTCATGGAAGTCAGCTCTTCCAAGGCCGCGCTCGTCTGTTCCAAAGCCGCGGCGTTTTCCGAGGCTCCCTCGGCTAAACTGGAGGAGGAGGTCGTTAAAGCGTCTGAAGTCTCGTCGATCTCTTTGGCCCCATAGGATAAAGAGTCAATAATTTTGTTAATGGGCCCGGTGATCCTGCGGGTTAAGAAAAAGCCAATTAAGGACCCACAAAGAACTGCCCCTAAACTACCGCCCAACATGACCCAAAAAGAGGATCTTAAAGAATTGCGGGTTAAGGTTGCGAAATCAGCTGAAATAGAGGTCAGAGCTTGGCTTAAGGCGGTGGTGGCGTCTAAAGCTAAGGTCCGGTCGTGGTCGCGCTTCTCCTTTTCCGCGAGAAAGGTGGTCATAACCCCTTTGAGGTTTTGACAAGCGGTTAAAGCCAGCTGACCCTCTTGAATTAAAGCCGTTAAAAATGTTCTGTTCTGATCTAGACTGTGTAAGGCTGACTGATTGTTGGCTTCGGTCAAAAAGGTAGTCATTTTAGCCTCAGCAGTCTCAAAAGGCTCATGTTTCTGATAGTAAATACCTCTTATAAGCTCTATATAAAAAGTATAAACTAACTCAGTCATGAACGCGGCCGAGTCTTGACTTTGTAAAGCGGTCTCCAACCGCTGGTCGTAAAAACCCGCGCGAATGGTTTGCCGAGTCTGGTCGGATAAGGCCTTCTGATAGGCTAAGAGGTCCTTGGATAAGGTGGCGAAAGAATTAGCCGCGGCCGCCCGGTTTTCGACGATAGTGGTCATCTGGCGAGGTAAAGTCTGGGCCTCAGTCCGGAAGGTTTGGTAGCGCGTCTCAGCGTTAGCGACTAGTTCTAGGGTCTGAGGAAACTCATCGCCCAATCCCTCTTTAGTCACCTGTTTTAAAGCTTCTAGGTTTTTTAAGGTAGTCGCGTCAAAATTGGTATATTTTCGCAAGGACTCCACGTCGCCAGAGTAACCGTAGTCTAAAAGGTTCAAACCGCCGCGGGCGGCGGAAGACAAAATGTTGCTGGCCTCGGCGTTGGCTGGGAGGATGAGGTTCTGCAACTCTTCTGTCTCGTGGTCGACCTCGCTTAAAGAAAACCCTAATAAAAGCATTGTAAGAATAAATACAACGCACAGGCCTAAAAAGCCTAGAATTAATTTTGAGCCTAGTTTCATAGCGTACCTTATAATATGTTCGCGCGCGAGTTGGGAACTATGGCGAACGAGAAGGATATCTGGGGGCTAAGGGGGGACCTAACCGGATATTTTAGGGTTATAACTAAAAAAGTTACAAAATAAAGTCAGAAAATTGACTTTAGGTATTTTTAAAATTTATAAAATATTGTTAAACAAATTTTTTAGCTAGCGCAATAACTATTTAAAATTCACGTTAAATGGATATAAAAAACCTTCTATAGCCGTCGTCAGTAAGGGATTAATCGTCAGAAGAGGGCCAAAATAAAAAACCCTTTTAGACAAAAAAGGAGGTTTTTTGGGCGAACTAATAAGAAGAGGCGAACGAACAAAAGGTCTATTTAAAGGCCAGAAAAAAACGTCTTGGCCTTTTTCTAGGACTTTAGCCCAGCCAATTAAAAAAAAAATGAGATTGAAAAAAAACATAAGGACATAAAACAAAGAAAACCAAAGGGGAGGCTAAAAAACCGAGGAGAAAAATGGAAAAAATTACCCGAATACAAATATAAGCATTATGGCCAAAAAAATATCTCTGTCAACCCTAAAATTAAGTTTGAAAAATTAGACTTTTGATGATCAAAAAAAATATAAAAAATCTATAAGGACGGAATTATAAATTTTAGCCGCGAATCGATTTATATAAGGCATAAAAAAAAGGGGCAAAAAAATAGTTTTTGGTGAGTTACGGGGCAGAAGCTGACGAAAAAAATCGGGGGGAAAAAAAGTTTTTTGACAAATATTTAAAAGAAGAAGGGTTTTGATTTGAAGTAATTATTGTTCTAGACATCTTGTCTGATCCCATTTTTTCGGCTAGCCTGTTTTTAGATAAAAAGGGGTTTAAGGCCGGCTGGAATCCAAAGTTTTTAATTAAAATAGGACGTTTAAACTAAAAATCAGCTTATTTTTGATAAAAATGATCTAAGGAGTCTAAGTTATCTAAGGCGATCACGTTTTTCTGAAAAAGCTCCATAAGCCAATTTAACTCAGGAAGAGGCCGGCCCCTTAAAAGCTTAAGGGTCTTAGCGTGGACCAAAAGCTCCTCTTTGACTCGGCCTTCTGGGGGTAAGGTCACCAGAGTCAAAAATTTTACAAACTGAGCCACGTGAATATATTCATGGGCAAAATATAGGTTAAAAGGGTGTTTAAAGGGATATTTTCATTCTGAGAGGCGACCAAGATAGGGGATCGTAAAGGATTTGACGCGAAATAGTCGGGCTTGTGGCTGGCCTTTAAAAGCGCCAAAGTCTTAGCCTGGACCAAATGCGCGCCTTTGACTCAACCTGGTGGGGAGGGTAAGGACATTAGAACCAAAAATTATACAAATTATACTACATAAATATATTCATGCACCAAAATATAAGTTAAAAGGGAGATGAAGACAAAAACGCGTCCTTTAAGGCCTTAGTAGATCATTGATAATACCATAAAGACCAAAGAAAACGGGGCTCTTTTAGCCACCAAAGCCAAAAAGCCCCGTTTGGAAATTAATTCGAGAACTTTAGAAATTAAGATAATATCTTTATTCGCCAAAAAAATGTTTGGCTCCTAAATACATGGCGGCTAGACCAGGAGCGGCCCAGGAGCTCCTGGTCTCCGCGACGTAATTTCTTACCTCGTCCATGTTATTGAATTGCTTAGTTTCCTTTTGAGTCTCTTCGTATTCCCAGCTTAACATATTTGGGAGATCTTCCGTGACAAAAATGGGCGTGATAATTTCCGGACGCAAGGTAAAGGAGTCGACGATCCAAAACGAGGGTTGTTGGTCGGGATTAAAGCTTAAGGCCTTTTGGAGTAAAGTTTTGGAAGGGGGCGTTTTAACCCAATAATTATCCCAATGAGGCAAAATATCGTCTTCGATTATTAATCTGACCAGATTCGTCTGGAAAGGATAACCGCCAAAATTTTGTGGAAAAGGAACGCCATCAACAGAGATAGCGGCCTCCATTACGCTAAATTTGCGTTTATAATTATCCTTAACGGCCTCAAAGTTTTTCCCTACCAAGGTTTCTTCGATCAACTCTTTGGCGAGGATAGTCTGAAAGTTTTTTAACGTCAAAGAGTTATCGTCGTCGCCTTGAGCGAATTCCAGCATGCCAGCGGGGGCGACGTGCATGCCATAGTTAGCTTGTTTGGCGCTAGAGCCCAAACCCATTAAAAGTTTGATATGTTGGCCTTTGTCGACCACCTGAAAGATAGGCGAGGAAAAGGCCAACCCAGCTAAATAATGGCTGAAATCGCCGACCAAAATTTGTTTAATGAGGTCACGCCATTCTAAAACCGCAGGGTCAGTCTTAAGAAATTTCGTCACCGCGGCTTCGCCTTTACTCATCGCCGTTTGCCAACCTGATTTAATCCTAAAGGCTAAGTAGTCGCAGCTTTCTATCAAGTCGGTGTAAACAGTCCGTCCAAGGGACCAAGACGAAGACCTTCGGCCTGTGCTAATTAAGCGGTATATCAAACCTGGATAGATATGAAAGGGTTTTTTATTGGAAAAACTATAGGCTCGACGTATGTTTAAAAGCCCGTCTTCGCCACGATCGGGCGGGATTGAGGGGGAATCGGTAATGGTTAGCCCTCTACGAAAACTGGGGCGGCCAAATGTTCTGGGGTCCATTAAAAAAAATTGAAGTCTAGGATGGCCTATGCGTTCTTGGTAAAAAAAAGGGGTCAGATCGTCATGGACTTTTAAGATCGAGTCGATCAGATCTGGGATTCGTTTTTCGGCCAGATCTTTAGCGGTCGAGGCCTCCACCGCCATTTTTTTAAAAGAATTGGAAAAATAGAAACCCTTGGTGACCGTTGGGATCCATAAATAAAGCCTGTCGGCGGATTTTAAAAAAAGGTCGTCGGATAATTCCTCTTCTAAACCGCAAGCTTGACGAATATTATAACGTGTTGCTGACGGCATTCTTTGTCCAAAAATTGACGGATAGTTTTGTCCACTTATTGACGGAAACTCTGTCCAGCCTTACCATTCTCCTAGCTTCTCCTTTTTTTTCCCTACAAGTAATC
>JAIROO010000094.1 GCA_031257535.1 Deltaproteobacteria bacterium
TCGCTCAAGGCTGATTTGTAATGTATTAACTCGTCAGAGACATAAAGAGGTTTATTAAGTATTCTTTTCTTAACATTATTGATCATTGCTCAGGCGTCATCAAGAGTTCCGCCACCTGACCCGGCTAAAAATGATAAACCGAGAGTCTACCTCTAAGGCAGTACAAAGCCAAAGCCCGCCAAATTGTTGTTTTGTCACGACAAAACTGTTGAGGCGATCTTCTTCTAGGTCATCGCCTTCAGACGTTTCTTCGCCGTTTTTTTGAGCGAAGGACCACGGCTCATCAAACTGGACTTTTAGTTTTAGGATTAAGGACGTCCATTCTTTGTCCATAACCGCCACGCTACTTAGGCCAGCGCGGCGAATTACGCCCTGGACCGCGCTTTTGTCAACATGCGGTAATCTTGCGGTAACGCGAACGCCTTAAACGCCTTTGGTGGCGCGTTGGCGGATCTGTTCGATATTTTCCGGCTTCAAACTGGAACTGAAGTAAGGCGAGCCGGGGTAGCGGCGAAAGTTTGGCCGCGGCGTCGACAATAACATAAAGGATGTCGGGCCTTCCCGTAATGGCGTCGGAAGGATATGTCGCCAAGCCCTGTGAGACTAAATTTGTCACATTTAGGGTTAACACAAAAGAGAGAGACTGAAGAGCGACAGCAAATCTGGTCATGACTCACCTTCTTTGAGTTAGAAATACCGTTAATACTTGTATTTTAATCTATATAGGCGTATGAGCAACCAAATTTTTATATTTACCACTTTTACATATAAATAAAGTCGTTTGATATTAATTACTTACGGAACGATGATTCCGCCAATTTTTCGCCGACATCACCAAACTTTTTGGCGACTCGCTTTTACCGGCTAGCTCGCTTGACCGCCGCCCTTAAAACCGGGGCTAGATGGTCGGCGAAAGGCCCCCCTTAGCTAAAAAAGACGGCCACTTCGGGACCATAAAATCCGCCTAACCCTTAAAAAACTTACCCGTCCTTTTCGATTTTGGCCCAAGTCCTATAGCTCATATAGGCCAAAAAAATATTTTTTTGTCAAAAAAAATATTTTTTTAAGCCTTGACTACCCACCCAACTCGCCTTATTTTCCGACATAAATGGGTGATTTATTTAAAGCGTGGTTTAAGACAATTCTCTAAAAATCCGCGGAATACCAACATTTTTTCCCTCGATCGAAAAAAGACCTTAAAGGCCAAGTTACCTTTAAATTTCAAGACTTAGAGGACGTTTGTTTGTCTGACCATACCTTAAATTTTGGCTGTCTTTGCCAGCCGATCCAATGGATTAACTAACGTTTTGTTGTAACCAGAAAATAAGCCATTAATGTCGGCTTTTCCCAAAACTAATGAACGTTTGTGCGCTTTTTTTAAGACTTAAAATAGTTTAAATTATGAATAATTTGCCCTTAAGTGAACCAGTATAAATAGAACGGTCATTAGGTCATTTTGTCATAACTATTGGAAAATATTAGTAAAAACTCTGTCATTGATCCTTTTAGCCGGACAGAAGGCCCATCCCCTAAAAATGTTTTTACCTTAAAATAAATCTCTGAGGTTTGGTCTCAAAAAAACCTTTTAAAAATAATTTTTTATTGGTAAGATGAATCATTCAATAGGAAAACCGTTATATAAACGGCCCTTAAAAGAGCCTGGATTTGTTCGCTGGAAACCTCTGATTGAATATTAGACCCTCCGAACTCTCGCGTTCAAGGAACGCCAACCAATAACCCTATAACCAAAAGGCCCCTTAGGGTCGGTCGCCTTTTTCCGGCCTTCCTTAAGGTGAGCTATATTGACGGTTTGCCCATGACGACCCGCGATGATAATGATTTATCCGACGGTAGCTCCGCCGCCACGGTAAAAGGCGGCCCGTCGAATAAAGATCTCCCGGCTTATCGGGCCCTGGCCCTAGCTTTAAAAGAAAAAATAGCCAATGGTGAATACGCCTTAGGCGAGAAGATCCCCTCGGAGTTAGCCATTAGCCGCGAAAAAGGCCTTTCCATCATGACCGTTCGTCAGTCAGTAGGTCTTTTAGTCCAAGCCGGGATCTTAAAAAGGATCCAAGGCAGCGGCACCTTCGTAGTGACCCCGATCTGGACTGAGGCTAATTTTGGCCTCAACAACTTAACTCAGGTTTTGGCGGACAGGAGAAACTTAAGCTTATCTATAATTAAAGCGCGCCTCGCCTCGGCGGGGCCCAAAACCGCGGCCCACCTCCAGCTGGATCCCCAGGCCCAGGTGATTTTCCAAGACCGCTTAATCCGTTACAAAAGCCAACCCATTCTTTTAAACCATTCGGCCATTCGGTTCGATCCTTTCGCCCCCGTGGTGGAGGCCGAGCTTGAGCACGTGGGCCTTTTTAACGTTTTACCGGCTGGCCAAGCCCAAAAGAAGATCAAAAAAAGTCTTTTTCGGGCTTGTCCGGTCGTTTTAGCTCCCGAAGAAGCCTCACGTCTCCATCAGACGGCTGGGGACCCAGCTTTAAAAATCGTCTACACCATTTACGACTACGAAGACCGGCCTTTAGGATCGGGCTGGCTTTTAGCCTCGCGAAAACTGACGCAAATTTCGGGCAAAGTCGGCTTTTGGGAATGACCTTAAGCTTAACGACGCTCTGACCTTGTTCGACAACCTTTTAGTGTTTTTTACTCTAAAAGGCTTTTTATGGTTTTTTTGGCCTTTAGCGACTGTATCATGCCTCAGATAGAAAATCAGACCCTAAACGAGCTTCAAATCCGCCTCGTGGAACTCCACGAAGACGAGTGCCAACGGCTGGCTCTAGACCTTTTAGCGAACGGAATTGACCACGCCATTTTGAAAGAAACCTTCCGGCCGGCCCTAATGGAGATAGGGGAACGTTTTGAAAACGGCCATTACTTCGCCTCAAGTTTAATCCCTGTTGGCCAGACCATTCGGAAAATTATGGCCTCCATTTACGACCAACCTGGTTTAGAGCCTTTCCCTGGTCGGGTCCTTCTTGTGGCCTCCAGCGGCCTAAGCCGCGAAGACAATTTAAATTCTTTACTGAGCCTGGTCTTAGGCTCCTTAGGCTTTGAGGTCTGGGACGTGGGCGAGGAATCGGCCCCAGACGCCCTCTTAGCCGAAGCCCGCCAATTTAAACCTCACGGCTTAGGCTTTCTCCATGGTCGCCCCGCCCAAAGTGGACGGATCGGCCGCTTAGTTAAAACGCTTAAGGAGAATTGGCCGCAAAACCCCAAACCTTTTGTTTTTCTAGCCGGCTCCAAAGCCGAAGCCTTGAAACGCGCCACCCGGGTCGACTTCGCTTTAGTCTCGGTCTCTGGGGCTTTGGCCATGTACCATAGCCTCCTGATGACCTATCCTTTTGGGTCTTTTACTCCCTAAACGCGCCTTTGACCCCTTTTTTAGGACCTTCGGGGGCTTTTTGGTTTTAGGCCAGGGCGACTTTAGGTCAAAAAAGCCCGTTAAACGCTTAAAGGGCCGGCTCGAACTTTTTTGGGCCGGCCCTTTTTTTGTCTCTAACCTGTTTTTTTTTTGGGTGGCTAACCTGTTTTTTGGGTGGCTTACCTTTTTTTGTGGGTAGCTTACCTTTTTTTTGGGTGGATAAACTGTTTTTTGGGGTCGATAACCTGTTTTTTTGGTCCTAACCTGATTCTTTTGAGTCGCTAACCCGTTTTTTGTCTTTAACCTGAGTTTTTTGTCTCTAACCTGATTTTTTGGTCTCTAGCCTGATTTTTTAGTCGCTAACCTGATTTTTTTAGTCGCTAACCTGATTATTTTGGTCGCTAACCTGATTTTTTTGGTCTCTAACCTGATTTTTTTGGTCGCTAACCTAATTTTTTTGACGCTAACCCTTTTTGGCTCGATTTCCCTGTTGTTTTGTCGCCAAGTTGACTTGAAACCGGCTTAAGGCTAAATTGGCCTTTTCCGTCGCGGGGCGGGTCAGGCTTTAATCCGCCGCGAAAACTTTTTGGCCAAGAAAAAACGCCTTGACCCTGGTCATAAAGGGACTTTTTTGTCTTTTCTTTTTGGTCTTTTCGCCGCCGCCATTTAGATGATAGAATTCTTCTTTATAAATCCATTAGAATATAAATATATACTTTATTTTATTTTATCAATATTTTATGAAATAATATATTCATTTAATGGCTTGATTTATTGACTGGCTTTGATATACTTGTTTATTGCCATTTGGATGGCCGCCACCCATTTTAGGCCTAGATGAAAGGCTTATTGATTTTTCTTTTGGCGGTCGTCTTTTAGGAGGAGCATGTCAAGGGAAGAGCTAATCAAACTGGAAGGACACGTCACGAAGACCTTAGGCGACGGCCATATGGAAGTCGAGACCTCGGAGGGGGTCAAAATTAGGGCCATGTTGTCGGGACGATTAAAACGATTTAAAATCCGCGTCTTGACTGGCGATCGGGTTGAGGTGGCCGTATCCCCTTACGACCCCACGCACGGCTTGATCACTTATCGCCTAAAATAACCGTCCGTTTGACGCGAGCCAAAAAATCCGGCCCTTTATTTTTTAGCGGCCTATAAAAGCCTTGTCCGCTTAAAAAGGGGCCTTAAACTTTCGATTTTCGGGGCTCTTATTTTTGGCCGTTTTTTTATTTTTAGCCTGAGGCCAAATTTAAGGGCGACTTTTTTTGGGTTTCGCGCTATATTTTAGGGCTTTTTTCTTTTTTTAGGGGCTCGCCTTTTGGTTGGCCGACCTTTTTTCGCCCTTTTTCAGGGCGCTTAAAGCCATACATTATTACATCGATTATATATTTACGTGGTTTATCGACAATACCCGAAAATTTCCCATTTTTGGAAGAAGATCGAAGGCCAAACTTTTTCTCGAGACGCCCTAAAAAATCGGCCCGCCTTTTTGGCCGGAAAAAGGACGCTCGGCCATTTCTATTAGCCTTCTGAGCGTTTTTTCCGGGAGCGCCAATTGAATAATTTTTCCAGCAAGTTTCTTATCTGGCTAACGATCGCCATCGTCATGGTGGGGGTTTTTAACTATTTAAAACCTTCGGACAATCAAGTCAGAAAACAATATTCCGAGATCTGGCGAGCCATTAAAAACGGCGAGGTCCGGGAGGCCGTTATGACCGGCCACGAGATCACGGTCACCATCGCCGGTTCCTCGACCCGCTGGACCGCCTACGCCCCAGGGAACGACCCTGAGCTTTTGCCTTTATTAAAAGAACAAAACGTCAATATCCTCGTCACCCCCCCACCGTCTGGTTACTGGTACACTTTCTTGGGGGGTCTCGTCCAGATCATCCTATTTGTGGCTATCTGGATCTTTTTTATGCGCCAGATGCAAGGCGGGGGCAAAGCCATGACCTTCGCCAAAAGTCGGGCCAAGATGCTCTCCGACGAGCAAAAAAAGATCACCTTTGACGACGTGGCCGGCATTGAGGAGGCTAAAAACGAGCTGGAGGAGATCATCGACTTTCTCCGCGAGCCCCAAAAGTTCGTGCGCTTAGGGGGCCGGATTCCCAAAGGCGTTCTTTTAATGGGGGCCCCTGGCACGGGCAAAACCCTTTTAGCCCGAGCCATCGCCGGGGAAGCTGGAGTCCCCTTCTTCTCCATCAGTGGCTCGGATTTTGTGGAGATGTTCGTGGGCGTGGGCGCGTCCCGAGTCCGCGACATGTTTGGCCAAGCTAAGAAAAACTCCCCCTGTATCCTTTTTATCGACGAGATCGACGCGGTCGGTCGCCACCGGGGCGCGGGTTTAGGCGGCGGTCACGACGAGCGGGAACAGACCTTAAACCAGCTTTTAGTGGAAATGGATGGCTTTGAGCCCAACGAGGCCCTCATTGTCATCGCCGCCACCAACCGGCCCGACGTTTTAGATCCCGCCCTTTTGCGGCCGGGTCGGTTTGACCGACAAGTGGTTGTGCCCGTGCCCGACGTTAAAGGCCGAGAGCAGATCTTAAAGGTCCACTCGAAAAAAGTCCCCTTAAGCAAAGACGTCGACTTAGGGGTCGTGGCTCGCGGCACGCCTGGCTTTTCTGGGGCGGACTTAGAAAACCTCATTAACGAAGCCGCCTTAATGGCCGCCCGCTTAAACAAGAAAAAAGTGGGCGGGGCCGATCTCGAGGCGGCCCGGGATAAACTAATGATGGGGGTGGAGCGCAAATCCATGATCATTAGCCCGGAGGAGAAAAAGTCCACGGCCTGGCACGAGGCTGGCCACGCCTTAGTGGCCGTTCTCCTGCCGAACGCGGATCCCATCCATAAAGTTTCCATTATCCCCAGGGGCTGGGCTTTAGGGGTGACCCAATATCTACCGGTTGAGGATAAGCACACCTATAGCGAAAGCTATTTTCAGACTCGATTAGCCACCACTATGGGCGGCCGGGCGGCCGAGGAACTGGCTTTACGCCAACTCACCACCGGAGCGGGCTCCGACATCCAGCAGGCCAGTAAGCTAGCCCGGGATATGGTCTGTCGCTACGGCATGAGCGCGGCTCTAGGGCCTATCTCCTTTGGCAAAAGTAGCGAACAAATCTTCTTAGGCCGAGAGATCGCCCAACACCGCGACTACTCCGAAGAGACGGCCCGGCTCATCGACACCGAGGTCAATCGCCTGGTCATGGAAGGTTATAACAAGGCCAAAGAACTTTTAAGCCGCCACATGGAAACTTTAAAAAACTTAACCGACGTTTTAATAGTTAAGGAAACCATTGACTCTCAAGAGGTGGTGGAAATCTGTCGGGAGGCCATTATCGCCGAAGGCTTAGAGCCGCCTCAACCCAACCCCGAGGCCTCGTTCGCTAACCGCGGAACTCCCCTAATCGAAGAGGAAGAGGAAGACGAGCCGGAAAGCCCAGACTCAACGGACGATAACCAAAACGATTAAGCGGAACGCCTTTAAAGAGTTTAGGCTGGGTCAACCTAACAAAATTTAGGTTGACCCGTAAAAAAAAGACATCTTTTACTCCAAAAATAACCTTTTTTTAGGGTCAGAAAAAATAATAAAAGCGCGAAAAAACAAAAGAGACGCGTTTTTAGACGTCCAAATGACCTTTGGTTAATTAAATACAATAAATTTTTTACGTAATATTTTTTTATTAAACAACAATTTTTCTTTTTTAACCAATTATTCGCCTAATCAAGTAATTTTTATCTAAATAATTTAGACTATTTGTCTTTTTATCTTATTATTTTTTTTGAGTTTTTTTGATTATCATAGCGTTTCCGCGACTAAATAACACAATTTCTATCTTTTTTACTCCTTAAATGGCCGGCTTTATTTATGGCTATTTAAGCCAAAGGGCCTTAAGCTGAGCGACGACCTTATGTCTCCCACCACCGACCCCAACTCCCAAGCCCTCCCCACGGTCCTGACCTGGACGACCGTCGACGGGAGCGTTAAAAGCTTAAACTTCGCCGCTCCCATCGTCATGGGCGTGATCAACGTGACTCCAGACTCTTTTTCCGATGGAGGCCGTTTTTTTCGCGCCGAGGACGCCATCGCCGAAGGCCTAAAACAGATCCACGAAGGGGCCGACATTTTGGACGTGGGCGGGGAGACCACTAGACCTGGCTCGCTACCCACCCCCGCCGACGAGGAATGGCGCCGGTTGGAACCGGTTATTAAGGGGTTAACCGCCATCCCCAATTGCCCGCCCATTTCGGTGGACGCCAATAAAGCCGAGATCGCCGCAAAAGCTTTACAAGCCGGGGCGGCCATTATTAACGACATCTGGGCCGGCCGCAAAGATCCCGAGATTATCCCCCTCTGCGCTCGCTACGGGGTTCCCATTATTCTAATGCACATGTTAGGCGACCCTCGGACCATGCAAATAGATCCTTATTACGAGGACGTGGTCCGGGAAGTGCGGGAGTTTCTGGCCGAAAGAGCCTTGGTCGCCGAAAAAGCGGGTTTGCCCCGCGAAAAAATCATCTTGGATCCGGGTTTAGGCTTTGGCAAACTAGCCAGCCACAACTTAAGCCTTTTAAAAAATCTCGACCAGGTTTACCCCCCTGGCTACCATACTCTGATGGCTCTTTCCCGGAAAGCCTTTTTAGGCCACATATTAGAAGGGGCCCCCCCCGACCAAAGGGACGTGGCCACGGCCGCGGCCAACGCTTTGGCCGTAGCTAAAGGCGCGGAAATTATTCGCGTCCACGCGGTTAAACCCTCCAAAGACGCGGCCCGGGTGGCTATGGCCACCAGAAAAGCCGCCTAAACCCCTAAAACCCTAAGAAGCTTAAACAACCTTTTAGGGATCAACTTAACGACAAAAAAGCCAAAATGGCCCTTTTTGATAAGATATTTTCTTCTGAAGCCGCCCAAACCTTAGCCGACGCGGTCCGGACCATTGGGATCCCGGACGTGGTGGATATTGTCTTAGTGGCCCTCATAATTTTTCAAGTCATTCGCCTGGTCAAGGGCACGCGAAGTGGCCAGGTTCTGGTGGGGTTGTGCGTCTTAGGGGCCACCAATTACTTAGCCAACCGATTTCAACTCTTAACCTTAAGTTTTCTTATTTCCTACTTTATCGCCAACCTTTTCCTGGTTTTAGTCGTCCTTTTTTCCACCGATATTCGCCGCGGTTTGGCTAGAGCGGGGCGTTTTACCTTTTCCAAGGCTAATTCCTTGGTTTTAGAGGCCGTCAACGAAGTGGTGCGGGCCGCCTTTTTTATGGCCGAAAAAAGGACCGGGGCTCTCATCGCCTTTGAGCGCCACGTCAGCTTAGGCGAGTACGTGGAGGCCGGGGCTAAACTCTTTTCCGTGGTCTCCGACCGTTTGCTCTTGGCCATTTTTAACACCCAAGCCCCTCTCCACGACGGGGCGGTCATCATCCAAGACGGACGCTTGGCCGCGGCTGGCTGTTTTCTGCCCCTTTTGCCGTCCGAGGATCACGTTAGCCAATTTTTTGGGACCCGGCATCGGGCGGCCATTGGTTTGTCTAGGGAGTCGGACGCCATCATCGTCGTGGTCTCCGAGGAAAGGGGTTTAGTCTCCTTAGTCCGCGACGGCGACGTGGAGGTCATGATGGGGGCGGGCATGTTAAGGGACCGTTTGCTCACTCATCTGGGTTTAGAAACTAGCGCTAAGAAACAAGCTAAAGGCCGTAAATAAATCCAAAACAATCTGACTAAAAGTAAACTTAAAGCCTAAACTTTAATAATATACTTTAAGCCTAAACTTTAATAGTAATCTTAAAAAGTCAACTTTAAGAGTAAACTTTTAAGAGTAAACTAATAGTCAATCCAAAAAAAATAACTATTCTAAGTCATTTTGACTCTTAATAGATTAACGTTTCCACCTTTTTTTTTAAAGGAGGGGGAGCGGGGCCAGTCCCCTTAAAAGGGGAGCCAGGGCCATAAAAAGGCCTGGCCAAACTTTTTTAACCTTATGAAAAACTTTTTCGCCAACCAGTTTTCCATTTTCGTTTTGTCCCTGGTCTTAGCCTTTATTTTGTGGCTAACCATCTCTGGGCAGGACATGTCCGTCCACGATCTGACCGTGTCTTTAGAGCTAGTTAACCTCCCCGCCAACATGGCCTTAGAAAACGACGCCCCTGAGACCGTCAACTTAAGGGTGGAAGCCAACACGGCCCAGTTTCGGTTTTTGGAAAACAATAAATACTATTTTCGCCACGACTTAGGCGACGTCACCCCTGGCGAAAACGTCTTTCAAGTCGACTGGAACGCCCTTATCCCCAAACTGCCCCGCGGAGTTAGAGTCGTCCGGGTTTATCCCGAGGAGATCGCCTTTAACGTCTTCCCCTACGTCACCAAGGAGATCCCGGTGGCCACGGAGACCGTTGGCGACTTGCCCGAGTACTTGGCCTTGACCGGGGATCTAATTATCGAACCCAACGTGGCTAAAGTTACTGGTCCAGAGAACCGTCTTTTAGGGGTCAACCGGGTCAGTTTGTCGCCCGCCCGCTTAAGCGAGATCCGCGGCCCCGAGTCAAGCCTGACCCTAACTCCCCAGATCGCGGGCTTAGACAACTGGCTGACCATCGAGCCCAAAGTCTTTCGCGCCCGAGCCCAGGTCGTCTTAAAAGAAGAGACCGCGGTCTTTGAAAACGAGGTAATCTTGGACACCCCCATCTGGAATGGCCCGCCCGTGCCCTTAAGCTTTCGACCCAATCAGGCCAAGGTCAAGGTCTCCTGGACCTTAGACCACCCAGCCCCCAAAGCCGAAGACTTAAAGCTCGTGGTCCGTCTAAGCCGCGAGGACTTAGAAAGTCCCGGTAACTTACGGCTACCCATCTCGCCCCTCGCCCCCAATTGGGTCAAGATCGTCTCGGTCGAGCCCTCGCACCTAGTCATTACCAAGGTCAGACGACCGGACATTTTAAAACCATGACCGAGAGCCCGCGTCTTTTATTTGGCACCGACGGCATTCGCGGGGTCGTGGGCCGGGAGCCCATGACCGCGGAGATGGCCCTGTCCTTGGGTCGAGCCCTAACCATCCTCCTTAAAGAAGAAAAAAACTTAGGCCGTCGCCCCAAAATCGTGGTCGGCCAAGACACTCGCCTGTCTGGGGACATGCTGGCCGGGGCCGTCTCGGCGGGGGTCATGAGCCAGGGCGGGGACGTGTATCTGGCCGAGACTCTCCCCACCCCGGGTCTAGCCAACCTCACCGCTTCCACCCGCGCCGACGCTGGCTTAGTCATTAGCGCCTCCCACAACCCTTACCAGGACAATGGCCTTAAGATCTTCGACGGTCAGGGTTACAAGCTCCCCGACCGGGTCGAGGCCCGTTTAGAAAATCTCATGGCCGACCCCTCCCTTAGCCAGAGTCGACCGCCGGCCGAGGCGGTGGGTCGAGCCTTTCAAGTGCGGGACGCGGTCGGTCGCTACATAGTCTCCTTAAAAAACGCCTTTCCCAAAGCCATGGATCTCGAGGGCTTTACCATAGTCTTAGACTGCGCCAACGGAGCGGCGTTTCGGTCGGCGCCGGCCGTTTTTGAGGAGTTAGGGGCCACGGTGCACGTGATCGGGGCCCAACCCGATGGCTATAATATCAACCGTGGGGTGGGCTCCCTCCACCCCGAGGTCTGCGCCGAAAAAGTCTTGGAGTGTAAAGCCGACCTGGGAGTCGCCCTGGACGGCGACGCGGACCGGGCCATTTTACTGGACCACCGGGGCGAGGTGGTCGACGGCGACCAGATCATGTTCCTGTGCGCCTGGCACCTGAAGAAGAAAAACCTCTTAGCCAAAAACGCCATCGCGGCCACGGTCATGAGTAACATGGGCTTGGAGTTAGCCTTAGAAAAGGAAGGGGTCAAACTGCATCGAACGAGCGTCGGCGACCGTTACGTGGCCGAGCGCTTAAGGCGCGAGGGCTTAAATTTTGGCGGGGAAAAGTCGGGCCATTTAATTTTTCTGGATCACGCGACCACTGGCGACGGGGCTTTAGCCGCTCTCCAAACCTTAGCCATTATGAAAACCACGGGCCACTCTTTAAGAGATCTGGCCACCCGGCTGACTTTATGGCCGCAGATCCTTTTAAACGTGCCCGTGGCTAAACCGACCCAAACCGCCAAACTGCCGGCGGTCTTAAATAAAGAAGCCGAACTCGTCGCGCGCTTAGG
>JAIROO010000119.1 GCA_031257535.1 Deltaproteobacteria bacterium
GGATCATGAACATGGCCAAATCCGCCGCCGGGACCTTGGAGAACCCCGGCCGGAACGTCAAGGCCAAAAGCGGCCTCAACAAGGCCATCCTGGACCAGGGCTGGGGCATGTTCGTCGACGCCCTGGCCCGGAAGCTGGCGGCCAAGGGCGGAGAGCTTATCAAGGTCCCGCCCCACCACACCAGCCAGAAGTGTCCGGAGCGCGGCCACGTGGACAAGGCCAACCGCAAGACCCAGGCGGATTTCAAGCGCGTCTCTTGCGGCTACTCGAACAACGCCGACGTCGTCGGAGCGTTGAACATACTCACGGCCGGGCAGGCCGTTGTGAACGCCCGTGGAGGACATGGCGCCCAAAGCCAGCCGATGAAGCGGGAACCCGCCGAGGGGACCGGGGCCCTCTAGGCTTCGATCTCCGCCGGGATCCTCTGCCTTCAGTCAGGGGAGGATGTCAACTAGCCAAGAGAACGCCACAGATACCAAGAGGCCACGGACCTATATGGTCGCCAAGGCCGGGCCACTGCCTCTAAATCCGCCTTTTCGCCAAACAAAAGGCGCGCGGCCCGCTTTAAACCCACGTCTCCCAAGGACAAAACGTCTGGCCAACGCAGGCCAAAAACTAAAAACATCTCCGCCGTCCATTGGCCAATACCCGGGACCGCTTTTAAAGTCGCGACCGCCTCGGCCTCCGAGGCGGTCGCGATGGCCTTTAAATCTAAGCGACCGTCGCTAACCCTTTTGGCTAACTCGATTATATAGCCCGCCTTGGCCCAAGACAAACCCGTGGCTCTTAAGTCTTCTAGGGAGACGGCTAAGAACTCGGCGGGCGTATAGTTGGGAACTAAGGCGATTATCCGCCCTTCCACGGCCTCGGCGGCCTTAGCGGAGATCAGCTGGCAAACGATGGATCTGGCCAAAATCCGAAAAGGCGGAAACCGCCGGTCGACGAGTCGACAAGGGCCTAACTTTTCGATTAAGCTGGCCATGACTGGACAGGATTGCCTTAAATGACGCTCCGCTTGGCGGACAATCGGCTTCGTTAACCGGACAATCTGACTCATTGATTTTCTATGATCCTTTCGATAACGCCAGGTCTCGCCGTCAACCTTAAATCCGCCCGGCCTAAGATCCCAGACTTTAGAGGCCTAAGCTAAAGACCTCGGCTTAAAGGACCCCCCTGACCTAAGATCCCCGGCCTAAAGACCACTGACCTAAGACCCCCGGCCTAAAGACCACTGACCTAAGATCCCCGGCCTACAAACCCTCGGCCATAAGGACCAGGCCTAAAAACCCTCGACCCTAAGGACCAGGCCTAATCCCTCGACCCTAAGGACCAGGCCTAATCCCTCGGCCATAAGGACCAGGCCTAATCCCTCGACCCTAAGGACCAGGCCTAATTCCTCGACCCTAAGGACCAGGCCTAATCCCTCGACCTTAAGGACTCGTAGCCCCAAAAAAAGGCCATAAACCTTTATATTCGACGTAAGGCGAAAAAAAATCTAGTCGTCGTCTAACCGCCTGTCAGGCCATAATCAGGGCCTTAAGGTTTTTTGGGTCAAAAAATTTTATAAAAAATATTTGACAATTTAAAAATAATTATTATAATATCCGATCTAGGTTCCGATGGACTTGTGAGCTAACGCTTTTCGGACCCGTTGATTGTCGCCCTATAGCCCCAAAAGCTCAAGGTCTTTTGGCGTTTTTTCTAGGGGAAACATGGATAAGAAGCCTAAAACTTTAGTTTTTCGAAAAATACCTTTCTGGGAGACCTTGGTCCAAAATCCTGTCCCCAATCTCTTAATAGCGAAGATCTATCAGCCAGCGCCCCTAAAAGGGCGTTTATTTTTTGCGAAAGCGGGCTGTTTATGCTTGTAAAGGATTTTATAGGCTTAATAGATCGCCTCGCCCCCTTCTCTTTAGCCCCCGATTGGGACAACTCTGGCCTCCAAGTCGGCGATCCCAAGGCCAGGGTAAAAAAAGTCGCCCTGGCCTTAGAAGCCACTAGCCAAACCATAGAAGAAGCCATCAACCAAAAAGCCAATCTCTTAATCGTTCATCATCCACTTATTTTTAAACCCCTGAAAAATCTTAACCTCAATGACCCTTTGACCAGCCCCATAATCAAAGCCATTTTCGGAAATTTAGCCGTCATCGCCGCCCACACCAATTGGGACGCGGTGGGGGTGGCCAAAGCCTTAGCCGAGACTTTGGGCTTAACCCCGCTCGAACCCTTGACCACCACCTCGCCCGACTTAACTCAACTCACCGTTTACGCTCCCTCAGCCGCTTTGGATGGCTTAAAAAAGGCCCTCTTTTCGGTCGGAGTCGGCCAGCAAGGCGACTACGCCGAGTGCTCTTACGAGTCGGCGGGCCTAGGCCAGTTTAAACCCCAGCCAGGTAGCCAGCCTTATACCGGTCAAGTGGGAGTTTTAGCCCAGACGGATGAAGTTCGGTTAGAGATGGTTCTACCCACTAGCCTCATTCCGAAAGCCACCCACGCCCTAAGAGCGGCCCACCCTTACGAGGAGCCGGCCTTTCATTTTACGGCTATTCAAAGGCCAGCCCTTGGTTTTGGGCTAATCGCGAAATGGTCTACGCCTCAAGACCCTTTAGCTATAACTAAGGCTAAACTGGGCTTAAAAACCCTTAACTACGCCGGTCCAACCCCCAAACTTGTCCAGAGAGTGGCTCTTTTGCCGGGCTCAGGCGGCGACTTTATCTTACCAGCCCATCTAGCTAAGGCGGAAGTCTTAATTACTGGGGAAATCAACCACCATCAGGCTCTTTTGGCCGAGGAGATCGGTCTAACGGTCCTCGCCGCTGGCCATTACGAGACGGAAAAACCTGGCTTATATCGATTAGGCCAGGAGCTAGAAAACCAAACCCGTCGCTCTAACGCGGCTTTAGAATATACCTTCCTTAGCGATCAATCACCTTGGCGAAGTTACGGGCTTAACCTTTAGGCCCTAACTTTGGATGGGGAGTCTTTTGTGAAAGAAACTATTCGAACCCTTATTGACCTGCAACGCCTTGACAACCAGATAGCCCAGTGGCGCCGAGTGGTGGCCGAGGGACCTGATTTATTGACCCAAGCCCGCCTTAAACTGACGGCTGTCGAACAAGAGGCGGCTGACGTCCAAAGCCAAATCGACGCCAACCTTTTACGCCGCCAAGTTCTCGAAACCGAGTTGACCGACCTGGCCGACCGGAAAACCATGAACCTGACCAGACAGCTAAAAGCCAAGAACAACGAGGAGTACCGGGCCGTCCTTAAAGAAGCCGACTCCATCGCCACGCAACTCGTCACTCGGGAAGAGGAACTCCTCGGGCTGATGGAAGAAGCCGAAAAACTCGGCGCCTTGGCCCCGAAGCTCCAAAAAGAGGTCACGACCGAGACCAAGCTTTTCACGACCGTCGCCAAATCCCTTGAAAAAGACATGGCCGCAAGTCAAAAAAAAGAGCGGCAAGCTCAAGTCGACCGGGCTCGCTTGACCGAGTCCCTGCCCCGCGACGTTTTAGGCCGCTATCTTATCGTGTCCAAAAACCGCGATGGCCAAGCCTTAGCCGAGGTCTCGGAAAACGGCATGTGTCGCGCCTGTCGCTTAAGCGTGCCTCCGCAGCTTTTTAACGAGCTGCAAAGAAACGACAAGCTTTTAAGCTGCCCCAACTGCGCTCGGATCATCTACTGGCCCGATCACCCGGATTTAAAGCCCCAAGAAGAAGAGACCCCGGAAAACTCGTCTTTAAAGGCCCATGGCTAAGATTTTTGGGTTTTTAGTTATCTGGGCTTTAGGGTTTTTAGTCTTGGCGACGACCCCTAGTTACGCCCAAGAAGACTATATCTCCCCGGATTTAGAAAAACCAAAAGGCCTACCAAATCCGGGGAGCTTAAACGCGACCCCCACCTGGCCCGCCCCGCTGCCCAAAGGGCTAAAAATGCCAGAAGCGTTAGACCCTAAAACCGTTTTAGCCGCTTTTATGGGCC
>JAIROO010000263.1 GCA_031257535.1 Deltaproteobacteria bacterium
TTATTATTTATTATAATTTATACTGTTTGATAAAATCGAATCCTGGCGGTAACCTATTTTCCAAAATGGCTCGAATCCCTGAACAAATTTTGAGGACTTTTTCAGGGACAACTAATTAAGATCTTAGACCGGCTCGCTTCGGATCCCAAATTGACCCTAGTCGTGGCCACCCATGACCCGGCCTTAGAGGCGAGGTTAGGGCGTTTAACCATAAAACTGGTGGACGGCAAGGTAGCCGAGTTAACGGAAAACGAGACCCTCCTGGGCAGCCTAAGCGACTTAGACGGGCGCTTGACCTTGACGGTCGACGATTTAACGGCCCTTAGGGGGACTTACGAGGTCGTGGGCTTAAGTCAGGACGAGCGGGGGATTTTTGTGAGCCTTTTAAACGCCGACCGCCAAAAAGTCTTAGTCCGGGTCAAAGAGGGCGAGGCTTTAACTTCAGGCCTGACTCTTAAAACCTTAATTTATCTAACGACTAAAATTTAATAATATAAATTTTTATCGCTCTTTAAAATTTTTTTTACTGTTTTTAATATCAAAGCTTCTATATAAGTATATTGCTATTTTTAACATACTATCTTCTACTATATAATGTTACTATTTTAGTCCTTAAAAATCGTTTTTTTTTTCTCCCCCCAAAAAGCTAAAAAATTAGCCCCCAAAAAGGCCGCCAAAATAGGAGGGTCAAAAGAGTCCTTTTTTTAAAGGGGTCAGCCGCCCTCTAAACTTGAAATGGCTTTTGAAGCCTCTCCCGCTAACCTTTGACGGATTATTCATATTTGTGTATACTAAAATTGTAAGTGATTGTTAATTTGATAATCTAAAGCTATTATTGCGTCTTTGAAATTTTAGTATGTCTGATAAATTAAAAGCTATCTTCCTCCTCCTTATAGCTTCTTTAATCTGGGGCTTAGCTTTCCCTATGAATCGTTACGCTTTGCGGAGCGTGGACCCCGTAGGTTACTCGGCCTTAAGGTATTTCTTTGGGGCTTTGGCCTTAGCTCCCTTGGCTCTAAGGTGGGGTCGGCGGACGGCTCACGTTAATTATTTTACCAAGACGGGGCGGTTTTCTTGGATCTGGGGTGGGGCCTTAGCCGGACTGCTTTTAGCCTTGGGGAATGGGATCCAATATCAAGGCCTAGCCATGACTTTGGCCGCTAAAGCGGGTTTTATCAATGGCCTTTACGTCACTATGGTCCCGCTTTTTGGGTTAATCTTGGGCGTAACGCCCGCTCGCTTAGTCTGGGTCGGTTTAGGGGTCAGCTTGTTAGGCTTGGCTCTGATCAGCGACCCAGGGTCAGCGACTGGCTTTAATCGGGGGGACGCTTACGTTTTGGTGGCGGATCTTTTTTTCGCCTCCCACGTCTTTGTCTTGGGTTTTTTCTCGGTGAGGGTCAGCGTCTGGCTTTTTATTTTTAGCCAGGCTTTTTTTGGCTGCTTTTTTGGCGGTCTTTTGGCCGAAATGACCGGGACGTTTCCGACTTTAGCCCAATTTCAAGCCATTTGGCCTTTCGCGCTCTATGGCGTTTGTTCCGTGGCCGGGGCTTATCTGTGCCAGGCTCTGGCCCAGAAAACCGTGACCCCTAGCTCAGCGGCCTTGGTTATGCAAACGCAGTCCATTATCGCCGCGGTCAGTGGGGTCGTTTTTCTCGGCGAAAAAATGACAAAGGCCATGATTTTTGGGGCCTTTCTTTTGGTTTCCGGGACGGTCATAGCCCAATTGGCCACTGACTCCACTAAGCTCGCCCCTAAGCGGCGCCATTTTCGTTTCTTTGTCTTTTGCCGGGTCTTAGTGGCGTTTCTAATTTTGGCCGTTTGCGCTCTGGCCGTCATTGAGACGTGAAGGGCCTATTATGGCGAGCCAATGGCGGTTTTAATAAATTGGAGGCCCTTTAACAAAATCAAGAGAGACCCCCAAAAACAAACGCCAACTTTTTTTCGCCTAAAACGCCTATCGCCAAAAAAGGGCCTTTAAGCTCATGGTTAAAAGCCGGGCGGTTATTTTAGGTCGTCTTCAGCCGGTCGATGAGGGTTTGGCCTAAGGCTTCCAAGAGGTTTACGAGACTATCGTCGTCTAAGGGTAAGACCAGGCTTAAGCGACCTAAAGAGTCAGTGGCCGTAAATTTCGCCCTAAGCTCGGCTCCGATTTCCAAAAGGCGGGGACCTTCAAAATTGTTTTGAGGGAAAGGCGATAGGGCCCCGAAAATTTCTTTGGCTCCTTGTTTGATCTGTCTTAGCCCGGCTTTGACGACTTCCCGGCGGGCCATAAGCTCCGCGGCCTCCAAGGGGGAGCTTGGGCTTTGGTTATAGGGCTCGCGGCCGAAGAAAGTCTCAAGTTTTTGCCTTAAGCTCTCCGCGTCGGCCGACTCAATGGCCCCGATTAGATCCAGGTCCGCCTCCGTCCCCTTTGGATCGTGGACTTTAGCTATGGCGGGGCGGGCTAGTCTTTCCTCAATGGTCTCTTGGCTAGCCAAAAGAAAGATCTGGAGGGGCTGGTGAGGTTTTAAGGCCCCTAACCGGCGATGGGCTAAGCCTGGGTTTAAGGGCGGCTCGAGATAAATAATGGTGTCGACCAGTAACTGGCTTAAGAACTCGCTTAAGGCCATTTCAGCCAGAAAGATTTGGGTCGTAGGGGACTGGTTAAAGTCCGCGAGGATCCGCTCGATCTCCGAAGGCGCCGCTTTTTCGCCTTGAAAGCGGCTAAAAGCCACGTTTAAGCCCAAGACGCTTAAGGCGGCTAAATCCAGGGCCTCGGTCCATTCGGACATGACTAAGATTTTTCGATCGTCCTCGGCTAAAAGCCTTTTGATTAAAGCCGCGAAATATTTAAACTTGCCGGGCTCGCTTTGGGCGTCTTTGTCGGCTAAGGCGGCGCTGTTGGCGGCGAGGCGGGCTTTATGCAGGTACTTTTTTAGCCTTAAGCGATCTATTTCCGTGAGCAAAGGTTTTTTGGCTAAGCGACTTAAAAGGCGACTAAAGCGGTTGTGGATTTCAAGCTGCTCAAAGCTAACTTCCACCGGAAAAACGCTTAAATGGGTGGCCGGCAGCTCAGCCGCGACTTCGGCTCGGGTCCGGCGCAGAAAGATGGGTTTTAAGGCGGCTTTAAGGGCGGCTAAGCGCTTAGGGCTTTTTAAGATCTCTTGGGCGGCTTTCTCGTTTTTGGGGTCATAACGGCCAAAGGCTGGGGTTAAGATCCGCTCGTCCACTAACCACGTTAAGAAGTAGATCTCCTCTAAGTCGGCTTCCAAAGGCGTTCCGTTTAAGGCCAGGAAAAAGCGGCCGTTTAAGTCGGCCACCGACCGAAAGCAGTCCGCGTCCCAGTTTTTGACGCGTTGGGCCTCGTCTAAGACGATCAGATCCCAGTCGGTCAGTTTGGCCAAAGCCCTATCTTTGACTAAGCTTTCGTGGTCGACGACGGTAAAAAAGGTTTGACCCGCGTAACCCTCGCGGCGATGGGTGGTCTCGCTTTTGACCACTTCCACCGAGTAGTCGCAAAGGCGCCAGATCTCGTCGCGCCACTGGGATTTGCGGCGGGCAGGGCAAATGACCAAAACTTTGGTGGCTCCGGCCTTTTTAGCTAAGAAAACGGCTAAACCCACGGCTTGGGTGATTTTGCCTAAGCCAACGTCGTCGGCTAAGATGGCTCGGCCCGCGGCCGCGGCGAAGGCTAAGCCGTCTAACTGGTAAGGGGCGAGCCGGATTTTTAAGAGATTGTCTAAGGCCGGGTTACGAGACGGATCTTCGCGGATCTCTAAGGCCATCTCCTTAAGCTTTAAGCGCAGAAGGTTAAGCTCAATGGCCTCTAAGGCGTCGGGATAAACCACTGGCTCGGCCCCTAAGTCCTCTAAGATCTTAATGGTTTGGACTAAGGGTCGGACGTCGTCTATGGGTAGGGCCAAAAAAGGCTCGATTAAGCTTAAAAGGCCTTTAGAGAGATCTTTGGGGGCCACCAGCCTTAAAGACGGGGGACGGGTGGAGTAGTCTAGGTAAACCTCCACCTCGGGGGGGTTAAAGGGCGGAATTTTTTTAAGATTGCGGCCTTTACGCTCCAGATACTGCTCCACGGCTAAGGTGTGTTTACACAAGCCTAAGGCGTTGACCTTAAAGTCTTGACACTCGCAAAAGCTTTTGCCTTTTTCCCAGCCCCGCAAAGACACCCGAAAGCTGCGGCCGCTTTTGGGATTGTCGACCCGATAATCGCCCCAGACCCCTTTTAAGGGTTGTTTGGCCACGATTAAGCCTTCAGCCTGGGCTTGGGCGCGCCTTTCGGCGATGGCCAGGTCAATTAAGGCTTCTTCGCCGAGTTTTTCTAAAGAGGCTTTGGCCGGGGGCGGGGGAGTTAAGCCTAAAGCCACTTTTTCCTCTAAAATTAAGGACAAAGCCGCGGCCGCGGGCCAAGTCTCGTCCGGGTTGAGCGGCTTGTGGGCGTAGTTTATGGCTAAGGCCTTATTGGGCCCGGTTAAGCTAAAAACGACTTTGACCCCCTCAATGGTTAACTCAAAATGGTCGTCGGTTAAGGCGAAACTTTCGACGTCGGTTAAAACGACGCTCTGGACCGCCTCGGACTTTAGGGCCGAAAGGCCATGAGGCCCTAAGAGCTTACTGGCCTGATTAAAAGTCAAACGCGAAAGGACTTCTCTTAAGGTCGTGGCTTTGGGCTTGACTTTAGTTAGGCTTTTAGGGGGGACGGGGTTTTTTTTGCGGACCGATAAAGCGCTCATGAAAGCCGGGCTCCTTAAAAACAACGACCAAAATTAAGTAGAACCAAAAGGAAAGGTTAACCAAAAAAAACGCGAGCCGATTTTTTTAAGGCGCGTTTTTGGTCAGGCGAAACGGCGGACGAGAGAAAATTAGCCTTTTTTGGGCTCAAAGTTATTATATCATATCCGCCCGGAGCTTTCGGGGGGGCTGGACTCATTTGCGGGCGGCTAATTGGCCCGTCTTTTTGGATCGCTAAGCGGCGAGGTTTGGCGGGAAAGAAGAGTTAAAAAAAGTATTTATAAATTTTTTTTTGAGGAAAACATAGGTTAAAAGTTACGATTAAAAAAATTACGACTAAATATTAACTAATACAATTAAGACTCCTATAGACAGAAAAAAGACAAACCTTTCGCGTGTCTATAGGAGCGCTATATTTAAATAAAAGCCACAATCGCCCTAATTTTTTTGTCTATCAAAAAAGCCTTAGACTTTTAGTTATAGGCCTTCTAAATAGACTAACAAAAAGAAATAATTTTTTAAGCCCCAAAAAACCATAAAGTAAGTTTAATAAAGGCTAAAATATCCCTATTCCTTTTCCTCTTGCGGTTTAAACTCGGCGATGACCCGTTCCCGGACCTGGGACGGGGCTTCGTCGTAATGGGCGAACTCTAAGGAGAAAGAGCCCCGCCCGCCAGTCATGGAGGTGAGGACCGGGGAGTAGGACAAAAGCTCAATCTGGGGCACGTGGGCGTTAATGATCTGCCTTTTGCCATGGCTTTCGGTGCCTAAGAGTTTGCCCCGTCGGCTGGAGACGTCGCCCATGACGTCGCCCATAAACTCGTCGGGCACGGTGACGGTTAAAAGCATGATGGGCTCTAAAATGGTCGGTTGACACTCCAAAAAGGCCTTTTTAAAAGCCATGGAGCCAGCGATTTTAAAGGCCATTTCCGAGGAGTCCACGTCGTGGTAGCTACCAAAGACTAAGGCCACTTTGCAGTCGACCACCGGGTTACCGCTAATGACCCCCCCGGCCATGGCCTCAATAACGCCTTTTTCCACGGCCGGGATGTACTGCCGGGGGATGACCCCGCCGACGATTTTATCCTCAAAAATGAAGCCCTCGCCCCGGGGCAGGGGTTCCAGCTCGATGACCGCGTCCCCGTATTGGCCTTTGCCGCCAGTTTGCTTTTTGTACTTGCCCTGGACCTTGGCTCGACCTTTAATGGTTTCTTTAAAGGCGACTTTAGGGGCTTTTAAGACGACTTCCACCCCATATTTTCGTTTGATCTTCTCTAAGATGGCGTCTAAATGGACCTGACCCATGCCCGAGAGGATCATTTCTTTGGTTTGGTTGTTGCGGGTTAAGCGTAAGGTTACGTCTTCCACGGTCATTTTGTTGATGGCCGCGAAGACTTTTTCCTCGTCGCCTTTGGCTTTGGCCTCCACCGCGAAGGAGACGACCGGTTCCATGGGTTTGGCGGCTTTAAAAAAGACGGGGTTAGCCTCGTCGGCGATGGTGTCTCCGGTCAAGGTGGTTTTTAATTTCGCGACGGCCACGACGTCGCCCGGCCCAGCCTCTTCCACGGCTTTTTGGGCTTTACCCTCTAACGCGAAAAGCTGGCCAAAGCGCTCTTTTTGGCCGCGATTGACGTTTAAAAAGCCACTGTCGGGGGTTAAGGTTCCCGAGACGATCCGGAAAATGGTCAATTGCCCGGCGAAGGGGTCGACGGTGGTCTTAATGACGAGAGCGCTAAAGGGGGCCGCGGGATCCGGGGCTTTTTCCAGCTCCAAGGGGCCGTCTATGGCTCTGGCGGCGAGGAAAGGCTGGCGGTCCAAAGGCGAGGGCAGTAAGCCAATAATGAGATCGAGGATAAAGTCTAAGCCAATGAGCTTTTGGCTCGCGGCCGGAGCCACCGGGGCGATCTGGCCGCTAAAGACCGCGGCCTTTAAAGCTTTTTCCAGTTCGGCGTCCGTAATGTCTTGGCCTTCTAAGAATTTTTCCAGTAAAACGTCGTCGGTCTCGGCGATGGCCTCAATGAGTTTTTCCCGGTCAGCGGCCACTCGTTCGGTCTGGTCGGCGGGAATTGGCCCTTCTTTAGCTTGACCGGCGGCGTCGTAAAAGTAGGCTTTTTGCCTTAAGAGGTCGATAAGGCCGACAAAAGAGTTTTCCGCCCCAATGGGCGTAGCCACGGGAATGGCCTTGGGTAAGGAGAAGATCTCCTGGACGTTGTCTAAGGTTTTATCAAAATCAGCCCGCTCCCGGTCCATTTTGTTAATGACTAAAAGGCGAGGCAGACTTAAAGCGTCGGAAAAAGCCCACCCTTTTTCAGTGGAGACTTTGACCATATCCACGGCGTCCACCAAGACCACCGCTCCGTCGACCCCTTGGAGAACCGTGCGGGCGTCGTTTAAGAAGTTTTCCCCGCCCGGGGTGTCGACAAAGGTGATCTGGTTCTTTTTCCAGGGGAAGGAATGGAAGGCGGAGTTGAGGCTGCTTTTGCGTTTGATTTCCTCAGGCTCGAAATCTAAGACGCTGGTTCCTTCGGCCACCGAGCCTAAACGACTGGTCGTCTTGGTGAGATATAAGAAACCCTCGGCCAGGGAGGTTTTTCCTGAGCCGCCGTGGGAAATGAGAGCGATGGTCCTTTGTTTTGCGACGTCTTTCATCGATTATGTCCGCGCGAAAACCCTAAAAAAATAAGGCCAATGGGCGAAAACGCGGAAGTCTCCTTTTTTCTTAAGTGGCTTGGCGGGATAAGGCGGCCAAACGGGTTTGCCTGTCGTCGCCCTTATTTTTTGTTTTAGCTAAAAAAGGCGAGGGGCAGGGCGTTTAAGGCCAAAGTTTTGGCCATTAGTCAATCTTTTTTTTTTTCTAAAGGGTGGAAAAATTATATAACTAAAATAATTAGTTATAATAAAATTACCAAAAAATCCACTTAGTCAACGCGCGATAATTTAGTAAAAATATCTAAGAATATCGCGCCTTAAATTTTTGAAAAAGGACTGAAAAACTTAGCCAAAAAATTTTGCCGTAACAAATAATAAAAAGTTTCTTTAGTTCAATTTTTAAATTAAAATTTAGGCCTATAAAGTATTTTTTAAATATAATGTTTAATCGCCCTGTTTTTTTTGGTAATTTTCCTCAGAAAATCCAAAAACAACAGGCCCAAAGATTTAGGGCTAGAAGCCTTATTTTTTTTTATTAAACCTCAAGATTATGGGCAAGACCAGGGGATTTGTCAAGCCCTCAAATTTGGCCTTTTTTGACTCAATAGGGCGGGATAGGCGAAAAGATAAGGCTGATTTTGGTGGGCTTTAAGGGGATTTTAACTGGCCAAGGGCTTTTTTTTAGCTCCCCAAAAAGGGGTTTTAGCCGGAGCCAAAAGCTTAAGCTGGCTAGCTTTTAGATTTTAAGCGTATTTTTCAGGTTAAAGGTGTTTTTTTAGGGTTAAAGCTGGTTTTAGGCTTAAAAGTCTGGTTTTTTGGGATTTAAATTTATGTTACCGACTTTTAAATTATATTATCAAGGCTTTAAATGGCGTTTTCAAACTTTTAAGGTATTTTCTAGCTTAAAAATAGTTTATTAACAAAAAAACTCGCTGGCGGCGAGTTTTTTTGTTAAGCGTAAGTCGTTTTAGTTTTAAGGGCCAAGGCCGAGGCTAAAAGCCTTGGCCCGCTTTTTGGCGTTAGTTTAAAAAGATCGGGTTTAAGGGTGGGCCGTCTGGGCCTAGGAGCGAGGGAGTTAAAGTCGGCTTTAAGGTGACCGCGAATTCGCGGGCGGATTTAGCGATGGTCTCTCGCGGATCGTATTTTTCCAGATAGCCGGGCTCGTTTAGTAAGGCCGAGAGAATTTTTTGGTTAATGGCGTGACCAGTCTTATGGGCCGTAAAGTGGCCTAAAATAGGGGTTTGGGCCAAGGTTAAGTCGCCAATAAGATCTAAGATCTTGTGCCTTACGCACTCGTCGGGGAAACGGGGGCCTTCCGGGTTTAAGTACCCATCTTCGCCCAAGACCAAGGCGTTTTCTAAGCTCCCGCCTAAGGCTAACCCTTTCGCGCGGAGGGCTTCCACGTCTTTTTGAGAGCAAAAGGTCCGGGCCGGGCTGATCTCGGTGACAAAGGCCCCTTCGGAAAACTTAAAGCGGCGTTTTTGGACTTTAACGAAGCCCTTAAAATCAATGGTAAAATCCACGGAAAAGTTAGGGGCCGGCTCCACGGCTAAAAATTTGTCGCCGTCGGTTAAGGTCAGAGGCTTAAGGACCCGGTAAAAGGGGCGGGGGGCGTTTAAGATCTGCGAGCCCGCGGCTTTTAAGAAGTTGACCCAGGGCTCGGCTGAGCCGTCAAAGATGGGGATTTCCGGGCCTTTGACTTCCACTAAGATATTGTTGATCCCTAAACCGCCTAAAGCCGCCAAAAGATGCTCTAAGGTCCCGACTTTCTGCGGGCCCCAGCCAATAGAAGTGGCGAGGGTGGTGTCGGAGACGTTGGCGGCGGCGGCTAAGATGGGGGAAGATTCGCCGAGGTCGGTTCTTTTAAACCAGATACCAAAGTCAATGGGCCTAGGATGGACGGTCACCTCGACGTTTTCGCCGGTGTGCAGACCTTGGCCTCGAATCTTAAGGCTGTGTTTAATGGTTTTTTGGTGCCTGTGCATGCGAATCCTCCGCCCTTTAAAGTCTCGGGCGCCGAATAAATGAAAAAAAACTTCGCTCTTTGAATTTAAGCAATAATTGGGCCATAGCCTTTGGCCAGAGAAAAGGCGGTCTATGGGTCTAAAAAAATCTAAATGTAATTGTTATATAATTGTTAAGGCCGACGGGTCGAAAAAATTGTTGTCAGATCGCCACGGTCCTAAGAGGAGCTATGGCGACAACTTAATTTTTGGACTAATCGTCTTGGCGGCGACCAACGGACGAATAAAAAAGATAATTATTTTTGTTTTAGATTATTATTACGATTAATTTATCGATATAGATTAGTTAACCTATTGATATTATTAATTATTTATCTATTATTATGTATTAAGTCTTATTAAATATTTAATATTATGTTTTATGTTAAAATATTGGTTGTAAAAAGATTAAAACGCGGATTTTTGGGCTGGATAAAAAAAGGGGTCTAAAGGCAGGTCAAAGAGGGCAAGCCTAATCGACGGCCCGCGTCGACTTGGCCAGGCTAGACTATGGCGAAAAAAAAAGGCCAAAGGCCAATGTTTTAAGGTGGGGAAAAGGCCCTAATTCGCGCCGAAAAAGGCCGGGGGCTAGAGATGGCCTTCCAAAAGGCCGCTAAAATCGCCTTATTTTTTTAAGGCTTTAGCTTTAAAGCTTAGAGCCCTCCTTTAGCCTTAAATGATAGAGGCCCAAGGATTTGGGGCCAACTTGACTATGGCCTTGGTCAAAAAGCTCAAAGCCTAAATAGCGGTAAAACCCTAAGGCTTGGTGGTTGTCCACGTTGACGTCCACGTAACGGGCCCCTTTTTGGCTAGCCCAAGACATTAGCTCGCGACCGTAACCTTGACCTCGCGCCCAAGGAGCCAGAAATAAAGCCTCGACTTTGAGCTTATTAAGAGCCAAAAATCCTAATGTCCGGCCTTGGGGATCTCGCCTGACCGCTAAACCGTCGGCCGTGGCCAACAAGTTGGTCACCTGGGGCCTGATCGTCAGAACGTCGTCTGGAGTCAAAAAGGCGTGGCTGGCTTTGACCGACTCTCGCCAAAGCTCCACTAACTCCGCCAAAAGGCTAGGCGTTCTGGCGGCGACTGGATAGAATTGGATCGCTTTAAAAGTCTGGTCGGCCATGGAATCTCCGCGAACGCCGGGTTTAATCAAATTGTTTATACGGTAATTAAATGATATAGAGCTATAGTATAAAACGTTAATTAATCAAAAACAAGCCGTTATAATAAATATATGATTTTTAGCTAAGGCGCGTTTTTTTTATTGGGTCCTGGTTTTTATTATAGCTTTTTTATTGTTTAAATAAACTGACGTTTTAGGACCTGGGTTTCTGGTCTTAGGCGTTTTTAGGGTTGGCATACTTTTTGCGACTTCTATTATTATAGAGCGCTCAGTTTTTATCAATAGAGATCCGCGGGGCGTGGTTATTGAGGTCCTAGCTCGTGGCCAAGCCTAAGGACGCGAGGATGAGTCGCGAACGAAGTTGTTTTGGCGGCCAAAGGAGCCAAAGATGTTTAGGCGATTAGGCTTAATAACTATATTAACTATAGGGGCTATTTGGCTTTTAGGGGGCGATGGATGGGCTCAAGCCGCGAGCGAGGCGGATAGGCACTCAAAAAGGGCGACTCCTAAAGAGCGCCCCTTACGGCCGCCGACCGAGCGGGAGCGTTCTGACCGCGTTAGTCCCGAGAGCGTAAGGCCTCGCCAAAACGCGAGTCAGGCCAGCCGGCCGACCCGGCCGGCTGGCCTGACACCGAGCCTAAGGTCCGAGACCGCTTCGCGTCGGCCAGAGAGGTCTCCTTCTGGGGAGCGAGGCTACCGCGGTCGCCGGGAGGCTCGCGGAGCTTTGGCTAACCCCAGCCCCACCGCCCCTGTCGCCTCAACCCCCGCTCCAAGGGCCACGACTACCGCCCCTACGGCCACGGCTTTACCCAACGCCGTAAGCCCTACCCCCCGAAATCGCTCTGGGCGAGACCAGAGGCGAGACCACGAGCGGCGACGGGGTTATCGGACTTTGCCCAACTCGCCAGATCCTAGGCCCGCGCCGCCCGCGACCAGACCCGCGCCGCCCGCGAATAGACCGCCCGGCGTCCCTCAAGTTTGGCGGGCTCCCCAACGTCCTTCGGGTCCGCCAAGGCGTTATAGGCCGCGGCCAGTCCCCTTTCATTGGCGAGGGGCTCCTTACTGGTCGCGCTCGCCTTTTTGGCGGGGAGCGAGAAGGCCGTGGTATAGCTCTTTATTCTGGTTTTATAATTTAAGAGGTTTTTCTAGCTCGCGGGCGGTCTTCACCCGGAGCGACGGGGGCCTGTTCGTGGCGGCCGCCCATAACCTGTCTTTAGGCTTGTTTTGGGAGTATAAAAGGGCCAGGTATTTAAAAACAGCCAAATACGATAAGGATCTACAAACGGTTTTTGACACGGTGGAAGAGAGCGTCGTTCTCGCGGCCCGGGCTAACCCTAATTTAAATGGGTTTGAGTTGGAGCGGCTAACCTTAAACTCTTTCCAGCGCTTCGTCGAGGCTAACGTGGAAAGCGTGGCCTTAAACAATGGCTTCTACTCCATGAAACTGGTCAGTTTTCGGGGGAAAACTAACGACTGGGTGGCCACCCCGGTTAAAGACGCGGATATTCCAACTATTATTAAGAGTCTGTCCCCCGAGCTTTTGGCTTCGACCAACTCCAACGCCTGGTCTGGCCAAAATTAACGATTAAGGGCGCGGTTGGAATAATTTAGCGGACACGGTTCTATTCTTCCCCTGGCCGTGGGCGTCTTCCCCTGGCCGTGGGCGCGAAAGGTTTGGGCGGCCATTTCGATTTTTGGCGTCTGACAGGCGGCCGTTCCGCGGCTCGTTATCAATCAGATTCCCGTCCCTTTGGGGGAGGAGAGCCTGACCAAAAGTCCTCTCGCCAAAGAGGTATCAAACGTCGTCCGAGAGACGCTCTCTTTATCGCCCTTTTGATCGGGGCCTCTCCCTTAAGGGCTTTGGCTTTTCGTTATTATATTGGCGGTAGACTTGGCTAAAATCCACCCTCTAAAGTTTAGGCCGTAGGAGGGCGAGCTAAAGGGCCGAGCCGAGTCTTTTGGCGCGGGGAAGAAGGGGGGCTCTAGTCGCTGGGAGGCGACGAGGCTGGTTTGGGT
>JAIROO010000290.1 GCA_031257535.1 Deltaproteobacteria bacterium
TGTTGTTTTTATGAATTATATAATTTATTTAATAAATATTTATATATTAGATATTACAAAATATTTTATATATTTTTTTATATGCATATTAATGTTGTTTTTAATTATAAAAACTGCAAAATACACTGGCTTAATTGATATCCCTAACTCCCGGAGTTCCCATAAAAAACCAACGCCAAGTGGGGGCGGTATTGCCTTAGCTAGCGTAATTTTGGTGGCTAATCTTGGGGCCTTCTCTACCTGTCCAGAATTTTTTATTGGCGGCTTAATAATATCGGTTATCGGACTGATTGACGATATTAGATCGTTATCGGTCTGGCCTCGCCTTATGACCCAGTTCTTGGTAGTTACATTAATAATCGTATTCCTACCAGCTTATAATCCTATCAAAGGTATTCCAATAACAATTGTAAAAATTGTGTTAATTTTTTCAGGCGTATGGTTTATAAATTTATATAATTTCATGGATGGTATTGATGGTTTAGCTGGTGGATACGCGAATGCGGCCTCAGTAGGTTTTTTATTCTGTTTATCTAATGGCTTACCAGTAGAACCATGGAATATAGATATATATAAACAACTTATTTATATAACAATACCGTTTTTAATTTTTAATTGGAGTCCAGCTAAGATATTTTTAGGAGATATAGGTAGTACTTTTCTAGGTTTTACCTTTTTTTCTTTAGGCGCGAGAGGTTTAATTCATGGTAATTACCTAATGTACGCTTTTATAGTAATTATGTCTTTTTTCTGGATTGACGCGACAATTACTTTAGTAAGACGTTTTTTTCTGCATAAAAAAGTTTTCACAGCCCATAAAGAACATGCTTTTCAAAAAGCGGCAGCTAAATATGGACATTGGCGTGTTAGTTGTTTTATAATTTTGGTAACATTATTTTGGCTTAACCCAATGGCCAATTTAACAATCAAATACGCTCAATACGGACCGATATTAACTTTGGTATCTATTCTACCGGTTTTAGTTATTATTCTGATTTTTAAACCAGGTTTAACTGTCGATAATGAAACGACTTTTCTTAAATGATTTTTATTTTGAAAAGATAATATAAATAAGAGTGCCTTAATTTATTGAAATATTATTCTAATATCCTGATCGGTTCTTTTATTTAAATCTTTCCCTCTCCTTTTCTAGTGGCAGTTGGCGGCTTCACGACATCAGCGACATCAGCACCGCCTTTAAGCGTTTTGCCTTGGCCCAATAACTCATCAACCAGCTCTTTTACGCGTCTCCGCCTTCCTTTCCCAACATTTGAAAAATAGGCTGCGTAAGTTGGCCGCTATTCTGATTCTAAAGCTTGGTTGACCGGCCTTTAACCAAACGCCTCTTCTTAATTCTTCTATTTTTTTTTAAAAAAAAAAGAAGAATTATAAGAGAGCGTCAATCCGTGGAAAAGGCGAGTAACCAATGAATTATCATTGAAATATTTTAAAAAAAATTTTTTCAAGTTTTTCGACAGTTTAGACGGCTAAAGGGTTTAGAAAAATCGAGCCGTTCAAAAGTCTATATTTTTAGCTAGTCTTTAAACTAAACCTATACATAGTTTTCGTCAACCTCGGTTAAGCTCTTGGTTAGCCACGTTTTGCCAGAGGGGATCAGGAAGGGCGCTTATAATTTCTAAGGTTGAGCGATACCTCTCATTGCGCCCCATTCTTTTATAACCCCCGGCTATGGCGAACAAAGACTCGCCAGTAACGTCAGGGGGACGGTTGGATAACGCCAGATCGTAGTTGCGTTCCGCGTCCGCTTGACGGCCTAATTCTTGATAAACCTGAGCTACCTGCGTATATTTATTAAAACGATCGGCTAAATTATTAGGATTAGGCTCCTCCCGACCTAAAAATTCTTCTGAAGCTCCAGCCCAGTCCTCAGCCCGGCCTTCGTCTAAATAAAGGCCTAACAGTAAATCTTGGACTTGCCGATTTTTATCTAAATCCGGGGTCTTAAGGATCCCTTCTTCTAATATTGACACAGCTTGGCTAGACCGACCGGCGGCTAGCAACTGTCTGGTCTCATCTAAGAAAGTTTGGGTCACGCGAGGATGGCGAGGAAAGTTATCCCGAAAGACCGAGTATAGGGCTACGGCTTGGTCTATTTGGCTCATGTTAATGGCTAGTTCAATCTGATCTAAGATAGCTTGGGCCTCATTTGGGTGGCCTGGATAATCTTGGCGAAAACGAAAGAGATCGTTAAAAGCTTCTTGGTTTAAACCTAAATTTTTCTCAATAGCGGCCAGTTCAAGCATTACGTCTGGTCGATCGGCTCTAACGGGATACGAGTTAATAAATTCGTGGTAATGGGATAAAGCCGGCTCTTGTCGATTCTCTTTCAATTCTAATCGAGCTTGAAGGAGTAAAAGGTCAGCGGTCCTCGGGTCTTGCGGGTATTTTCCTAAAAATGAGTTCCAAGCCGCGAGTCCGTCGTCTAACCGGTTTAACGTAAAATAGTCTTTAGCCTCTTCTAAAAGGAGATCTGGTTGACGGGGATCGTCAGGAAATAACCTTTGAAACTCGTTTAAGGCGGCAAAGGCTACTTCCGGCTCTTTAACCTTTATAGCGTCGTGATATTGGGTCACGTAAGAATTTAAGGTTAAGGGGTCATTAGGGAAAAGCCGCCGCATTTTATCTAAAGCCGCGAAGGCGCGGTTAGTTTCTTTTATGTCCATCAGTTTTTGATACTGATCAATAAAAGTAGCCGGGGTCTCTGGATCGTTGGGATATTCTTCTTGGAAATAATTAAGGGTCTCAATGGCCCCTTGGTTATCGCCCAACTTCCACTGTTCTTCGGCTCTGGCTAAAAGCAAGTTCCGGGATTTAAGGTCGTCTGGGTAAATTTGGCGATAAAGCTCCTCATAACGATAAGCGTCTGGGTAAAGATTATTTTTTTTCGCGTCGTTTATGGTTTCCAAAATTGTGCTAGGTACTCTTTCGTCGTTAGGGTAATCCATCCGAAAATTAGACAGACGATCCCAAGCTCTTTGGGTTTGACCTAAACGACGGTCAATTTTGGCTTGAGTTAAAAGATATTCTGGGGACAACTCATCTAAAGGAAATTTTTCCCTATAATCGTCCATTAAAGAGGAAGCTCTTTCGTAATTTTTATTTTTAACTAAAATTGCGATAGCGTCAGATAAGGCTAACTGACTGATCGGAATTCTCTCTTCGACTAAAGGGTCTTTATAAAAACTTAAAAGGTTATTAACAGCCTCATCATTGGCTGGTCTAGCCATAATTCGCCCGACCTGGGCGATCTTTTCATTCCAAAGTTCAGCTTGCTCTGGAAATTCCTTAAAACTATCTTTAATTTGGCGAAAGGCCTCTAAGGGTTGACCGGCTTTTAAAGCCGCTTCGATGACTTCCTTTTGGTCGGCTAACCGTTTTTCTGGGGAGAGGTCTTCTATGTCTTTCCAAACCCGTAAAGCGTCGTCAGCTCGGCCCATATTTTCATAAGATTGAGCTAAAAGACGTAAAAATCTTAAGCGATCTGGGCCTTCTAAGAATGAATAGTTATCAAAATTAAGACGCTCTAATTCTTCAAAATGACCTAGATTAAAACGTTCTTGAGCCTCGTTGACTACGGCTCGGCTCATAATTGGTTTGGCTTCGTTTAATAATATGCCTTTTGGGTATTTAGAAATAAGGGTCCTTAACCATTTAATAGCTTCCGCGTTTTCCCCATCCGCGGCTTGAGCTTGGCCTATTTTTAAGTAAGCTAACTGTAAAAGGGGCGAATCCGAAGCCTGCGAGATGATCTTATCGTACATTTTCACCGTGGCTTGGTTAGAACCTCTTTCTAAAGCGTCAAAGACTTGGTCAGGAGAAAAGAAAGCTTGAATAGCGCCCATGTCGGCTAGACGAATTTGACTAACTAAACCCCCATCCCGGTCTGGATAAACGTCTTTGGCCACGTTAAAATAACTAATCGCTTCCTTATGAAGGCCCAAAGACTGGAGAGCGTTACCAATCCTAGCCAACATCACGTCGGCTTTTGGATGGTTGGGCATGACGTTTAAGGCGTGTTCTAAAAAAGAGACGGTTAAATCAGGTCGATTTAGATATGAGTAACTATCACCTAAAGCGTAGAGCATATCTGGATAATACAGATAAATATTAGGATCGTGATCTAAAATATCTATAAATTTTTCACAAGCCTGACTATATAAGGAACTCATATAATCGGCCATAGCCAAACGTCCTCTAGCTAATAAAGTAAATTTAGAAGCTAAACTTTTGCTGGCTAAGGGGGCCACGGTTTCTCGAGCTTGGTCGTTTAGCCCCATCGACAGCTCCAGATCGGCCGCTCGTAAAATAGCTAAGGGCGCTAAAGGGCTGTCAGGGTAATTTTGGGCGAAAAGCTTATAATAACCCGCCGCCTCGTTTCGATAGCCGTTTAAACGGTAAGCTTCGGCGATCATGAAAGAGGCTCGAGGGGCGAAAAGGCTATTAGGATAAGCGTTTAAAGCGTCTTGCCAGGCGGTGGTGGCTTGGTTAAAATTGTCAGCCAAGCCTTTGGCCATATACGCGTCCCCTAAAACAAAGAGAGCGGGGTCGGAATAGGGGTGATTAGGGTAATTAGCCTTAAAAGCGTCAAATTTAGCTATTGCCCCATCGTAATCTCCAGAGTTAAGGTTATTAAAAGCTCTTTGGAGAAGATTTTCCGGGGAATTTGGATTTTTATTAGGTTGAATAAAAAGCGATAAAGTCGAAACTACCTCTGATAAAGATGGTGGGTTTAAAAAACTTTGGTCTAAAATAGTCTCAGAGCTAGTTGGCGTGGCCGAGGTATCCGCCTCCTCGTCTTGAGATAAGGATTTAACGTCAACCACGCAAGAAAAACGGTCGCGGCTTAAAAAATGGCGAACTTCAAAGCGGTTAGACCGTAACGTGACTTGAGCTATTAAACGGTCGTCGTCTTTGGTTAGATTTATTGATTGGATAAGGTCGTTGGTGGGGCCTCTTGAGAATTGGCCGGGGAGAGCTTGGCCAAAATCCAAATTTAAGGAATGAACGTCCTCGCGTCTTAAAATAACATCGTTAAGGGGTTCGGAAAAAGTAAAAACCAAGCGGTTATAATCAGCCGCGCCGCCTAAAGCGATATTTTTGAGCTGATTAGGGGCGGCGAGACAAATTATAGGCCAAAAAAAGACCATGACCAGCGTGGCTAGCCCAAAAAAGCCTTTTTGGCTATAAATGTCTCGAAACGAACTCATAAAAAAATAATACAACCTCCGCCTAAAAAGGTCCAGTTATATTATCGGCATTTCAATATATTAGTTAAATAAAGATCTAATATTAAGTTTTTTAGTAGATAAAAATGAGGGGAAAAATTAGCTATACCTAAGAAAAAGGCTAAAGATTTTGGTCATTTATTTTACGTAATTTTTCCACTAAGGTCGTGCGATTAATAGATAAACGCCGGGCCGCTTCGTTTTTAACTCCACCTGAAAGTTTTAACGCCGCCTCAATTAAAGTTTCCTCGTATTTGGCCGTCAAAGACGAGAGATCCACTGGCTCGTCTGGAAAGGTTATTAAAGGCGTAATTAAGTTACGCAAATTTTGATCCAAATTTTCAAAAGCCAAATTTGGCGAGGTCGGTAAAGATTTGGGTTCGGGTTTTAAGATGGCGAAATTTTGCGCGGTCGTGGGACCAGACGAGTCGCCGGCTTCTTTTTCTATTTTAGAAGGCAAATCGTTAGCGGTCAAAAAGTTTTGGGGCGCGGTGGGTTCCAAAAAGGCGGCGAGTTTGGGTAAAGGGTTAGGTTTTTGGGATTTTTCCAAAAGTCTAGGCGGGAGATCCTCATTAGTTAAGATTTCGCCCTCCGCCAAAATGACCATGCGCTCTAAAAGGTTTTCTAGTTCTCGGATATTGCCTGGCCATCTATAACCGACCAGAATTTCTAAAGTTTTAGGGTCAATGCCTTTAACCATAGAGCCCCGGGTTTTTTGGAGGCGCTGTAAAAAATAGTCGATTAAAAGAGGAATGTCCTCCGCTCGCTCCCTTAGAGGGGGGATTAAAAGGGGGATCACGTTTAAGCGGTAAAATAGGTCTTCTCGAAATCGGCCTTCCGCCACGGCTTTAGGGAGATCTAAGTTAGTGGCCGTAATGACCCTAATATCCACGGCAATGGCTTTTTGGCCGCCAACCCGCTCAAACTCCCTCTCTTGGAGGACCCTTAAAAGTTTGACTTGGAGTTTAGGGCTCATGTCGCCGATCTCGTCTAAGAAAATCGTCCCACCCTCGGCCATCTCAAAACGGCCAGCTCTTTCCCGGATGGCCCCGGTAAAAGCCCCTTTTTCGTGGCCAAAAAACTCCGCCTCTAAAAGCTCTTCAGGAATAGCTCCGCAGTTAACCGGGATTAAGGGCTTGTCCCGGCGAGGGCTAGTCTGATGAATAGCGCGGGCGATAAGTTCTTTGCCAGTGCCGCTCTCGCCTTGGATCATGACCGTAGCGTCGGAGACGGCGACTTTTTCAATTAACCGAAAAACTTTTAAAAGCTCGCGGCTCTGGCCAATAATAGCTGGACCAGACTTGGCGGAAGAGGCTTCGGCGGCTTGTTCAAGGGGTCCTTGGTCAGAATTTAGGCCTTTTTTTCTTTCTAGGGGCTTTTTTGGATCGCTTTCGTTAAGAGAGCTCAATATATTGGTTAGGGCTTTTGAGAGCTCCAAAGGGTCAGGGGGTAAACTTAAAAAATCGTCTAAACCCGCCCTAAAAAACCCGGTGACGGTTTTAAGCTCAAAGTTAGAGCCTAAGCCTAAAACTTTCAGGTCAGAGGGCAGATCTTCAATAAAAGATATGATTTTTTTTTCAGATTTAGTGTTTAAATCATCTAAATTAATAATATAAACATTTGTTAATTGGTCAAAGCTGATTTCCTCGGCCTCCAAAGGGATGGGCGCTCGTTCCGGGTCAGCTCCCCGGTCTTTTAAGGCCCCCATAATGGTCTGGGCTAACTTATTGTTTTTGACCGCCACCAGAACCTTGCGCATAAAACACCCTTTTTTGGTCTCCCCCTAAAAACCCGCCTGACCAAGAGGGCTGGCCACGTCAAAGAATTGGAAAAATATTTTCTGGAAAAACAGAGAATTTATGAGTTTTATTAAATTATTAGATACTAAATATAATATTTATAAAAATTATAGTATAAAATAAATATCTAAAATTTTAAAAAAATTTATAATAAATCGTTTTGTTGCTCTTTTAGCCGACCATAATCTGGGGGGCTTTTGGAAAAACTCTATATACAGATTTAATTAACTTGTAAAACAATCTTGAATATAAAAAGACTATTGATATTTAACCTAAAACACCACGCCATTATTAAAAAAAATTTGGCCCGCGAATTCTCGGATGGCTTATTTAACTTAAGATCCTATTGAAGTTATCCATACGATCTATCATAAGATTAATGAGCCAAAAATACAATCCGGTCTTATGGCCTTGAAGCGATTCATTGTCCCGAAGAAGTGACCGAACAAACAGAGCGGAGGCCATGGCGGGAAAGGGTTGACAATGAAGACTACGTTCGTCTATGGACCTACGCCAAACTCTGATAGTTTTGATAAAATTATTCATGCTAGGTTGTTATAGAACGCTAGAAACATGATTCTATCGCTACTTTTATGGATATATAGCTAAATAAGTTATGATAACATAGTTCTAACAATGGTGAAAACTTCTATTAAGGTAAGTAAACATGAATTATCTGATTTATTGTATGCTGAATGGTTACTCCTTTAGGTAAATAAAGATTCGCCCGGCGATAGCGATAGCTTCGACGGTTGAGGTAAAAAGTTACTTCTTGAGACGCGCCAAATAAGACTCTCGTCTCTCTAATTAAGGCGGGTCCTCATTTTGCGACCCTTGGGCGCCTGAAACCTAAATAACGTCATATAGCCAAAGAATGGTTTATCTGTTATAAGTTAAGAAACAAAAAAAAAAATTAACTTTTTAGAGTCAGACCCTTTTAGACCCCCAAAAAAGTCAAAAAATAGGGGTCAAGAGTTTTTAAGGGTTTTTCTAGGTCCGTAAGCCCTATGGAAAACTTATTGATCCTAAGCGTTTTTAGGACCTTAGATTTTGGCGCTCCTAAATCGAGTTGTCCTTTTAACTTGACCAACCGCGTTTTTTTCTTTTCGGGCTTTCTAAAAAATATAAATATCTTAAGTTAGCGTATATATAAACCAAAAAAATTTATAATCTTTATATTCATTAACCTTTAATTGTACTCCATTTTTACCCGGGGAAGCTTAGCTAAAAAAATAGCCAAAAGTTCCTGAACATAATTGGAGAAAATAAATTGCCAGAATTGTTAGGAAAGAGTAAAATATGCCTCTGTTTGTTTGCTCAGACCTAAGGCGGCTTTGTCGGAGAAATTTCTCCTTTAGAGCCCATGTCTCGATCTTGAGAGTCTATTTTTCTTTGGCTAAGGAGAGAGCGTTAGAGTAGTGTCCACTAATCCGCTGATTCAAATGGTGGCTTTCTTCGGGCGCCTGGCTCTGGAATCTATCTTTCACCTGGGCCGCTACAGTATTTTGTCCCTAAGAGCCTTGGCTTTGTCGGTCTTGCCCCCTTGGCGCCTAAGAACTCTCTTCCGTCAAATGGAGCTAGTCGGGGTTAACTCCCTTTTCGTGGTTATTTTAACCGGCCTTTTTACGGGCGCGGTTTTTACCCTCCAGGTTATTTACGGTTTTCGGCGTTTTTCGGCGGAATCCATGGTCGGCCCCACCGTGGCTACGGCCATGACCCGAGAGCTAGGTCCAGTCTTAACCTCGTTAATGGTGACTGGCCGGGTTGGCAGCGCTATGGCCGCCGAGTTATCGGCCATGAAGGTGACCGAGCAGATTGACGCTTTAACCGTTATGGGGGCCGACCCAGTTAAATATCTCATCTCCCCGCGGATTTTAGCGGGGATTATTATGTTGCCCTTACTGACGGCCATCGCGGACGCCGTGGGCGTAGTGGGCGGCTATCTAGTGGCCATAGGCAAAGGTTTAGACCCTGGTCAGTTCGCCTCCCGGATTGAGGACATTGTCGTTATTGGCGACGTTTATAATGGCCTCATTAAATCCGCGGTTTTTGGCTTAATTTTGGCCTCGGTTGGCTGTTACATGGGTTTTTACACCAAAGGCGGAGCCGAGGGCGTGGGTCGGTCAACCACTCACGCGGTGGTTTGTAGTTACGTGGCCATCTTAGTGGGCGATTTTATTATGACCGCGGTCATGTTTTAAGGCTCGTCTTGTGCCCGCCCCCGCCATAGAGATCCACGACTTAAAAAAAAGATACGGCGTTCAAGACGTTTTAAAAGGGGTCAGTTTTAAGATTTTGCCTGAGCGGATTAATTTTATTATTGGTCGGAGCGGCGAGGGTAAAACAGTTATCTTAAAACACCTAACAGGTTTAGAAAAAGCCGATTCTGGGGAAATATGGTACGATGACCTCGAACTTTCCCAGGCTAGCTCCAAAAAACTGCGTGAACTTCGCTTAAGAATGGGCTTATTGTTTCAAGATGGCGCTCTTTTTGACTCGTTGTCCGTGGGCGAAAACGTGGCCTTTCCTTTATGGTTCCACGGTCGAGCCTCGGCTAAAGTTAGCCATAGAAAGGCCGAAGAACTATTAGAAGGTTTGGGTATGGCTGGATCGTTTGTCCGGCAAGTGGCTTCCTTATCCACGGGCGAAAGGAAGAGAGTGGCTTTAGCTCGAGCCTTAATTATGGAACCAGAGATTTTATTTTTTGACGAGCCGACCACAGGCTTAGATCCACTCCTAAGCTACCAGGTCGACGAACTCATCGCTTCAGCCCAAAAAACTTCTGGGGCTACGGTTTTGGTGGTCAGTCATGATATCGCGGCCACTTTAACCCTGGCCCACCAGGTGTCCATGATCCATGACGGTCGGATCGTGGCTAGCTCGTCTCCGGCCGCTTTAAAGGCCAATCCCAACCCCGAAGTCCAGAAATTCCTGGCGGGGGAGACGGACTAAAAAGAGCTATATTTTACTTATAATTTAGGGTTGGCTTAAGAGAAACTAAATGTATAGCGCTGCCACTGAAATAAAAGTCGGCTTGTTTGTTTTGGCCGCCTTAGGAGTCGTGGTCTGGATGGCCTTAAGGCTTGGGGTCTTCTCCGGCTATGGCTCAGACTATTATAATATTCAGGCGGTTTTTGACGAAGCCTCAGGCCTTAAAGAAGGCGTCGGCGTGGAAGTGGCCGGCATCAACGTGGGGCGCGTCGGTAACATTTCTTTATATGAGGCCGATAAAGCCTTGGTGATTTTGGCTATTAGAAACGACGTGCGGCTGCCCGCGGATAGTCGGGCCGCCATTCGGACTCAAGGCGTTTTAGGCGACAAGTACGTGGAAATCTTTCCCGGCTCTCAAGGCGGCGCGCCTTTGGTTAGTGGCTCAAGCATCGAAGATACGGTCTCAGCCGTGGATCTCTCCGAATTACTGGAAAAGCTCGGGTCCGTGGCCGATGACTTAAAAGTCTTAACCTCGGCTTTGGCGAAGGACGGCGGAGGTCAAGATTTACGGGAAATCGTCAATAACGTTAAAGACTTAAGTAAATCTTTAAAGGATCTAACCGCGGAAAATGGCCCGGGCGTGACCAAGGCGGTTAATAGTTTAGGCCGAGTGGCCGACAACTTAGAATCCATAACCGATAGAGTCAACAAAGGCCAAGGGACCTTGGGTCAGCTCATTAACGACGACTCAGCCATGCGCGAGTTAAGGGCCACTTTAGCGGGGTTACGCCAAATTACCGATAAGGTCGCTAGCGGCCAAGGCACTTTAGGTCGCTTAGTCAACGACGATTCGACCATCGACAAAATCGACCAGGCTTTAACCAGCGTCAACAATTACCTGGAAAAGTCCGACACCATGTCTATTGTGGTCGATTATCGGGCCGACTGGATGACCCGTTACGACTACTTAAAGAGCACTTTAGGGGTCCAGATCCACACCTCGCCCTCGCGCTATTACCTTTTAGGGGTGACGGGCGACTATTTTGGCGACTACTCGCGGACGGACTACACCTATAATGGGGTGGATTATCGTCGGGAGAACCGGGATCGAGGTAAACTGAAGTTTAACGCCCAGATCGCCCAACGTTTTTACGATCTAGTCTTAAGAGGCGGCATCTTTGAGTCGGGCGCGGGTTTCGCCGTGGACTACTATCTCTTTGACAATGAGTTGGCTTTAACTTTTGAGGCCTTTAGCGGCGACTTTGACCATAATCCCCATCTGCGGGCCATGGCTAGTTGGCGTTTTTGGAAATACTTCTACTTAGGAGCTGGTTACGACGATTTTATCAGCGATCTCCATAGGTCTTCGCCATTCTTTAGCCTAGGCTTTACTTTCAACGACGACGATCTCAAAGAGCTCTTGGGCGGGGCGTCGTCTTTTATTTCTAAGTAATTTAAGCTCGGAGTTCTTGGCTCGGTGGAATTTAGCTTGATTTTAGGTTAAAATTGAAGGAGTTAATGGCGGGCTGGCTAAAAAAGCTAAATAAGCCCAAAAAGTCAGATCAGCTTTTTTCACCTTAGGACTTATGGGCTCTGAACTAATGACCGACTCTAGGACCACGGAAAAAACTCCCAAGGTATTGGTGGTAGACGACGAGGAGTTGAATCGTAAACTCATTACCGCCATGTTAAAGCCCCAGGGCTATGAAGTGGTCCAGGCCATTGATGGGGAAGATTGCCTAGATAAGGTCCGCGTAAATCCGCCTGATCTAATTCTTTTAGATATAATAATGCCAAAACTAAATGGATTTGAAGTGGTAACCCGCCTCAAATCAGAGGAACAGTTTTCTCTTATCCCTATAGTTATGGTTACGGCCTTAGGCGACGTTAACGATAGGGTGCAAGCTTTGGAGGTGGGAGCCGACGATTTTTTGACCAAACCCGTGGACCGGATGGAATTAAGGGCTCGGGTGCGCTCGTTATTAAAGGTTAAAGCCTATAACGACCACATGGTCAACTACCGACAAGAGCTCGAGTCGGAGGTGCAAAAACGGACCGAAGAGATCCAAGAAGCCAACATTAAGCTCGCCAAAGCCCACGAAAAACTGCGGGGCGCCTCTTTAGAGACTATTTTTCGGTTGTCGAGGGCGGCCGAGTTTAAAGATGAGGACACTGGGGCTCACATTATTAGCATGAGCCGGATCTCGGCTCGCTTAGCCCAGCGTTTGGGACTCTCGGCCTCGACGGTGGAGAGCATTTTATACGCTTCCCCCATGCACGATATTGGAAAAATTGGCATTCCGGACCGCATTCTCCTTAAAAACGGGCCTTTAAACGAGGAAGAGTGGCCCATTATGCGGCTCCATACGGTCTATGGGGGTAAAATTTTAGAAAACTCGGACATTGGTTTTTTAAGGTTAGGGGAAGTAATCGCCAGGACTCACCACGAAAAATTCGATGGCTCTGGCTACCCTAATGGTTTAAAGGGCAAGGAAATTCCTTTAGCTGGTCGGATCGTGGCCGTGGCCGACGTGTTTGACGCATTGATGTCCAGGCGCCCTTACAAGCGGGCTTTCACCGTGGACCAAACCGTAACCATTATCCAAGAAGGTCGCGGGCGCCACTTTGACCCCAACGTGGTCGACGCTTTTATGGGGGACCTAGACAAGATGCTACGCATTTGGAACTCCAGCCAAGCCGAGCACAATAACGAGCTGAAGGAGACCCTGGAAGGGCGATAAGTCGGTCTTATTTTTTTGTGAAAATTGGCCTAAAAAGGGCCTTTTTTTTTCTCTATAATACACTAAAGTTAAAGGATTTAGCTAGGGTTAATAAGACATTATGAGTTTTTTACGACTCTACTTTATCCGTCATGGGCAGACGGAAAACTATGGGACCTATCCTTTTAATGGCTGGACCGACGTTCAGCTAACCGAAGAAGGTCGCCGGCAGTTGGACCAGACCATTGAGGCTATCAGCGAGATCCCATTTCAAGCGGTTTACTCAAGCGATCTCTCAAGGGCCGCTTATGGGGGCTTGGCTTTGGCCAGAGTTAAAGGTTTAGCCTTAAACGCGGTTAGCGATTTTCGGGAGATCCACTTTGGCGACTGCGAGGGCTTAACCTGGGCCGTCATTCAAGAGCGCTATCCTAAACTAGCCGAAAATATTACTCACCCCGAGGCGGACGTGACTTTTCCGGGCGGGGAGAGCGCCGCGGTTTTTCGAGCCCGCGTAGCTAACGCCTTAAATCAGCTCGTCAGCCAATGGCCAACGGGGCAGGTGGCTTTGGTGGCTCACGCGGGGGTAAATCGGGCTATTATCGCCGCCCTTTTAGGCTTAAGTTTGGCCGCTATGTGGTCCATAACCCAAGATTTCGCCTGCTTAAACGTGGTGGACCTTTATCCCGAAGGCGGCTGTCAGTTGCGTCTGGTTAACGCTTACGCTGGGCCCCAAGGTTACTTTGGGTCTGGTCCTGGCTTTGAGCGGATCGCGGGGCTTTAAAGAAACGACCTTATGAGCGTAGACGGCGACGAAATTAAAGTTAAGCATGGCCCGGACCACCCTTTGTCGGTGGGTTGGACGCGCTCCCAGATCATGACCCTTTTTGAGGAGCCGGGGAAGCCTTTAACTTTAGAGTCAGGCGGGATTTTAAGAAACGTTGAGACCGAGTACGAGACTTACGGCCATTTAAACGACTCCGCCTCCAACGTGATTTTAGTTTGTCACGCTTTAACCGGCGACGCCCACGCCGCGGGTTGGGACCTTAATCCAGTCGGACCTTTACGCGAGTTTCGGAAAAATAAGCCCGGCTGGTGGGACAGCATGATTGGCCCAGGCAAAGCTATTGACACCCGGCGTTTTTTTGTGGTTTGCGTAAATGTTTTAGGTAGCTGTTACGGCTCGACTGGCCCGGGCTCGATTAACCCGGAAACTGGCCGACCCTTTGGTTTAGCCTTTCCCGTGGTGACCGTGGGCGACTGGGCCAGGGCGCAGATGGAGCTTCTGACTCGCTTAGGCGTCCAGAGGATCTACTCGGTGGTGGGCGGCTCCATGGGCGGGCAGATCGGCTTAGAGCTGGCCTTAGCTTACCCAGACCGAGTGGCCTCGGTCATTATTCTGTCCGCCGGCCATCGAGTGACGAGCCAAGGTCTGGCTTTTAACGCCGTGGGTCGGCACGCGATCTTAAACGACCCTAATTTTTTAAGCGGCGACTATTACGGCGGCCCCCCACCAGTCGCCGGCTTAGCCGTGGCCCGGATGATGGCCCAGATTACTTATCTGTCCGAAGAGAGCTTAGGCTACAAGTTCGGCCGGCGCTTACGGGGCAAAGACAGTCCAGACTTTACCCTAACCGGGATCGAGTTTGAGATGGAGAGCTACTTAAATCACCAGGCCGCGAGTTTTGTGCGGCGGTATGACGCCAATAGCTATCTGTATATGACCAGGGCCATGGATTACTACGAAGCCGCCGAGAAGTGGGGCGGCGGGGATCTGACGAAGACCGCGGAAAGACTTAAAGCCCGGACCATGGTGGTCTCGTTTTCTTCGGACTGGCTATTTCCGCCAGAACTGTGTCGAGAACTAGTCTCGGCCATGTGCCGGGCGGGGCGACCAGTTAGTTACTTAAACATCCCCTCGCGTTACGGTCACGACGCTTTCTTAGTGGAAACTGAGGCGGTTAGGCGTTTAATTACGGTTTTTTTAAAGGACTAATGGCTTTCTGTGGCTAAAGACGATACCTATAATCCCCTAAATGGCCCGGTAACCAAAAAAGAGCTGATAGATCTGGCCACGACTAGTCTTTTAGCTAAACTCCGCGACCATTACGACTCGCCCCCGACAATCTCTTCCCGGCGCTGGCAGGACAAGGTTATTTTAGGGGAAATAATCCCAGGCTCAACGGTTTTAGACTTGGGCTGCGGCCAAGGCGAGCTTTTAGGTCGTCTTATCGCCGACATGGACGTGATCGGCCAAGCCGTGGAGGTGGATCCAGAAGCGGCCATGGCGGCCATGGAACTGGGGGTGCCGGTCTTAAGCTTAGATCTAAACGAGGTTATATCTGACTTTCCCGATCAAAGCTTTGACTGCGTCATCTTAGAAAGCACCTTACAGACCTTAAAAGAGCCTTTAAAGGTTATGAACCAGATCTTACGGGTGGGTCGCCGGGCTATTGTGTCTTTTCCGAATTTTGGTCACTGGCGGGTGCGCCTGGATCTAGCCATTCGCGGTCGCATGCCCGTCACTCAAGGCCTCCCCTATAGCTGGCACGATACTCCTAATATCCACCTTTTTACCTTAGACGACTTTTATGACTGGTGCGCGGCGAGTCAGGTAAAGGTGGACAAAGGGTTCGCTTTAGTCGAAGGTCAGGTTCTGCCCTTAGCCGAGGACAGTAACCTCTCCGCGGAAGAGGTTTTGGTGTTTTTGGTTAAAGAGACGGAAAAAGTTTAATTTTTTAAAAATAATATTTCATTATATGTTATCAAAAGAAAATATATGCATATAAGTAAAATTTAACAAAATGTATAATTTTTTAATAATGAAAATATATATTGACTTTTTGATTAAAAAACTGGTTGTAAAATTAAAATAGAATATAAACATTTAACCGATATACATGATGACGATGTAAAACCAAACCCACTGGGCGGTTACTAATATTTTTTAATACTTACCTGTAAGATAAAGGGACAGTTTACAGATGATTTTTTCCCTCCAAAATATTGGAGACCCTCCACTTACAAGAGGGGGCATTGGTTAATTACTGGTCGCCTTAGAAAATATTTTATGTTTAACCGTAATTCCCATTTTTTTATCGGGCTATTTTATTTGAAATTCTTCTGGAGCTTTATTCTACAAAGAGATCCAGCTAAAAATTATAAAATTTTTCGAGCCTGCACACGTCTTCAATA
>JAIROO010000328.1 GCA_031257535.1 Deltaproteobacteria bacterium
TACGTGAGCTGGGTTTAAAACGTCGTGAGACAGTTTGGTCCCTATCTGCTGTGGGCGTAGGAAATTTGAGAGGGCCTGACCCTAGTACGAGAGGACCGGGTTGGACGAACCACTGGTGCGCCAGTTGTCTTGCCAAAGGCATCGCTGGGTAGCTATGTTCGGAAGGGATAACCGCTGAAAGCATCTAAGCGGGAAGCCTGCCTCAAGATAAGATTTCACAGGGCGTAAGCCCCTGAAGGACCCCGGAAGACCACCGGGTTGATAGGTAGATGGCGTAAGCGCGGTAACGCGTTAAACTTATCTACACTAATAGTCCGTGAGGCTTTCCTTTTTACACTTGTAACCAGGACGCTTTATTTAAGATTCGTTATCCGTATTCGCTTTTGAGAGAGCTTAGTTAGCTCTTTTAAAGTTTGGAGATAAGTTCTCCATCAAATTACCGGTAGTTATATCGTGGAGGTCCCACCCGTTCCCATCCCGAACACGGAAGTTAAGCTCCACCGAGCCGATGGTACTGCGCTTTAGGAGCGTGGGAGAGTAGGCGCTGCCGGTTTTTTTATGCCCTTTTTTTAATGTTTTCCAATAGGCTTTGTTTATGCGAAAACGCCTCCTTTTAGCTCTCCCCTTTATCTTGCCTTTATTTTTTATTACTTGCGCTAAAAATATCCCCCATGATTTTCCAGCTCAAAGCCAAATGACTATAAAGCCCTTAATCCAAAAGGCTCCTTACGCCTTGACCCTAAAGGCGGATTTACCCAAAAATTTTGGCTAGGCTAATTGACCTTAAAACAAACTCGCCTTTTTTTACCCCCAACATTTTTTTTTGGTTATGGGCTAGCCTTTGTCTTTTAGCCTTATCTCGCGTCTACGGGGCTAAAAAATTGGCTTTCTGACCGAAAAGTCTCTCCTAACGCCTTGGTTTTTTCGCTATAATAATAAAAATTGGGCGGCCCCTTTTTTTGGTTTTTTGGCTTTAGGGTTTTTAAGTCCCGACTTTTTTTAAGCTCGGCGGTTTTTTTAGGGTTTTTAATGGATCGGATTTTCCTTGTCTATTAAGGTCGGTCTAATTTTGTCGCCTTTTTTTTAGGTTTTGGTCATGAGCGAACCCTTTTTCCCGTTAATTTCTATCACTCCTTTGAAAGTTTATGGCGAAGACGACGGCTCTTTTAGTCCGCCGCCCGCCGGCCACGTCCAGCCTAACGTTTATATTAACGGGGCTATTTTGCGGCCATTTGTCCAAGACGAGTCCCTTGAGGCCAAAGTTTATCGTCATTGGCTTTATAAAGCCAAGCGAGGGGATAAGTTTTGTCAGTGCTGCTTAGGCTATTATTACGCCGAAAGAAAAGGCCAGCGTAACCTCATAAAAGCCTTTGATTGGTGGTCCCTAGCCGCGTCTTTGGGCGATATTTACGCCCTTTATCGCCAAGGCCTCGCTTATTTTAACGGCTTAGGGGTCGAAAAAGATCTAGAACGCGGTCTTAGGTTGCGGGGAGAAGCGGCTGAGGCTGGTCATCCCGAGGCCATAATTGACTTAGCCAGAGCCTACCACGCCGGCGATGGCGTGCCGATGGATCCGCGGAAAGCCGCTTATTACTGGAAAAAAGGGGCTGATTTTGAGATCCCTTACGCCCGGTACATGCTTGGGCTGATATATTTAAATGGCGATGGCGTGCCCCAAGATTATGACCAAGCCGTTTACTGGTTGTCTTTAGTGGCGGGAGCTGGCATGACTGAGGCTTACGGCGAGCTCGCGGTTTGTTATTATAATGGTTTAGGGGTCCCCAAAAACCTGGCGGTCGCCTACCAGATGATGGAAAAAGCCGCCGCGGCTGGCTCGCTGCCCGCCATGTTTAACCTGTCCATCGTCACTCGCTTAGGCGTAGGAGTCCCAAAAGATCCCGAGACGTCCTTAAAGTGGCTGACCGCCGCCGCGGAAAGAGGCTATCCCATAGCGGCTTATAACCTCGCCCACGAGTACTACTATGGTCTTCACGTCCTAAAAAACGACGAAAAGGCTCGGCTTTGGATCACCGTGGCCGCGGAACAGGGATTTTTACCTGCCCTAGTCGTTTTGGGGCGGTACCGCGTCTTAGGCGTAGGCGCTCCACCCCAGATTGAGGCTGGCTTAGAGATTTTAAGACAAGTGGCCGAGCGTATGCCCGCGCCTTTGGATAACTCCAAACTGGAGGCCCAATATTTTTTAGGCTCTTTTTACGCGGCAGGGGGTACTGGTCTCGCCAAGGATTTAAATAAGGCTCGTTACTGGCTGGGAAGGGCGGCCAAGGCTGGCCATCCCAAGGCCTCCTCGGCCTTTTCGCGCCTTAGTTTCTTAAAGGGCGACGTCGACGAGCCCACGATCGAGGAGTTGAACTCCATTTGGTTTCAACAGGCTTATGAGGACTGGCGCGCCTCCGAAGAAGAGTCAGAGCCGCGACCGCCGGCTTCTACGGTCTATAAACACTAAAAAAAAACTTTTTTCGAGCCTTTCGCCAAAGCTTAAGGAGTCAAGCTAAAGGCGACGAAGAGTTTTTTTGGCCAAAAAAAACGCCCCCTGGCCAGATCCTTTGGCTTAATGGGGGCGTCTTTTTAGACTTAGTTTATGGCCACGTTAAAAAAACGTCGGCCGTTTTTTTAACCCGACCTTGAAGAAGGTTAAATAACTAAATTTTGGCTCCGCGAAGGCCAAAAAAAGCTAATTTTTGGCCCCCTTAGGGTCAAAAAAAGTTCGAGTTTTTTAAGCGTTTTCCGGGTTAGACCAGCTTAAGGCGGCTTGGACCCGACTTAAAACCCTTTTTTGGCCTAAGATGGCCACAATGTCGTAGAGCCCAGGGCTCGCGGTCTCGCCGGTTAAGGCTAGGCGCAAGGGCTGGGCCACCGCGCCCATTTTGAGGTCTTTTTTGGCGGCTAAATCCTTTAACATTTGGTCAAAAGACTCGTGGTCGCCGGGAAAATTGGCCGTAAGAAGGCTCGCTAGCTCCCGCAAAAGCTGAAGGCCAGCTGGGGTTAAGAGTTTGGCCGCGTCTTTAGGGTTTAAGGTTGGCGGCTCTTGAAAGTAAAAAGCGGCTTTTTGGGCTAACTCGACTAAGGTTTTGCCCCTTTCCCGGACCGTGGCCATAACCGGAGCCAGAGCCGTAGCGGGCGGCCCGCCCAAGGTCGTGGCTAAGGCCTTTTCAAACTCTGGCCCAACTTTAGCTTTTAAAAAAGGTAAAGTTAGATCGCTAAGCGTAGTTAAGGGAGTCTCCTTAATATAGTGGGCGTTTAGCCAGTTGAGCTTTTCTAAGTTAAAAACGCTGGCCGACTTACCGACCTTGTTTAAGGTAAAAAGGCTAACCATCTCGTCTAAGCTAAAGATCTCCCTATCGCCATGGGACCAGCCTAGGCGAGCTAAGTAGTTAACTAAAGCCGCTGGCAGGTAACCTTGATCGCGGTAAGCCATGACCGAGGTGGCTCCGTGGCGTTTGGACAACCGGGTTTTGTCCTGGCCTAAGATCATGGGCACGTGGGCGAAGCTTGGGAGGTCGGCTTCTAGGGCTTTATATAAAAGGATCTGGCGGGGGGTATTGTTGACGTGGTCGTCGCCGCGGACAATATGGGTCACGCCCATGGTTAGGTCGTCGACCACCACGGCTAGATTATAAGTCGGGTGGCCGTCGCTCTTTAATAAAACCAGGTCGTCGAGCTCTTGGCTGTCCACCTCAATGGGGCCCTTAATTAAGTCGACCCAGGCGATTAACCGCGGGGCGGGGGCTTTAAAACGGACCACCCCGCCTTTAGCTGGACCTAAGCCTAAGTCGCGGCAGTGGCCGTCGTAGCGAGGTTTGCCGCCAACTTTTAAAGCCTCTTGGCGTTTGGCCTCAATGTCCTCGGGCCGACAGTGGCACCAGTAAGCCCGGTCTTTAGCTAAGAGTTTTTGGACGTACTCGCGGTGGAGGTCCGCCCGGGCCGACTGGAAGACTGGCTCGTCGTCCCAGTTTAAGCCCAGCCAAGTTAAAGCGTCTAATATGGCTTTGACGTGCTCGTCTTTGGAGCGTAGGGCGTCGGTGTCCTCCACCCGGAGAATAAAACGTCCGCCATTGGCTCGAGCTAAGAGCCAGTTAAAAAGAGCCGTG
>JAIROO010000335.1 GCA_031257535.1 Deltaproteobacteria bacterium
CACCACCCCGGGCGAGGGCTTTGGGGCTCCCGACCGTTTACGCCTATCCTACGCCGCGAGCCTAACCGAGCTAGAAAAAGGCTTTCGCCGGATCAAGGACTTTCTCGCCGGCCAACCGCCCTTCCCCGATAACTAACCCCCTTTTTTTCGGGTCATGAGCCCAAAAAAACGGGCTTTTGACTTTTTTTTTAAGGTTTGGCCCTTGTTTTTTAGCGGAAGAGTACTATTATAATACTTAACTTTAACGGCCTGCCTATTTACGGCTGGAAGGACTAGTCAATGTTTGTGCCAATCGTCGTGGAACAGTCTAATCGAGGCGAACGAGCTTACGATATTTACTCGCGCCTTTTAAAGGACCGGATCGTTTTACTGGGAACGCCGGTCGACGACCAGGTGGCTAACCTTATCTGCGCTCAGCTAATCTTTTTAGAAGCCGAGGAACCAGATCGCGATATTCACATGTACATTAACTCCCCGGGCGGGTCAGTTTCGGCCGGACTCGCCATTTACGACACCATGCGTTTTATAAGGTCCGACGTCAGCACCTTGTGTCTGGGCCAAGCCGCTAGCATGGGCGCTCTCCTTTTAACCGCTGGAGCCAAAGGCAAACGCGGGGCTCTCCCCCACTCGCGAATCATGATCCACCAGCCCTCGGGCGGTTTTCACGGCCAGGCCTCGGACGTGGAGATCCAGTCCCGGGAAATGCGCCGCACCCGCGAGGCCTTAAACCGCGTTCTCGCCGAGCACACGGGCCAAGATATTGAGAAGATCGGCCGCGACACGGAACGCGACTACTTTATGGACCCAGTGGAAGCCATGGAGTACGGTCTAATAGATCGAGTCATGGCCGAACGTCCTCCTAGCCCCAAATCGGAAGGCAAGGACGCTAAAAAGTAATCCGCTAAACCAAAACGCTCGCTTTGTTAACAAAAAAAGAGCGGAAAGACCGATAAAACATGTCCAATACCGACGATAAAAACGATAAGAACGATAAAATTAGAAACGTGCCGGTTTGCGCCTTCTGCCGGCAACCCCAAAAAGATGGGGTCCGGATGATCGCTGGCCCCGATCCAGAAAGAATTCACATTTGCGAGTTCTGCCTGGAACAATGCCGCGACATCATCTCCAACGACCATTACGAGGCCACCTCCAAAGGGCTGACCATCCGCAAACCCCACGAGATCAAGGCCATTTTAGACGACTACGTCATTGGCCAAGATCAAGCCAAAAAGATCCTCTCGGTCGCGGTTTACAACCATTATAAAAGGATCGAGTCGCCGGCGGATCCCGATGGGGTCGAGCTAGCCAAATCCAATATCCTCCTTTTAGGTCCTTCAGGCAGCGGAAAAACCCTTTTAGCCCAGACCTTAGCCAAAATCTTAAACGTGCCCTTTTCCATCGCCGACGCCACGGCCTTAACCGAGGCTGGCTACGTGGGCGAGGACGTGGAAAACATCATCGTTAACCTCCTGCAAGCGGCCGACTACGACGTGGATAAAGCCGCTAAAGGCATCGTTTACTTAGACGAGGTCGACAAGGTGGCCCGGAAAGGCGACAACGCCTCGATTACCCGGGACGTCTCGGGGGAGGGAGTGCAGCAAGCCCTTTTAAAGATCATCGAGGGCACGGTGGCCTTGGTTCCGCCCAAAGGCGGTCGGAAGCATCCCCAGCAGGAGATGACCAAGGTCGACACCACTAATATCCTTTTTATCTGCGGCGGGGCTTTCGTGGGTTTGGACAAGATCGTCAAATCCCGGATTGGGGTCAAGACCATGGGCTTTTCGGCCCCTATCGCCGACCGTCAAGACGAGCGAACCGAAGGCGAACTCTTGGCCGACTGCCAGCCCGAGGATCTCATCAAGTTTGGCTTGATCCCCGAGTTCGTGGGTCGACTGCCGGTTCTGGCCACTTTAACCGAATTAGACGAGGCGGCCATGATCCGCATCTTAAAAGAGCCCAAAAACGCCTTGGTTAGGCAATACCAAAAACTCTTTAAATTTGAGGGAGTTAGCCTAAAATTCTCCGAAGAGGCCCTGGTGGCCATCGCCAAGGAAGCCTTAAAAAGAAAGACTGGCGCCCGGGGTCTTAGGGCCATCTTGGAAAACGCCATGCTTAACATCATGTACGACCTCCCAACCATGGAAAAGGTCAGAGAGTGTTTGATATCGGCCGAGGTTATCCTCAAGAAGGAAGAACCCATCATTATTTACGATGGCGACGTGGCCAAGACCGCTTAAATAAGATGGTTAGCGCCTAATTTCGCCAAAAAGCGAAACTCGCGCCGAAGTCTGGAAGGTAAAACCATGCTATTCGGTTCTAACAAGTTTCGACCGCCCGTCCCCTCTGGCGGAGCGACCAAACTTCATCTCCCGCTCTTGCCTTTAAGAGACGTGGTGGTGTTTCCCCATATGGTGGTGCCCTTGTTCGTGGGCCGCGAAAAATCGATCAAAGCCCTCGAGCACGCCATGAGCCTCGACAAAAACATCTTTTTGTGCACGCAAAAAGAAGCCCGGGTCGACGAGCCCTTAGAGGAGGACATCCACGAGATCGGGACCATTGGCGTCCTCTTACAGCTATTGCGTCTGCCCGACGGCACGGTCAAAGCCTTGGTCGAGGGTCGGCAAAGAGGCCGGGTGGAAGTTTTCTTGCCCAGCCCCGACTTTTTCTACGTCGAGGTAGAGCCCCTTTTAGAGCCAGTCGAACCGCCCTTAGAGGTGGAAGCCTTAATCCGCAGCTTAAACTCCACCTTTGAGTCTTTCGCTAAAATCAACAAAAAGATCTCCCCCGAGATTATCGCCTCCATGGCCTCCATTAAGGATCCCTCCCAATTGTGCGACGCCATGGTCAACCACCTGGCCTTAAAACTCGAGGACAAGCAGACTCTTCTGACCTTGGTTAGCCCTTTAAGCCGGATGGAAGCTTTATACGAGCTCATGCGCGGGGAGATCGAGGTCCTCCAGATCGAGCAACGCATCAAGACTCGGGTCAAAAAGCAGATGGAAAAGACCCAGAAGGAGTACTATCTTAACGAGCAGATGCGGGCCATCCAAAAAGAGATGGGGGACTCGGACGATCTAAAAAACGAGATCGGCGAGCTAGAGGAGCGACTCAAGAAAAAACGGCTGTCTAAGGAAGCGGGCCAAAAAGTCCGTCACGAGATTAAAAAACTCAAAATGATGGCCCCCATGAGCGCCGAGGCCACGGTGGTCCGCAACTACATTGACTGGATCTTGGCTCTGCCCTGGTACGAGCGGAGTCGCGACAACCTCGACATGCCCAAAGCCGAGACCATCATGGACGAGGACCACTTTGGGCTGGAAAAACCCAAAGAGCGCATCTTGGAGTATCTGGCCGTCCAGTCTTTGGTAAAAAAACACCACGGCCCTATTCTGTGCCTCGTGGGCCCCCCTGGCGTCGGCAAAACCTCTTTGGCTCGCTCAGTGGCTCGAGCCTTGGGCCGGAACTTCGTGCGCCTGTCCTTAGGCGGGGTGCGCGACGAGGCCGAGATCCGCGGTCACCGGCGGACTTACATTGGGGCCATGCCGGGCAAGATCATCCAGAGCCTCAAAAAGGCCAAAACCTCAAACCCGGTCTTCTGCTTAGACGAAGTCGACAAGATGTCGACCGACTTTCGCGGCGATCCCTCGGCCGCTCTCTTGGAGGTTTTGGATCCAGAGCAAAACTGCAAGTTTGGCGACCACTACATGGATCTGGACTACGATCTCTCCGAGGTCCTGTTCATTACCACGGCCAATAGCCTCCACTCCATCCCCTCGCCGCTCCAGGACAGGATGGAGATCATCCGCATCCCCGGCTACACCGAGGACGAAAAGCTCAACATCGCCAAGAGCTTTTTATTAAAAAAACAGATCCGGGCCAATGGCCTGTCCACGGACCGGGTCGACATTACGGACAACGCCATTTTAACGGCCATCCGCCGCTACACCAGAGAAGCCGGGGTGCGCGGGTTAGACCGGGAGATCGCCACCATCTGCCGGAAGCTAGCCCGGGAAGTGGTTAAAGCCAACGACCACGCCTTACCCAAGATCAAGGTCTCCGGTAAAAACGTCACCCAATATTTAGGTGTTCCCAAGTATCGCTACGGGGTCGCCGAAGAGCAAGACGAAATCGGTTTAGTCACGGGTCTCGCCTGGACCGAGGTGGGCGGGGAGATCTTAACGACCGAGGTCTTAATCATGCCCGGCAAGGGCAACCTGACCTTGACCGGCAAACTAGGCGAGGTCATGAAGGAGTCGGCCCAAGCGGCTTTAAGCTACGTGCGCTCCATCTCCTCGCGCATAGGCTTGGAGCCCAACTTTTACCGCCGGGTCGACATCCATATCCATTTACCGGAAGGAGCCATCCCCAAAGACGGGCCCTCGGCCGGCATCACCTTGGTGACGGGCTTGGTCTCGGCCCTGACTCGGCGCTTAGTTCGCCGCGACGTGGCCATGACCGGCGAGGTCACCTTAAGAGGGCGGGTCCTGCCCATTGGCGGGCTCAAGGAAAAAGTCATGGCCGCCCATCGAGGCGAGCTTAAGTCTCTCATCATCCCCCAGGAAAACGAGAAAGACTTAAAAGAGATCCCCGAGCGGATCTTAAAGTCCTTCACCATAATTCCGGTTAAAGACGTGGAAGAGGTCTTAAACGCGGCTTTGGTGGTCGAACCCGGCCAACCGCTCTTTCAAGATCCCAAAGATGGCGACGAGCGACCCACGGCCTTACTGGTTAACGCCAACTCCGGGGTCAACCTGGAGGGCCCCAGCCTTGACGCTAAACATTAAACGTTACGTGGGCTAAGGGCCTTACGCTTAAGGGGCCTTTGGTTATTTTAAAAAAAGAAGTTTCTTAGGCCCATTAACCAATAGTTAAAGCCTTTTTTACGCTTCCTTAGGCTAAAGGCTAGGCTTATTTTTTAACCAAAATATCCCCCAATCGAAAAAGCCGCTCTTTATACAGAGCGGCTTTTTTTAGGCCTTTTGGGGATTTAAGGGGGGCTATAGTGAGGCTAACGGCGGTTATTACGGTAAGCTTTTTTTGGAGGGATTTTTTAGGCCACCAGCGATTCCTTTTTAAACCGGGCGTAGTTGCGGTTAACCGCCTCAATGTAGCGCCGGGTCTCTTTAGGCAAGCGGGAGTCGCCATGGCGGTCGACGTTACCTGGGCCCCAGTTATAAGCGGCCAAGGCCGTGTTTAGATCCCCGCCGTGGCGATCTAACATTCTTTTTAAGTATCTGGCCCCACCCCAGATGTTTTCCAAGGGGTTAAAGGGGTCGTTAACGCCCATCTCTTTGGCGGTGGCGGGCATGAGCTGCATTAAGCCCTTCGCCCCGGCTTTGGAGACGGCTTTTTGGTTAAAATTGGACTCGGTCTTGACCACGGCCTTAATTAAAGCCGAGTCTAAGCCTAAGGCGGTGGCGACTTTGGCGATGAGGCCCTCGACCGCGGCTTGACTGGCCGGGGCTTTGGGGGTCTCGGTCGCCTCTTCCTCTTTGGTCCTAGTTACGCTTTGGGGGTTTAAAGCCGCACGAGCCATCGCCACGGCTTTTTGGCTCATGGCCCCGTTATAAGGATTGGCGCCCCCGGCTTCTTTTTCGGTTATGGCGGCCACTTTAGCCGAGACCGAAAGGGATTCGGTGGCGGTCGGCCTCTGGAGGACCAGGTTTAAGCCATTTTTCTTCCGGTAAGAGGACAATTGGCTCGGCGTGAAAATTTTGCCGGCGTCGACTCCCTTTTTCAGGGTCCGCCCCCCAGTTAAGTTCCCGAAAATCCGCGACCCTCTGCTTAAGGCGTTATAACGCGGGTCAGATTCGCTTAAAGGCGCGTCCGTCTCTAAGATAGCCGCGGCCCCGCTTTTAAGGCTCGTTAGGTCCGCCTGGCCCCGGGCGGGAAGGCTCTGGCCGTTTTCTTGGCCTAAGGCGCGACCGGTTTTAGCCAATTGGTTAAGCTTAGGGTCTTGGGAGCTTAAAGTCTTCAGCTGGGCCAACTGCCTTTGGGTTTGCTGGCTAACTGGGCCCTTTAAAACCTCGCCAATGACCTGGTTTTGGGACTCGTTGACGGCCATCATGGCCTCAAAAGCCAACCCACCTCTTTTGGCGGAAGTCCCTAAAGTCAAAGAGGGGCTAGTCAAACGACCGGTCCGCAAATTGGCGCTCGAAGCGTTGGGGTTCCGGAAGTTGTTTTTGAGGTTGCCAAAAAATGGGTTGTCGCTGGAAACCATAAAACTCACCAAAAAAAGACCGCTAAACGGCTAAAAAACCAAGGGCGTAAACAACGAAAAGTTTGACTTTCGCCCCCTAAGACGCTCGTCTTCTAATTTAAGGGGGCCAAAAACGATTTCGTCAAACTTTGTTAAAGCAAGATCCGGGCCAAAATCTTAGAGGTCTTAAAACGCCCGCCCTAGCTTTTGGCCAAAAGGACCTTTAAGCTTTTTAAGGCGTTTAACGCTTAAGACGCGCCCATTTTTGTTTTTTGGGCTTTTCGCCGTCGTTAAGGCCCTATAACCTTGACGTTTTTTCCTTGTTATTGGCTAGATCGGGCTAAAAAATAGCCTTTAAAGATCAAATACGTCCTTATTTTTAGCGTATAACGTCTAGCCAAAATCAGACCAGAACTCTTGACGGAGCCAGATCTAGCCTTTAGACGCTTTTGAGGTTAAAATGCCAAAAACGTTTTTAGTCTTAGGCGACTAAAAGCTTAATTTTTCCCTTATGGTCAGCCCCTTACTGACCCTATAAGACAGGCCTTTGGCCTTTAGACCCTTTTAGACCGCTTAAGGCCAAGGCCCTAGACTTAATGGCCTTCGCCCGATCGGCGCCTGGCTAAGTTCGTTTTTTTATTAGTTATTTTGGCTTTTTGGCTTAATGGCCTTTTTTGGCTTAATGGCCTTTTTTGGCTTTTTGGCTTTTTGGCTTTTTGGCTTTTTTGGGCTATTTCGCCTTTTCGCCCTTTTTTTGCCCTTGGCCCTTTTGGCTTTTTTGGGTCGATTTTCCTTTAAGAGATCTATTTAAGGGCTAATTTTGCCGCTATAATTTATTCGCCGCTTCTTAATTTCCGCTAGATTTTTTTTGGCGGGAAAAAAATACTTTTAGGAGACTACATGACCACTCCCGCCGTCGACGTGGTTGAAATTTTCCGGCGCCGGACCAGATCGCCTTTAAGGCCACGGGCCAGCGATCTGCTCTCCATTGTTTTTCCCACTTTTCGCCTGACCAACTTAAACAGCGACGCCCTTATTTTAGGGGAGGCGGACCAGTGGGGCCGTAACGTCATGGTCATCGCCCAGCAGAAGCCCAAGCCGGAAAACCTCCGCACTAAGGAGGATTTAGCCAAACTTAACCACGGCATGTTGACGGCCGAGGACCACTCCCAGATTGTCCGCTTTCTCAAACGGGCGGTCACAAAAAGCTACCACGGCGACCCGGTCTCGGTGGTGACCTTAATCGACACCTATGGGGCCGACATCTCCATGGAATCGGCCCGGCACTACCAAGCCTTTTTTATCGCCCACCTAATCCGCGACTTTTTGACCTTACCCCTCCCCACGGTCTCGGTCATTATTGGCGAAGGCGGCAGCGGCGGGGCTTTGGCCATTCAGATGACCGACCGTCGGGCCCAGTTTGACGACGCCCTTTACGCCACCGCCCCGCCGGAGAGTTTGGCGGCCATTATTTTCCGGGACCCGACCAAAGTTCGCGAAGCCCTGATGATCTCTAGGCCCACGGCCGACGAGCTAAAAAAACTGGGCATTATCGACCACGTCTTGCCGGCCCCCAAACTGGTCACCGATGTCCAGGGTTACGCTAAAGTCTTGGGGGCTTACCTAGAAAAAACGGTCAAAGACTTAAGCCGCCGAAAATTGGCCGCCTTGATTCGGTTAAGGCGCTCAAGGGCTAAATCCTTTGGGATCTATCAAGAAGAAGCCAAAAAACGGGGCGGGCTGTGGAGCACTTTTTTCCGGCTGACCCCTTTACGCCGGAAGACCCACCCGCTCCCGGATCTGAAGACCTTTTCCTTAGCCAACCACGACCTCCAACCCGGGGTGGAGTGGGGAGACTGCAACGACCCCGCCTTAAGCCACGAGGAATACGTCAAATGCGGGGACATGAGCCTTAAAAACGACCAGGGCTCCAAAGGCTGCGGGGCGGTCATTCCTTTGTCCCAGTTTATGGCCAACCACTACGTCTGTCCCCAGTGCGGCCTAAGTCTCATCATGGGGGCCATGGGTTGGATCAACTGCTTAGCCGACCCCGACAGCTTTAAGGAAATGAACCGCGAGCTGACCGCGACCCAGCTCCTCCACCCCTCCCTCATGACCCCAGAGTATCAGACCTTTTTAAACCGCCAGGACCAAAGAACCAACTTCCACGAGGCCCTGGTGACCGGGGAAGCCACCATCTACGGCTACCCCGTGGCTCTGGCTATCTGCGAGTTTTATTTCGCCGGCGGCACCATGGGCGTGGTCTTTGGCGAGAAGTTTTTCCGGGTTACCGAGTACGCCCGCTCTAAATGTCTCCCTTTAATTAGCCTGTGCTGCTCTGGCGGGGCCCGTCTTCTGGAAGGAGTCCCGGCTTTAACCCAGATGGTCAAGACCGTCAACTGCGTAACCCGCCTCAAACGCTTTGGGGTGCCTTTTATCTCTATTTTGGGCGATCCCTCCACCGGCGGGGCCATCGCTAGTTACGCGGCTTTGGGCGACGTTATTATCGCCGAGCCCCAGGCTTTAATCATTTTTACTGGGCCCAGGGTCATGGAAGCCCGAGGGTTTCCAGTGCGGGAGGAGGACGTTAGGGGTCAAGCTCTCTGCCAAAACTCCCAAAGGGTCTACGAGAACCTGGACTTTTACGGGGACATTAGGGGGGTGCACGAGGTGGCCGAGCGCAAAGACCTAAAAAGAGCCATTTTTAAATACTTAGAGTTCCACCGCGACTGCCAGCCCGTCTCCAACCGTTACTGGAGCCCGGGTCGAAAAATTATCTAATGGATCCCCGCGCGGTCGAGGACGACCTCAGCTCTAACGAGCGGAATACCGAGAAAGCTTTAAGGCCCAAGAGCTTGGCCGAGTTTTTGGGTCAAAAGGCTCTCCGCGAGAAGCTGGCTATTTTCGTGGCCGCGGCTAAAAATCGCCAAGAGTGCCTGGACCACGTCCTTTTCCACGGCCCGCCTGGTCTCGGCAAAACCTCTTTAGCCTATATCTTAAGCCGCGAGCTAGGGGTGGGCTTTAAAAACTCTTCCGGCCCGGCTCTGGAAAAACCCGGCTCCTTGGCCGCCCTTTTAACTAATTTAGAGCCCATGGACATCTTCTTTATCGACGAGATCCACCGTCTCTCTCACGCGGTGGAGGAGTATCTCTATCCGGCCATGGAAGATTACCGCATAGATCTAGTGGTCGGCGACGGGGCCGGCGCTCGCTCGGTTCGTTTAGAGGTGCCGCCTTTTACCTTAATTGGGGCCACGACCAGGGCGGGGTTGTTAACCCCGCCCTTAAGGGATCGTTTTGGCATTCAGCTGCGCTTAGACTATTACGACGAAACCGAGTTAGCCCAGATCGTCGTCCGGGCCGCTGGTTTCCTGAAAATGCCTCTCGACCCCGAGGGAGCCTTAGAGATCGCTCGTCGCAGTCGGGGGACGCCTAGGATCGCGGGTCGTCTGCTGAGGCGGGTTAGGGACTTCGCCGAGGTCAAATCCAAAGGCCAGGTGGATAGAGCCACGGCCGACGCGGCCTTAAAGCTTTTGGACATTGACCAAAAAGGCTTAGACCGCCTAGACCGCCTAATCTTAGAGGCTATTAGCGTTAAATACGCCGGCGGGCCAGTCGGTTTAGAGACTCTAGCCTCCACCGTGGGCGAAGAGGCCGACACTATTCAAGAAGTTTACGAGCCTTACCTTATTAAAGAAAATTTTATCTGCCGCACCCCCAGGGGACGGAAAGCCACTTTAAAGGCTTTTAGCCACTTAGGCTTAGTTCCGCCCCAGAGCTTTAACGAAAACGGAAATTAAAGTTATGCTTTAAATTTCTATGGTTATAAACCAGTAGTTGTCTATGACAATAACTTTATCTATGGGTTTACTGAGAAATCAATTCCTTTAGAGTCCGACCCCAGAGTTAAGGCTCAGCTAAATAAGAATTTTATTAACCGCGCCGAAGCGCAAGCCATCCATACGACAGTGTTATTCGTGTTTAACAATTTTGACTGTAAAGCTAAAGCTAATTTTGAACAAATTTCTCCTAATATTGAAGAATGCTCGATTATTACAGTCAAAAATAAAATATCATCAGAATGGAAAAATAAAGTATTTAGTATTATTCAAATACCACTTAATGGAATATGTTCTTGCATAAAAGCGTTAGATAAAATAAATAAAGAAGATAATAGTAATATATTTTTTGCGCAAATTGCAAGATACGAAATAAATGAAATGTATGAAAAAAGTAGAGTAGGGAGCTGGCGCGGTAACATTTGTCCCGTTTCCAGTCTCCCCCTCATCAAACCGGCCATGCGAATTTCTCGCAGCCGGCTTTCGTAAAGGTCTTCGCGCCTTCGCTCT
>JAIROO010000344.1 GCA_031257535.1 Deltaproteobacteria bacterium
CGTGGGGTCTGGGACTTGGCCAGCGTGGATAGCTAAAGTTTCTAGACGATAACCTTTTTTGCTCATACTAGCTCCTTAAACACATAATTACCTTATAAAAGTTAAAAAAATAAGAACCCTAAAGTTTTTTTGGCGTAAGCTATTTTACATAAAAAAAGGTTGAAGATCGATAAATTTGATCTTCAACCTTTTTTTTGGTTTTTAACTGGCTTAAGAAAAAAACGAACGCTTAGCCAGGCCTATTTTTTTGATTTAAAAGCCACTAATTAAGACTTAAAAAACCAGAGCTAAAAATAAAAACATAAAGATTCTAAGCCTAAATGGCCGCTAAAACTCCGGGCCCGAAAACTACCTCAGAAAAAGGCCCCGTCTAACTATACTACCAAAAATTAAAAGCCTTAAGGTTTTTTTGGTCTAGGGCGAAAGTTAATCGCCAGGCGCCTTTCAACGATCGGGCGTCTAAAAGAAGGCGACCTAAAAAATTTAAAAACAACCGGCCCCTAAAAACCGGCCAACTTTAAGATAATCTGTTTTAAGGAGTCGAACATCTCGGAGTAAGAGTAAGGCGCGTGACGATCCATGCACTCGTGAACCCGAAGGTTAATGGCCATCAACACGTTGTGCATGATGATGGTCGAGACGGTCTTGGTGTCAAAGGGGTTACAAAGACCCTTTTCCGCGCACTTGTCGAACCAGTTCTTGAGGAAGTTGATACTATACTCAAGAAAGGTATTGGTCAGGATCAAGCCAGAGCGGTTATCCCGGAACTGCTCTGACTGGACCAGAGAAAAGGCGTAGCAGGTAAAAATGTTGGCCATTTTCTTGGGCTCCTTGAAAATGAGCTCAATCATTTCCTCTAGGCTATGGCAATGGGCCAGATTTTCGTCGAGCCGCCGGAAATAGAGCAAGTAGAGATCCTCAGCGTGGCGAAGAACGGCCTCGAAAAGGGCTTCCTTACTTTTGTAGTGGTTATATAGGGACGAGGGCTTAATACCAATAACTTTGGCGATGTCCCGGATGGATACGGCGTCATACCCCCTCTTAGCGAACAAAATGGTAGAGTTGACCAAAATTATCTCTTTGGTCTTGCCTATCTCGTCAACAAGGGGCAGATTTATGGTCTCGCCCAAAATGTTGTACTGAAAGGTAGGAAATTTTTTGTTAATAGCCATAATTCCATCGAACCTTGAATCGGACAGCGTCCCTTAATTGGCCTCCAAAAAAACCGTTGTATTAAAGTTATCAACGCTAATAAAGCGAAAGGAGCGTTATCAGATTAATTACATTATTCACGGTAATTAATTAAAATAAAAAGCGTAAAATATATATTGCTAGACAAAACTAATGATAAAAAAATAATAAACCCGCTTGAAATAGCTTGAAAACTCTCGCTAGAAAAGAAAAGGAAACCCGCTTAATCCAGAAAAATTCCATTAAATCGTTATTAAGTCCGCTAAAAAAATCAGCTAATTTCTTCTGAGGGCTCAAAGCGAAAAGGAACTATCGATAGGTTACAAAATAATCATTTTTCGAAAAAAAATCAAGCGAAAAACATTTTTTTTAATTTTCGTTAATAAAATCAAAATGTTATGCCAAAAAAAAAGAACCCCCAATCAAAAAAGGTCAGCCCAAAAATAAAGGCTTTAATGGTCCAAAATTAATGATTTTTTGACCTTCCTCGCCCAATCCCTAAAAAATGGTCAAGAACCTGAAATATAAGCCTTAGCGATTTTCGCCGCCAAAAAGCTATAAGGACCAAAAAAACAAAACCCAAAATGGCGGACAACCAGGTCCACGTCAATAAACTGATAACATTGTAACCAAAGCTAGAATCATAAATCAATGGCTAAAGCGTCTTTTCCTCTTATTTAATGAAAAAAATTTCCCATGAGGAGCCAAGATAGATTTTTAGCTATTTTTTTTTCGCGGTTTTGATGATTCTTTAATTACCTAAACTATTAATACATCATTTTAATAAGTTAAGCCTATTGTTTTCGCCCAAAAAAAACGCTTAAGGGCCTTTCAAAAGATTCAATAATGTTATTTTAAAAAGCCTTTTTCCAGGGTCCCGAACTAACAGTTGCTAGTCACTTTCGAAAAGCTCTCTTGGCCTTAGGTTTTAAGCTGGTCAAAAAGGGCGCGCTTTTGGTTTTTTTAGCCTTTAAAATAACTTCCCAAAGAGCCCTAATCTCTTAGAAACTTTTAGCCGGAAGCTTTTTAAGGCCCTAAAATTCTATTAATTTTTGGTCGTTAAGTCGTTTTGACCAGTTAAGCTTTCCGCCTCCGCCCTATTTAGACTTTTGTTTAAAGGCTCGCCTAAAACTTTAGATCCTATTGGCCTTATTGCCGATTTATTATATTTTTTTATAGTCTATTGATAAAAAATAATAAGGGCACCTATCGCTTATAATGGTATTTATTATTTACAAATTCCATTCCCTTTTTTTTAAACCTTAAAAGCCGGAGCTTAACGCCGTTCATTTTTTTGGCTTTTTTATAAAGCCGCTCCCTTTGAAGAAAAACCTAAAAAGAGGCGACTTTAACCAAAAGGCCAAATTTTTAAGATTTTGTCCGCGTCGTTTTGGTCGCGTCAATAATCATTTTTTTTCGTTTTTTGGCTTTTTTGGGGTCGCGATTTCGCCTCGCTTAAAAAACTTAAACGTTTTTTTAAATTTTATTTTTATCCATAATCCATAAGCTCCCCTAATATTAGCCGACTCCCTTTTAGCCACTTTGGCTAAACGATTTAAGGCCAAAAATTTTTTGGCTAAATTACGATTAACCATATTTTGGCCAAAAATATGGTCCTCGCCTTAAAAATAGTTAAAATCAAAGCTCGCCAATTTTTGGCTCTGACATTTACCAGTTTTGGCCGTAAGCTTAAAAAAATGAAGAGCGTATTTTAAGGGTTTATTTTCTCTTTCGCTGACTCCACGTCTAGTCTTTAGTCGTTTTTACTAACGTTAGTATGCGCTATTTCGCGCCTTTTAACTGTCTTGATTTTTGAGGTAAATTTTATCCTTAGATCATTAAAGATCCAAGGTCAAAGTTGACTCTTGGTCCCTTTAATAATTTAGACGCGTTAAGGCTTAAAAATGGCGAGATTAAGGAAGAGGTTATTTTTGAGCTTACGGGGGGTAAACGAGATCGTAGTTCGCGAACGTTTTTTTATTTAAAAAGGTCGGATGATGTGGCTAGTTCTAATCATTCGCTATTTTTACTAACGTTAGTAAGTAGATTTTTTTAAGGGTCAAGAGGTGGGATTTTGACCCGATTAACAAGGCCCTTTTAGACTAAAGCCTTTCGCGAATCAAAGGCTTAAAACTAGACGTCAGCCGCTCTTTGGCCAAAATGCTTACGAAGGCCGAAATAATTTTAGATAACTTAAACAATCGCCCGAGCGAACTTTTCGCGAAAATTTAAGTTAAAAAAACAACCAGTCCTATAGCTCTTAAGCGAGATTTCCGCTTTGGCTTACGACAAAGTAGAGTCAACGCCTTTAGGCCCCAAGGCACACCGACAAATACTCTTTATAGTTCATGACCGAAAACTGCAAGGGCAAACATATTTTGACCACTTGCCACCGGAACCGCCCCGGAACGTGGACCTCGAAAAAAGGCATTTTCCAGTCTAGGGCGTAATCAGAGGGAGCCGTCCACTTTTCCATAAGCGAATGGTAAACGTAGGCCAAGGAGATTCCGTGAGCTTCAACGGTTGAGCCATAAGTGCCCCCAGTCAAATGAAAAGGGATCATATCGCGCGGTATCAGGTCCCCAGGAGCGATTTCCACGGCCAACCAGTACTCAAAAAGGCCATTGGCCTGGAGATTGTAGCAGACCCCATAGAAGGGGCGCTCGGCTAACGCCTCGTTTTTATCCACCCGTGCTAAAAACGCTCGCCAAAGTTTGTCGTAGAGATCTTTGACTCCCTCGGGACTGACGATAGCGCAATAGCCGGCTAAGGTTTTTTGAGGCAAGGCCTCTATGACGTCGACTCTAAGGTTATAGTTCAATTCGCGCCTCCTTATTTAGCTCACCATAGGCTCGGCCGAAAAAATGAATAGGCGCGCTAAAAGCTTTACGCTATTAGAACGCCAAGGACCTTTTGGACGTTTTATTCGCCCCTTTTTTTAGGGGTGGGCGGCCAAAACCGCTATGGACAATTAGCCGCCTTTGGGGAATATTATACAGTCCTTTTATTTGTAACGTCAAATTTGCGAGTTTTAAGCCAGTCTTTAACCTCTAAATAAGTGTGTATTATAAAATATGATTGTCTTATTTTAATGACAAAATTTACTAGGCGGCCAAAGAAAAACTTCACAAATAGTGGTTAAACCGACCTTTAATATCTTATTAAGTCTAAAATTAATTCAATTGCGGCGGCAACGTTTTTGGCTCTCTGATAAGCGACTAAAACGTTAAAAACAAGATCGAGAAAACTGAATGCGACGAACGAATGTTCGGAGTAAAAGGATAGTCCAGGCCGTCATTTTTGTAAACCCCAGCTCTTTTTAAGAGTTTTAGAAAAATAATTCTTTTAAGCCCTAATTGATATTTTTGTATTTTTTATTGGAAATTTTGGAACTAGCGGCTAAACGCGGATGGGCGGGAAAAATTTGATAATTCGGGAAGTTAGAAATTTTAATTTTTTTTTGACCTTTTTTTTAATATTTTTTCCAAGGCCCCAAATTTTAAAGGACCAGAAATCAAAAAAAAGGACCCCCAAAATGGGGATCCTTTGGAAATCAGCGAATAAATCGCTTTTAGTGGATCTCGAAATAGGCCTGGGCTTTGCTGCCGCAAATAGGGCATTTATCCGGGATCGTGTCCTCATGAACGTGACCACAGACCTTGCAGACGTAGACTTTCGGAGCCGGTTTAGTGGGATCCGCGGCGACTTTCTTAAAGAGTTCGGCGTGGATTTTTTCGGCTTCATTGGCCAAATGGAAGTCTTTTTCCGCCTTCTTGTCCCCCGCGGCCTTAGCCCGCTCAATCATCCCCGGGTACATGGTCGTAAACTCGTAAGTCTCGCCGCCAATAGCGTCCTTAAGATTTTCCGCCGTGGAATGAACGCCGTCTAAAACCCGTAAATGGCTGTGGGCGTGGATGGTCTCGGCCTCGGCCGCGGCCCGGAAGATCTTAGCCGCGTAGGGCAGCTTCTCCTCGTCGGCCTTTAAGGCGTAAGCCAAATACTTGCGATTAGCTTGAGACTCGCCGGCGAAAGCGGCCTTCAAGTCGTCTATAACTTTACTGTCAGTGGGAGCCATTATCCGATACCTCCAGATATCCTCTAAACCAAAAAAAAACTAATAATCTAAAATAAGACAATAGACAAATTTAACGTGATTTATTACAGACTTAATTTTTAAGTAAATCTATGATAAGAAAATCATCAGAAAGGACAAAAAAACTAAAAACCAACGAACAGTTTCAGCTGACCAGTCAGAAATAACCGCGCCAAGTTAGCCTAAGGCCAAAAAGCGTTTAAGGAATAACCTTAACAGTTTATAGCACAAAAATCCAAGGCCTGACAATCGAAAAAACTTAATTTCTAACGATTCTAATTTTTACTGACCCTCGCCCCTTTTTGTCTTCTTTTTGTCCAAGAGAAAAATCGAAAATGAGGGAACCTATAAGAATGGCGATTTACTAGTCGTGGAAATTATTGTTAATAAACGCGTTTTTGGGAGTCAGACGTCTAATTTTTGGCTATGAAATGGAGGGGCGGCGCTTTTTGGTCACATCTTATGTCGCTAAGGACCTTATACCAGTTCAATATGATATAATTATATTTATAAATCATTATATAGTAGTTATCGATTAATAAAGATTAATTTTATTTTTTTGTTGCTTTATTATAAGATATAATTGCAGTGGTTAAAAATTTTAAACGAACATATATAGTAGAAAGAAGAGTCTTAAATTTCAAAAAGCCTATAAATAATGTTTTACGACCACGTTAATCTCTAATCTTTAAATAATATTTCAACTATATTAGGAGTAATAGATAGCTCCTAACCCAAAATTCAAATGCCTAGAGGATTTAAACGCTTTAATGGTCTTTTTTGGCTTTTAATCGCTTAAGTCTTTCCGGATAAAGTCCATGACTAACCCAAAACCAATAATGGCCGCCCCTAAAAACCCCGCTAACCCCAAAATCGGGAGATCATGCCATAAGGGCGGGATCTTAGCGTGGATGACCAAAGCCGAGCCTATAACTAAAGACCCTAAAACCAAGGCCAATGCCAGACGGTAACTAGCCTTGTTAATGGCCTGGCCTAACCTGTCTAAGCCCTTAATCTCCATGTCGACTTGGTGACGACCGGTTTTTAAGGACTGATACATGGGTTCTAGGTCTTTGGGCAGGTTTTCGAGAAAGCCGGCCAACTCCAGACCCTTTCTCTTGATTAACTCTAGCCACCAACCCGGCGAAAAACGGGTCTTAAAGATCCCCGTTAATACCGGTTTAGCCTCTTCGACGATCTGAAAGTCTGGATCCAGTCGGACCCCTAAACTTTCGTACTGGACCAAGGCTTTAACCAATAACAATAAATTTGGCGGGACTCTTAACTGATGCTGGGTCAATAGGTCCAAGGAGTCTTGTAACAAATGCCCCACCCTTAGGTCGCCCAAAGTCCCCGAGAGATGGTTCTCCATAAAAACCCCGATCTCCATCTCTAGACGGTCCACGTCGACGCGAGTTTCGGGGGTGGTTAAACTTAAGGCGGCTCGGGTGACGGCCAAGGGGTTTTGTCGAGCCACGCCTAAAGCCAAGCGAAAGAGCAGCTCCCGAGTTTTCCGGTCTAGCTGCCCGACTAAGCCAAAATCCATAAAAGCCAAGGTTGGGCCGGGTTGGACGAAGATGTTGCCCGGGTGAGGGTCAGCGTGGAAAAACCCATAGCGCATAATCTGCTCTAAGGCCACCCGCGACGACAAACGAGCTAGCTCCTTCCTCTCAAAGCCACTTTCGGCCAAACCATCAAGATCGTCTATTTTTAAACCCTTTAAGCGCTCCATAACCAAAACGTTCTTCGTGGAAAGAGCGCGATAAAGGGTGGGAATTTTAATTTCCGGGTTATTGGCGTAAAGGCGGTAAAATCGGGCGTGGTTAAAAGCCTCTCGCCGGTAATTTAGCTCGGCGAGTAAGGACCGCCGAAACTCCTTGACCAGTTCGACGGGGTGAATGTAAGCCAAAAAAGGCAAGAACTTTTCCACTTGAGTGGCTATTTCGGCTAAAATCTCCAGATCCGTGTTGACCTGTTTCTCTAAGCCAGGCCGCCGGATCTTAACCACCACTTCCTGGCCAGTGGCTAATTTAGCCGTATGGACCTGGCCAATGGAGGCCGCGGCTAAAGGCGTTTCAGAAACCTCAAACAAGGTTTCCTCGTCTAGCTCAGCGCTAATTATGTTTAAGACCTCGCGTAACTGAAGGCCCGGCACTGAGTCTTGAAGGGTCGAAAAAGCCTCCAGGTACTCCACCGGTATAATGTCTTGCCGCGAGGAGAGATACTGGCCCAACTTCACAAAGACTAGACCCATCTCCTCTAAAGCCAAAGTTAAGCGTTTAGGCCTAGACAATCCCGGGGGTTTTTCGGCTAAACCCACTAATTTTCGGGCCCGAATAAGGATGTCCCCCAAACCTATGGCGTTAAATAGATCCCCAAACCCAAACTTAACCATGACTCGAGTTAGTTCGGTTAAGCGCTCCAAATGGCGATAAGCCCGGGTGACCCGAGCGATGGGGTTAGATTTGACTTCCACGCGAGAAGAAATCTCCTTAGTTTTAGTCTGAAGTTTTAGTCTGACTCTAAAACGGTCGATTTTATTTTAAATATCCTCAAAAAGGCATTTCCGCCCAAAAAGGCCCTTGAGCCTGACGAAGAGGGGTTTTCTAAGTTTTTTTGGTCTTTTTCGGCCGTTTGCCAGGTCTTTCCGTCTATGGTAACATAATTTAAAGGTCGATAAACGTCGGAGGGGTAATTATGCCTGAAGATCTGGCCAATTCTAACGCTCCCACCCCATCTGGGGAAAACGTCCCGACTAACTCTCCACCCGCCGAGGCCAATTTAGACGAGGCCAAAGAAGAACCGGCCCCGCCTATTGTTGTTAGCCAAGCGGTCAAAGATCTGAATAATAACCAAGCCATGCCCAACCCAAGCGAATCAACTAAACCCCAACCCATAAGACCCCTTATCTCCACCATAGCTTGGACGCTCCTCTATGTCTTAAGCTTAGGGATCATGGCGTTGTGGGCCGCTTTCGCCACCATTAAAGACGCTCCCTATTTTTTCCAGGCCTTGGTTTTAACCACGGTGACTTTACTCGTCTCAATTCCCACCTGGCGATTTCTAGGCCTCCCTCAACGAGCCACCTTAGCCGGGATTGGCCTGTCTTTAGCCTTAACTTTAACTAGCTTATATAATCCTGAAGCCGACATTTTTCCAATCTTTAGCTTTTCGTCTCTGTGGGCTTTTACGACTCTTTTGGCCTGGTTCGCGGTTCTCTGGACCGTTTGGCGCATTTTTGGCGGCCATCAGTTAGGGCTCGCGATCCTTCTCACTTGCGCCTTAGTCTATCCCTTTTTGGGGTCGGGTTTGAGTATTATTAAGGCCTTTTTTGGTTTATGGAGCGCGGGGACGGCCCCGAGTTTAACTTTAGCTAACCTAAATCAGTCGCCGACCCAGATTACCAAGGTCATGCCGAATTTTCTTTGGCCGCAAGCCATCATGGCCATTTTAATTCCCCTCTTAGCCGCTTTAGCGGCGTTTCGGACCCAGCTAGCCCAATTTTTAACCAAAAACGCCTCTATTTCTTTGGCTCCCTTTTTCGCGGGTTTGGCTTTCTTGATCATCATCGTGCCTGGCTATCTGGCTTTTACGCCTTTAAGTCAAGATACGACTCTCGCCAAAAACGTCCGTGGTCTCTATCCAGAAGCCGACAATTACTATTCAACCAGTAACGTCAAAGCCCCTCTGCCAGTCGAGACCACCGCGCAAGAAGCCTCGGTCCCCTCGGCCACCCTGACTCCGTCGGCCGGGGTCACGACCCCGGCCGAGACCGCCCCGCCCTCGGCGGAGAGCCCCCAAACTCCCCCTAGCCCCGCGAGCCTTAGCCCAGCCGACCAAACTACTGGGATTGAGCCTAGCGGAGCCAAGACCGACCAAACTACTGGCTCAGAGCCTAGCGAAACCGACCTGACTAAAGGGTCAGAACCTAGCGCGACCGACCTGACGACTGACTCCGCCTCTACCGAGACTAAAGCCGACCCCACGAGCTTAACCCCGGTGGTGGCCACAGTTAACGGGCCTCAAACGACAGGCGAGCCGACCCAACCTAGCCCTGACCAACCCGAAGCTAAAACCTCTCCCCAAGGCGCCGAGACGGCCATAACCTCGGCTACTCCGGCGAGTCAAGAAACCAAAGAAGCCGGGGCCACCCCAGCTTTAACTAAAGACGGCCAAACCCCTTTAGCCGCTAAAAGCGCGCCTAAAGCTCCCAGCGACCCGGCCGCCTCCACCGTCTTAATTAAACAAGAAGCTCCTCCGACCAGCGATCAAGCCTTAACCGATGAAGAGGCCACCCGAGAAGCTCGGTCGGAGTTATTCCAACGCTTAAACGAAGAAAATCTGGCCTTAGAAAAGGAAAACGACGAATTAGATCGCCAGTTAGCTCTTTTAAAGACCGAAAATGAATTTTTAAGAGAGAGACTGGCCTTTTCCGACCAAATTATTCACAATTTAACTTTTCGCGGAATAGCTAGCAAAGAATAAAATCATGACCACGACATTTGGCGATTTAGGCCGGGGTTTAAAGCAAAAGGAATTGGCCGAAGTAGTCGCGAAGCTTGGCCGTAAATACCTTATTTTTAGTGGCAAAGGCGGGGTGGGCAAAACTACCTTGGCCGTTAACCTGGCCTTTATCCTCGCTAAAGCCGGGCGACGCGTTGGTTTATTGGACATTGACCTTCATGGCCCGGATCTGGCGGCGGCCTTATATTTAAAAGCCCAACTCAAAGCCGACGAACAAGGGCGGCTCCTCCCAGTTATGGCCGCCCCAAACCTCTGGGTCATGACCGTCCAATACCTGTTAAACGACGTCAATCAAGCCGTCATGTGGCGAGGGCCCCGGAAAATTAGAGCCATCGCCCAGTTTTTAGGGGAAACGGCCTGGCCTGAGCTGGATTATTTTCTGATCGACGCCCCTCCAGGCACTGGAGACGAGACCTTAACCATTATCAATCTGATCAAAGATCTCTCGGCTCTGGTCGTGGTCACTGGCCATCCCTTAGCCCTAGCCGACGCCCATAAAGCCATTAACTGCTTAAAACAGGCTAACGCCAAGATCAAGGGGCTAGTGGAAAATCAGGCCCTTTTTATCTGCCCAGACTGCCGCGGCGGGACTCCTCTCCACGACCCGGAAAACGTCAAAACCTTCGCTAAAGAAACGGATTTGCCCATCTTGGCTCGCCTGCCTTTTGATCCCATGTCCGCTCTCTTAGCCGAAAAACTTCAAAAACCCATTGCCGAGGCCAGCCCAGACTCGGCTTTGACCGCCATTTTAAGGGATTTAGCCATAAGTTTATAGGATTTGATTTTTCCAAAAAATGGTTAATAAAAGTCATTAATTCCAAAAAATGGATCTATTACTTTTAAGTGGGCTCTCTAACCTAAAGGGGTTAAGCTCTAAAATGGCGTCTTTTCGCCGCCAAAATTTTGGCGGAGCGAGGCGGGACTCAGGTCGCGTAAGGGGAAAACCAGGAAAGTTTAAATCGTTTTGGAATTGTCTAAGCCGTTAAACCCGAAGGTGGGGAAAAATCTTAATTGAGGGCCTCGAGGTTTAAACCCATGTTTAGAAATTATAGGCGGGCGGCTGGCCAAATTTTCTCGCGGAAAATCATATTTTTGGCTTGACCTTGTTTACATATTTTTGGCTCATTATTTTCTAGTTCTGCGGGACAATTAGCGAGTTTTAAATTTTATTTTTGATTTTAAAATATTTCTTCATTAAGCTGTAGTAATAGTTATAGACACAATTTTAGTTATAGTTAAATATCATTATCTTTCAAAACCCCACCCCTTAAATCAAGGTATTTTCCCCTTAATTATCCTAAGCTCCCGAAAAAAATATGACTATTGACCTCCTGGCTAAAGTAAAATTTCCATGAATCCTCAATTCGGATATAACTAGCTTGGGGGAGTAACATCAAATAATTTATATAAATTAC
>JAIROO010000039.1 GCA_031257535.1 Deltaproteobacteria bacterium
TATTAACACTGTCTTCTTATTTCTGTATCTTCATTTTCAAGCGCTTCGGGATCATTAGCATGTTTTATTAAATGAGGGATTGAATGGCTTGCTTAGATTCAAATTCTGACGCTCAGAACATTACCACTTCCGCTTCTATTGACCAGTGTGGGTCACATGATATTATATCACGCGATATTGGTCATTACGGTCTTATAGCTGCATTATTCATTCAATACAACCTTATTAACTTCATAAATACTATTTTACCAAAAACTAAAGACCATTACATCTCTCATGGTGAATGTTTACTTTGCTTAATGTTAAACGCTCTATCTTTTCATCGCAGCGCTTTATATAAAATTAGCGATCAAATGAGTAAATTGCTTATTAAATTGTTATTTGGCCGTGATATTGATCCTAAATATTTTAATGATGACGTTTTAGGGAGATTCCTTGAGGCTGTTTTCAATTATGATGGTCTCGTAAAAACCCCTGTTTTGAAATTTTAGGCGCGTGGCTTTACTATAAACGCTAATATAAAGGTATAGATGCCACTATATATTGTGTGTAAACAAGCCCTCAAAAATTAAAAGGGGGTTTTTACCAAGGCGTCTTCTTATAAGCCGCAGTTAAAGTAGAGTTTTTTTAGCTATAAACTGATTTTAAATGAAGCTTATTAGGCTTTTAGCTACTTTTTAAGTCGCGTTTTTTTCTCCTAACCACTATTAAAGACGCGTTCTTTAGCTTTTAACTATTTTTTTGGGAGTTTTTGGGCGGGATCCATTTGGCGAGGGTCTGAAAAAGTTCTTGGACGTTAATGGGTTTATTAATGTGGTCGTTCATGCCCGCTTGTAAGGACAGGTCCCTATCGCTAGACATGGCGTGGGCGGTCATGGCCACTATGGGCAGATCCTTAAAACCTAGCTCGCGGATCTTCCGGGTCGCCGTAAAGCCATCCATGACCGGCATCTGAATATCCATTAGAATCAGATCAAACGGGCCTTCGTCCCGGGTCTTGTCAACGGCCACCACCCCGTTACCCGCGACGGTCACCGCGAACCCAGCGTTGCCTAAGATCCGGCCAGCCACCAGCTGATTAATGTCGTTGTCCTCCACTAAAAGGATCTTGGCTCCGACAATGTCTTTAATCGTCTCTTTGACTAGATCTTGACTCTGGCGGCGAGTAGCCCGCTCCTGACCAAACAGTTCCATCAGGATGTTGTGCAGTTGCGAGGCGGAGATGGGTTTGTCTAAGACTTTCCGGATACCTAAGGTCCTGGCCATGGGCAGGATCTCGTCGCGATTATAGGCGGTCACCATAACTATGGGAAATTGGCGAGCTGGGGCGAGTTTATCCCGTAACCGCTTGACCGTGTCTAAGCCGTTTAAATCCGGCATACGCCAGTCAATAATCAGGAGATCCGGCAAGACCTCGCGATTTTCCAGGTAATCGAGGGCCGCCTGACCACTGTCTAAGGTCAGGACGTCAAAGGCTTCCCGCAGTAAAACCGCGCTAATTATTTCCCTCGCGTTGCGGTCGTCGTCCACGACTAAGGCCGATAGACCCTTAAAGGAGACCGCCGAGTCCGTGGCCCCCTCTTTGGAGGCGACGACCTTTAAGCGGGCGGTAAAGTAAAAGACGCTGCCTTGGCCTAAAACGCTCTCCACAAAGACCCGGCCGCCCATCATCTCGGCTAGACGACGGGAGATAGTTAGACCTAAGCCCGTGCCCCCGTATTTTCGGGTAATAGACGCGTCAGCTTGGGAAAAAGCTTTAAAAAGGTTACCGACTTGCTCGGGGGCCAAACCAATCCCCGTGTCTTTAACCCGAAACTCTAAGAGAGCCTCGTCGCCTTGCCGTTCGACTAACCGTGCCCCAAACGTCACCTCGCCTTCGGGGGTAAACTTAATGGCGTTGCTTAAGAGGTTGTTTAAGATCTGGCCTAAACGAACCTGGTCGCCCAGAAAGTGGGTGGGGAGATCCGGGGCCAGCTGACAGGTAAAGTTTAAGCCCTTCGCCTGAGCCTGGGAGGATAAAAGCTTAAAACTAGAGTTTAGCAAACTCTCCAGTTTAAACTCGGTCAGCTCCATCTCAAGCTTACCGGCCTCGATCTTCGAAAAATCCAAAATGTCGTTAATAATCCGCAGTAAAGCTTGGGCGGCCACGGAGATCCGCTGGAGGTACTCGTTTTGCTGCTCGTTCAGTTCCGTCTGGAGAGTTAAGTGGGTCAGACCCAAGATGGCGTTCATGGGCGTCCGGATCTCGTGACTCATGTTGGCTAAAAACTCGCTTTTAGCTCGGGCGCTCTCCTCAGCCAGTTCTTTAGCTAAGCGCGAGTTTCTTTCCAGCTCGATCATCTTAAAGATGTCTTGCTCCATCTTTTTTTGCTGGCTAAAGTCAATATGCCCACCCACTAAGCGGGCGGCTTGACCTTGGCGGTCCCACTCGGCCACCCGACCCACGTCGTAGGTCCAGACGTAATGGCCTTGCTTATGCCTTAAGCGGACTTCGGTCGCGTAAACGAGGGTCTGGCCGTTAATGACCATCTCCAGGCCCGCGTTGACCGCCGGCAGATCGTCGGGATGGACTAAATCCTCCCACTCCTCCAAGTTGTTCTCTAGTTCTCCAGGTTTATAGCCTAATAGCTCGTAGAAAATGTCGTTATAAGCCACTTGGCCGGTCACTAAGTTCAGATCCCAGGTACCAATGCTGGCCGCCCGGAAGAAGAGCTCCATCTTTTCCTTGCTATCGTTAAGATCCTTTTCGATTTGTTTTTGCCGGGTAACGTTGATCATGACCCCCAGCAAACGGGTCGGCTGGCCATTTTCGTCGCGCTCCATGGCTCGACCGCGGTCTTGGGCCCAGACGATTGAGCCATCGCGCCGTTTTAAACGGTACTCGGCCATGTACATTGAGGTTTGGCCTTTGAGGTGGGCGTCTAGGGCCTGGTCGGCTTTGGCAAGATCTTGGGGTAGCACGAACTTTTCGCGGTCTTTTAAGGTCGCTCCCAGCTCAGCCACCTCGTAACCAATGGATTTAGCCCACAAGGGACTGTAGACCACTTGCCCGGTCTTTAAGTCGCAGTCCCAGGTGCCTAAACCCGCGGCCTCAATGACTAAGGCTAACCTTTTGCGCTCTAAATCCAGATCTTTGGTGGTCTTGGCTTTTTCGGCCAAGGCTTCGACTAAGGCTTTTCGAGTTAAGAAGTCATTGTGGATTTCTAGGGCCACGCCGTCGACGTTGGTAATCCCGTCCTCTTTGACCGGCGACAGGCCAAAGTGAAAGTTAAACCAGCGCCACTGACCCAAAATGTAGCTCTTTAAGCGGATCTCCATCTCCATGTGGTCGACTTGACCTTGGATGAGGGAGTCTAAGCCGGTTAAAAAATAGGCTCTTTCGTCAGGATGGATCCAGATATCTAAAAATTCGCGGATTAAAACAGGTTTAGGGCCCGCCTCGGGCGGCCTTATATCGCCTAAAAGGGACAAAAAGCTCGGACTAACCGCCACCTGAGCCTGTTCCACGTCCTCGCCCAAAAGCCTCAGACGCCAAAGACCAATGCCACTTAAAAAAAAGTTATCCGCCTGACTGTTTAGAGAAAGATCTTGAAAAAAATCGCAGCAATGGCCATCCACCATGAAGCTAACCCATACCGCCGCCGAAAAACCGGGGAAAAAAAGAAAGCGACTTTAAACGAATAATACTAACCTTAAAGGCTCTCTTTAGCCTTATCGCGGGCCCATTTATTAGGCTTAGGGCCAAAAGATTAGATTCTAAAATCGCGTTATTGGCTTAAAAAAGCCGCTCTTTGTTAAAGCCCGTTCCACTCCAAACGCCTTAAAAGACTAAAAAAACTCCAAAAAAGACGAAAAAAATAGCTATAAAGCGCCTTTAAGGCAATATCCTTTTTTTTAGGGATAATCGCTGGCCACCCTAGCTCACTTAATAGAATAACAATATTTTAAGACATTAGGGCAAAAAACTGGCCTAACTAGACAAGCGAAAAAAGGCCAAAAAGCCTTAACCAACCAGAAATAAGGCCCTAAAAAACTAAAAGGACTTAAGAGGGGCTTAAAATAGGATTTTTTACGTGGATTTAAAAGATTAACTTTAAAATTAAGCCCTAAAAATCAGCCGGCCTAAAGTTCGACCTAAGGTCATGGCGGGCGAACTAACAAAACATTATAATTCAATCTAAAGGAAAATCAAATAGCTTTCTCCTGAATTTCAGGAGTTGATCTAACTACATATGGCCATACGGCTGAGACAGAAAAAGTCGCGACAGGCCAGAGCTCTTTTTGGCCCTTCCCCGCCTCCCCTTGGATCCCCCCGGGGGGCGATTGACGCGCGAAGATCTTCCTTCAATATCTTTAGCCATTTATCATTAATATTCTTTTATTTAAGTTAATATGAAGTTTTTAGACGTCTTATTAATTTATTAAAATTGCTATATTAGCTTCTTTTTAGTATAACATTTGTGTTTAAGTAATATATAGTTTAAAAATCATGAACAACTAGACTATAAATTAAAAGCCAACAGCTATCAAATAATAACTGTTGGCCTCAAGCGATCTTAACCATTCTCAACGAGCCAGAGGAACTAATGGCCGAAAAAGGCCTTGCGGGCCTTTTTCGGCCATTAAAAGGTTTCGCCAAAAAACTTTTTAACTCTGGCCAAAAAGGCCCTTTAATCCTTTAAGCCTCCAAGAGAGCGGCGATGGCCGCGAACCCTCCGGCCCAGAAATCGTCGTCTAAGGGGCCTAAACCAGCCTCGGCG